>NZ_QKSE01000020.1:0-61103 GCF_003234595.1 Curtobacterium sp. MCPF17_051 | reverse complement strand
GGGTGGGCCTCCGAAGCGGGTGCGAACGGTCCGGGAACCGTCGACGAGCAGGACCGTGGGGGTCTGCAGGACGCTGAAGCGGCTCGCCAGTCCGGGGTGCTCGGCGAGGTCGATCTCCAGCCGGGTGACGCCGTCGTGTCGGGCGGCGACGGAGTCCAGGTGCCGGGCCGTCGCGGGGCAGCGGGCGCAGGTCGGAGTGGAGAACTGGACGAGGGTGGCACGCGTGCCGAAGGCTGTCGGCGGGGCGAGGTCGGCGACCGTCCCGGCGTCGCCCGGTGCCGTCGTGGTCCGTGCGCGGCCGGTCTTCGCGCGCAGGAGCAGACCGAGCGCCGTGGCGAGTGCGAGGACTCCCACGAGCACGGCGACGGCCAGGATGGCGGTCATGCCGTGACGGTACGTGGTTCGGCAGCGTTCCGGGCCAACGTGACCGAACGTGACGGGGGCAGGTGTCGGGGCGGTTCGTCGGCCGTGGGCCGTGGGCCGTGGGCAGTGGGCCGCGGGCAGTGGGCCTCGGGCCTTTGGTCTTTGGTCTTTGGTCTTTGGTCTTTGGTCTTTGGTCTTGGGTCTTGGGTCTTGGGTCGTGGGTCTTGGGTCTTGGTCTTCGGTCTTTGGTCCTGGGGCTCCGGTCTTGGTTCGGGTCTCATCCGCTGTCGCTGGACCGACCTCTGCTTCGCTTGAATAGGCATACTTTTCAAGGCAACGGGCCACGGCTTGGCGGCGCGGTACCCGTCCCGCGTGGATGTCGGCGTGCGTCCCGCACGCCGGCGAACGGAACGCGCCGCGCTCAGACGCGTCGGAGCAGCCGGGCGACGGCGCCCTGCAACAGCAACAGCAGCGCCCAGAGCAGGCCGATGCTCGGGAACACCACCGACAAGACCAGCGCGGCCGACAGCAGTCCGGCGGCGATGAGCCCGCGCGCCGAGTCGCCCAGCGGGGTGGCGAGCAACTCGGGGTTCCGTCGGAGCACGAGTTCGATGGTGGTGAGCGCCAGGCTCGTCACGACCATGCTGCCGAGGTAGAGCGCGTGGGCCACACGGTCGTCGTTCTCGCCGCTGTTGAGCAGGTTGGCGGCGAACGGCAGGAACACGATGCTGATGAGCCAGACGAAGTTCAGCTGCATGATCCGCGGGTTGTAGGACCGGACGTGCTCGAACACCTGGTGGTGGAGGATCCAGAAGCGCGAGATCAACCAGAAGGTGATGAGGAACTCGAGTAGCGCGGGCCAGTGCTGGCGGAGCAGGTCGCCGGCGCTCTCGCCCGAGGTCATCTCGCTGGCGATGTCGACCAGCGGCAGGATCAACAGCGTGATGGCGATCGCGACGGTGGCGTCGGAGAAGTTCACCAGGCGGTCGAGTCCGCGGTCCGTGCGGGCGTGCTCGGTGCGTGCGTGCTCCGTCATGGGGTGAGTGTAGGGAGTGCACGGGCCGCCGCCCTAGCATCGGGGCGTGAGCTTCGACGTGACACCCGGGCGGTACCGGCACTTCAAGGGCAACGACTACGAGGTCGTCCTCGTCGCCCGTGACGTGGAGACCGAGGAGCCGGTGGTCGTGTACCAGGCGCTCTACGGCGATCGCGGACACTGGGTGCGTTCACTCGCCGACTTCACTGCACACGTCACCCGCGACGGGTACGACGGGCCGCGGTTCGTGCCGGTCGGCACCTGACAGCCCGAGCAACCGGTGTCGGCGCTCGCCCCTAGGCTTTCAGCGCACCGGAGAGCAAGGGGGAGCGCATGCAGATCGGCGTCGACGGGCATGTGCTGCTCAGCCCGAGTGACCTGAGCACGTGGTCGACCTGCGAGTGGGCGTTCCTCCGCCGGCTCGACGCCAAGCTCGGTCGCGGGGAAGCCCTGCCGGACGTGCACGACGACATGCTCGAGCGCACCGCCCGACTGGGGGACCAGCACGAGCTCGACTACCTCGACATCCTCAAGCAGACCCGCGACGTCGTCGAGTTCGACCGCCCCGCCCCGCCGGACTACGCACGCGCCGCCGCCGAAGCGCGCCAGGCCTTCGCCGACGGCGCCGACGTGCTGTACCAGCCGACGTTCCACGCAGCTCCGACGGCCGACGCCCCCGGGTTCATCGGCTTCGCGGACTTCATCATCCGCAACGACCGAGGCGAGTACGAGGTCTACGACACCAAGCTCGCCCGCCACGCCAAGATCAGCGCCCTGCTGCAGCTCGCCGCGTACGCCGAGCAGATGCAGGCGCACGGCATCCCGACCGGTCAGCAGGTGCACCTGGTGCTCGGCGACCGGACGACGACCACGCACGACCTCGCCGACATCGCGCCGGTGTACCGCACGCAGCGCGCCGAACTGCAGCGGGTCATCGCCGAGCGCATGGCCGCCGACGAGTCACTGCAGTGGGGTGACCCGCGCTACTCCTCGTGTGGCCGATGCGACGTCTGCTCAACCCAGGTCGCCGAACACCGCGACCTCGTCCTCGTCGCGGGCATGCGCCTGGACCAGCGCGCGAAGCTGATCAAGCACGAGGTGCGGACGATCGACGACCTGGCGGTCCGCACCCGGGCAGTGCCGGGCTTGTCCCGCGCGACGCAGGATCGGCTGGTGCGTCAGGCGAGCCTCCAGATCGAGACGGAAGGCGCCCGACGGAAGGGCGCCGACGGGCCGGACCAACCCGTCAAGCCGCGCTTCGAGGTCCTCGACGCCCGCGCGCTCGACGCGATCCCGGCACCCGACCCGGGCGACGTGTTCTTCGACTTCGAGGGCGACCCGCTGCACACCGAGGACGGCGTGCACTGGGGCCTCGACTACCTGTTCGGCCTGGTCGACGACCGCGCCGAGTTCACCGCGTTCTGGGCACACACGATCCGCGACGAACGCACCGCGCTCGAAGGCTTCCTCGCCTTCATCGATGAGCGCCGCCAGCGGTACCCCGGCATGCACATCTACCACTACGCGGCCTACGAGCGGACGCACCTGCTGTCCCTCGCGGCCCGGCACGGCGTGGGTGAGGACGCCGTCGACGATCTGCTGCGAGCCGGCGTCCTGGTCGACCTGTACCCGATCGTCCGCAAGGCCCTGGTCGTCGGCAGCCACAGCTACTCCATCAAGAAGCTCGAGCCGCTGTACATGGGGTCGGACCTGCGCGAGGGCGACGTCACGAACGCCGCGGACAGCATCACCGCCTACGTCGACGCGATCGAGGAACTCCGGAACGGCGACGCCGCCGAGGGGCAGCGGATGCTCGACCAGGTCGCCGACTACAACGCCTACGACTGCCGCTCGACCCTGCGCCTGCGCGACTGGCTCCGTTCGCTGCGCACCGACGACCCCGACGCCGCCGACCCGGCGCTCGAGCTCGAGGTCCCACCGATCCCCGTCGAGCGCGAGCCCAATCCGGTGTACGTCGCCCTGGCTGCGCAGCTGGAGGACGTCGACGCCCTCGACCGGACGCCCGACCAGACTGCGTTGGCGCTCGCCGCGGCCGCGATCGACTACCACCGCCGCGAGGCCAAGACCTTCTGGCAGGACCACTTCGACCGCCTGCGGAACCCGGTGGACGACTGGGCCGACACGCGTGACGTCCTGGTCGTGGAGCGTGCGTCCGTCGAGCGCGACTGGGACACGCTGCCGCGTGCCCGCTCGCAGTCGCGGGAACTCCGGTTGTCGGGGACGCTCGCGCCCGGTTCGCGGCTCCGGCCTGGAGGCACACCCCACCTGGTCTACGACGACCCACTTCCGCCATCGGTCGCCTCCCCGGGCCCCGGGTCGAAGGGTGCGTCGTCGCGCGCCGTGATCGTGGACGTGTGGGACAACGGCGATGCCGTCGAGGTGCTCCTGAAAGAGGGACTTCCTGTCGGTGGCGAGCCGCACCACGAGTTCCCCGTGGCCCTCGCCCCGTCGGCGCCGCCCCGCGTGAAGCCCCAGCCCGAGGCGATCGCGTGGTGGGGTCAGGCCGTGCTCGACGAGTTGCCGGCGATGCTGCCCGACCCTGCGCTCGACCTGCTGCGCCGGGTGCCCCCTCGTGGCCCGATCGTCCCGGTGCAGGGCGACGACACGGTGTCGGCCGTCGTGTCGACCCTGCTCGGTCTCGACCGGTCGTACCTGGCGATCCAGGGCCCTCCCGGCACGGGCAAGACCTACGTCGGCTCGAACGTCGTCGCCCGGCTCGTCCGCGAGTACGGCTGGCGCGTCGGGGTCGTCGGACAGTCCCACGCGACGTCGGAGAACTTCCTGACCTCGGTCGTGAACGCCGGCGTCCCCGCGGACCGGGTCGTGAAGGTGCCGAAGTCCGGCGCGACCGAGGACGAGCTCGACGCCGCAGCCTGGACCCCCGTGAAGAACGGCGCCGCGGTCGCCGCGTTCCTGTCCTCGTGCGAGGCCTCGGGCACGGGCGGTGTCGTCGGGGGCACGGCGTGGACGTTCGCGAACGAGTCGACGATCGAACGCCGTTCCCTCGACCTGCTCGTGGTGGACGAGGCCGGACAGTTCTCCCTCGCCCCGACCATCGCCTCGTCGGTCGCCGCGACCCGGCTCCTGCTGCTCGGCGACCCCCAGCAGCTGCCCCAGGTGTCGCAGGGTTCGCACCCCGAGCCCGTCGACGAGTCCGCGCTCGGCTGGCTCGCCGACGGACAACACGTCCTGCCGCCCGAGTTCGGGTACTTCCTCGCCCGCACTCGCCGCATGGAGCCCGCGCTGACCGAATCCGTCTCGGCCCTGTCCTACGACGGGCAGCTGGCCTCGATGGTCTCCGGCAGGTACCTCGACGGCATCGACGCCGGGGTGCACCCCGTGCCCGTCGTGCACACGGGCAACACGACGTCCTCTGCTGAAGAGGCCGCCCGGGTCGTCGCGCTCGTCGGTGAGGTCATCGGCCGCACATGGACGGACGGTTCCGACAATCGAGCGCTGACGGACGAGGACGTCATCGTCGTGGCGCCGTACAACGCGCAGGGGGCGCTGATCCGGCAGGAGCTCGACCGCGCGGGCTACACAGGCACCCAGGTCGGCACGGTCGACCTGTTCCAGGGCCGCGAGGCCGTCGTGTCGATCGTGTCCCTGGCGGCGTCGAGTGCGGCGGACATCCCGCGCGGCCTCGACTTCCTGCTCATGCCGAACCGGTTGAACGTGGCGATCTCGCGGGCGAAGTGGGCGGCGTACCTCGTGCACTCGCCGGCGCTGACGACCGGGCTGCCCCCGTCGATCGCGGGCCTGTCCCTGCTGTCCCGGTTCATCGAGCTCGTCCAACCCCAAAACGGCACCCCCGCGTGTCGCTCGTGATTTTCTCCGGAAGACGGCGTCGATAAGGGGTCGCTTCGGGTCGATACTCACATCGAGTAGAACGCGCCTTCCAGCTGAAGCAGGACGTGCCTCGATCACAGGCATCGACGATGTTTTTTGCCATTACCTATTTGGCAGGAGTAATTTTGCTTGATAGCGATCGATTGACTCTAGACCGGGCAGTAGTTGCCTTATTCTCTGTTCCTCCGCCGAGCCAGATGGCCACTGATTGGCTCCCACCTCCCCAGCGCCATGAGCGACATCGCCCCGCTCGACGCCAAAGTTGTTCATCAAGTCGAGGAACGCTGGAGGATACCACGCCGGTCGATAACCTAGAGGGCCTAGAATCATATTCAGATTGGAAGCTTTGAGTCCATTATTGAGGTCGACACGTTTTCGCTGGCTGCGCTCGGTTTTCTCGATCTCTCCCAGTGATATGCCCGCGAGATCGCCAGCTCCGTACACGGGGTAAATGTAGCCCCCTGCCTTCCTCTTGTCACTGAGGCTCATAAGTCTTTCATGCACTAACAGATGATGAAGGGCATGAGTGATTAAGGAGCGATTCTTGTACATATCGACCGATACGTCCAGGATGTTCTCAGCTATGCGTTGAAGAAAGGCTTGGACCTCCGAGTGTGCTAACACGCGGTAGGCGTGTATTGCGTCGACGTCATCCTGCGATTCCGGAACATCCTTCATCTTGAGAGCGATCCTCAACCGCTTTAAGCGGAGTTGAAGCAACAGTAGCTGCCGAGCCCTTTGCTCCGGTACTTTGATAGCAGATCCCAAAGAAATCAGCACTCTAGCGCTTACCCTTCGGGGGTAGCGCGAAAATAGGCGCAGTGATCGCTTCCTCGTCCCATTGAATGCCCAGCGCGGAACTCAGCGCTGCTCCCCACTTATCGATCCGGCCGTTGAGGGCCTCGTTGGTCTTTGTTGTGGCTGTGAGGAAGGCGGAAAATTGTTGGTCAGAGCGGGATAGGTCTTCGAAGGCGCCGACCACGCGGTCCTTCTGGGCAACGGCCGCCCTCCGGACCTCTGGAAGCGTGAGATGCCAGGTGATGGCGTCAAAGACGGCGGCGTTGAAGCGCGGAAGGTACTTACCTCGGTTGCCGTCAAATCGCAAAAAGGCGCGTTCCCCGAAGATGTCAAACGCGGCTTTGACCGAAGCGTCCAGTTGGTCAAGCAGAACATCAATCGTGTCTTGGATTTCAAAGAATGCGCTGTTGCCGCCTTGGAGGACTCGGTCTAGAAATTGTTTCAAATCGCCGCCGTATTCCGGGCGATTGGTCCGTATTCCAATGTATCGAAGGAGTGTTTCGGCGTCCCTCAGGCGAAAGTCCGGCTCTTGTAGGCGCCGCGCGCGTTTCACGCCCGTACGTAGAGCGCTTTGCTCGTTGATGTAGTTGGTGAATGGGCCAGGATATATTGACTGTCGAAGTTCGTGAGATGCGAGTGGAACGGCGGCCTTGTTCAATCTTGAAAAAATCAAATGCAGCAGGGATGGGCTGCGCCAGTTGCGCACCACGACTGTGCGAATAGGTTGAGACTGGAGGCTGCCGAGGTGGCGGCGAAGCTCTTTGCTCCCCCTGAGATCATCGATCGTTTTGCCGTTCAGTTGCTCGCTAAGGAGTTCCAGGCCCTGAAGGCGTAATGGGTCGGTGTTCGAGAAAAATGTTTTAATCGCAGTCAAGCGCTGCTTGCCGTCCAGGACGTAAAACTGTCCGGGATTCGACTTGCTTTCGGCCAGTACAAGTGGCGGAATAGGAAGGCCTAGGATTAGCGACTCAATGAATAGGCTCTGACGTGCCGCGTTCCAGGCTACTCGCCTCTGGAAGGGTGGGCTTGTGACCAGAATTCCCGTTGAGTCGGGGTCTAGCGGGTCGGCGTCGATTTGATCGACGATTGTGCTGACGTTCCAGTCCAGCGGGTAGACGACCGCACCAAGGACGTCTTCCGACGTCAGCGTCCCTGGATCCTCGTACGCGTCGTCAAAGTCATCGATGGGGTTTAGATCGAACTCGACGGTTCCGGCCACTAGGTTCTCCTCGCCTCTGATCCAAGACTAGCGAACTGACAAGCCCTCGTGTTGCACCGTTTGGTTGCCCGCTGGCTTGCACGGCAAGGCTCCCGAACCCACGCCGTTTTTTCTCAGGGGGCATCGATCGCCCGGCCTCGCTACTGTTTCGTTGCGACCGTGATGGGAGCATGGGCGGGCTGGTTGGGCCTACCGGCTCCAGCTCCGAGCGGGGAACGCGCGGGGCCGCTGAGCCGGCCTTCGGTCCCACGCGGGTTCGTCTCGACCGAACGATCGCGCGGCATGGATGGCGCATGTCAGTTCGTGCCGGCGGAATCCTCTTTTGTGTCACCGACAGAGCCGCGACCCTGCGCCCGCATCTGAGCGAGGACGTCCGCGTGCAGGAAGTTCGCCTCGGCCGCGCTCGTGGGGTCGACCACGATGCCGAACTCTTCGGGGAGCGCGGACACGAGCTCGGACATCGGCACCGGACGTCCCTCGGCGTCGGGCAGGCCGGCGGCGAGTTCGTCCGGGTCGGTGAAGACGGGCACGAACGGCTTGTCCCGGATCATGACGTGGGCGACGCTGCCGGCCTCCGGAGTGCCCGCCGCCTTCCAGGGGACCCACGCCGCGCTGCGCAGGAAGCCCGCGGGCGAGGCTGCCATCCTCCGTCGGAGTTCGGCAGCAGCGGTCGGCGGGGCCTTGTCGACGCCTCGGCCGAAGGCTGATCCGTTCGTCTCATCGGTACTCACGCCAACCATGCTGTCACGGTCGGCGGACACGGCGGGGCCGAGCCGCGCCTCCAGGCCGATGCCCTGCGCACGCGGACGTGGGCCGGGCGTCGGAGGTGACGGTCTCAGTACGCGGCCGACTGCCCGCCGTCGATCGGGACGACCGTCGCGTTGACGTAGGACGCGTCGTCGGACAGCAGGAAGGCGACGACGGCGGCGATCTCGGGGGCCTCGCCGTAGCGCTTGGTCGGGTTGACCTGGATGAACTCCTCGGCGGCCTTGCGCGGGTTCTCCGCGTCGAGCTGCTTCATCGAGTTCTCGACCATGGGCGTCCAGATGGCTCCGGGGGCGATGGCGTTGATGCGGATGCCGTAGCGGCCGTACTCGACAGCCGAGTTGCGGGTGAGGCCGACGACGCCGTGCTTGGCGGCCGCGTACCCGGACTGGTTGCCGATGCCGCGGATGCCGCCGACGCTCGCGGTGTTCACGACCATGCCGGAGCCCTGCTCGCGCATGACCTTGAGCACCTTCTCGAGCCCGAGGAACACGCCGCGCAGGTTGATCGACACGACGCGGTCGAACTCGGCGGCGGTGAACGACTCGGTCGGGTTCTGCTTGCCCTCGATGCCAGCGTTGTTGAAGAAGCCGTCGATGCGGCCGAAGCGCTCGGTCGTGGCGGTGACGTAGGCGTCGACCTGGGCCTCGTCGGACACGTCGGCGACGGTCGTCAGGACCTGCGCGTCAGGGGTGGCTTCGAGTACGGCGGTCTTCGTCGCCTCGAGCCCCTGCTCGGAGACGTCGACCAGTGAGAGCGCAGCGCCCTCGGCGGCCAGGCGGACAGCGGTCGCGCGGCCGAGGCCGGAGCCGCCGCCGGTGATGAGGACGACGCGGTCGGCGAAGCGGGTGGGGCCGGTGGTGGTTTCGGGCATGGTGGAGGCCTCCTGAGGTCTTCGACGGTGAAGGGCTCGGGGTCCGCGGTGGGGCAGCGAGTCCGATCGATGCATCTGCATCGAGATACCTACACTACACCTGTCGTTTAACGACGGGGTCAGCAGGCGTCCAGCACCCGCACCATCACGCTGCCGACCTCAGCTCGTGACGATCGAGGTCGTCGTTGCCATGGTCGCCGCCATGATGACGACCATCGTCGCGGCCTCGATCTCCTCGAGCACCGCCTTCACCGCCGGGCTCGCCCAGGTGCCCGAGGTGATCTCCTTGACCAGGTCCTTGTCGACGGCACAGAACTGCTTGCGCAGGGTGTTCGTCGCGTCGAGCAAGCCGATGACCGCGGCGGAGAACGGCGTGGGTCCTGCCCGGCCAGCCAGCACGTCCGCGATGCCCGATCGCAGCAGCGCCTCCGGGGCTCCGTCCCGCTCCGGGTGCTTCGTGGTGGGGAAGAGGCCGAGCACCTTCCCCAGCTCGACGCTGATGACGCCGCGCTCGACGAGTCCGGCGAACACGTCGTCGCGCAGCTGGCGCTTGCCGAGTCGGCTCACCCACCACTTCGCCTTGCGTGGTGCACCGGCCGCCGCGATGGAGCCGACCACGCCGTCGAGCACGGGGTCACCCGTTGCGGCGCCGTTCACGACGGCGACGAGTCCGTCCTGCAGCGAGACGGCGCCGCGCAGCGCGAGGTCGGCGAGGACCGCCCCCGCGAGACCCGTGTCGAGCGTCGAACCATCGAGAGCGTGGCGTCCGTCGGGCTCGACCTGCAGGAGCGCGAACGCCTGTGGGACCGTGAGTTGCTGAGCCATGCCCGCAGCCTGCCACGCGGCGCGGAGGTGCGCCGGGCCTCCGAGCCGACACCCAGCGGCGGCAGCCAGCTCGACGTCAGCAGGCGTCCAGCACCCGCACCATCGCGTCCCGCTCCGCCGGAGCCACCCACAGGCGGTACTTCGCCTTCACCGTGACCTGGTGCTCGATGTAGGTGCAGCGGAACGCCTTGTTCGCGGGGAGCCAGGTCGCCGCGTCGCCGGAGCCCTTCTGCGAGTTGGACCGGCCGTCGACGGCGAACAGGTTCACCGGGTCGTTCGCCAGCGCCTGCCGGTCGGTCTCGGTGAGCCGCTGGGCTCCGGTGCGCCAGGCGTTCTCGAGCGCGACGACGTGGTCGATCTGCACGAGCGTCGACGTCGTGTTGCCGCGCACGAAGTCCACCGTCGCACCGGTGTACGGCGAGACGAGGGTGCCCGTGAGGACCTTGCAGCGGCCCTCGCGGGTGATGCCGGCGAGGTCGCGGGCGAGGACGTCGTTCCGGGTGTCGCACCCGTTCTGGTCGACGTCGAGCCAGGCGCTGCCGAAGTCGCCGGTGCGGTCGTAGCCGGTGCCGGCTGCTTTGCCCTTGACGGGCAGGTCGGCGAGCTGCGTGCGTGCGCGGACCGCGTCGGCGTCGGTTCCGCGGCTGACGGTCGGACTGGAGGCGGCGGTCGCCCCCGACGCCGCCTGCTGCGGTCCGATGGTGGTCGTCTCCCCGGCCGTGGGGCCGCCCGCCGCGGTCGTTCCCCCCTTGGTCGTGCCCGCCGCGTCGGCGTCCGGTCCGAGGACGCCGGACGCATCGAGCGCGTACCCGCCGACGGCGAGGGCCAGGACGACGAGGACGGAGGTCAGGATGATGCGGCTGCGGCGTCGGTGGGACGTCATGCGGTGGGACTCCAGGTGGTGCGGGGCGGAACGGTGGTGCGGGGCGGAACGGTGGTGCGGCGGTGTGCGCAGCGGATCAGGTCAGCAGGGAGCGGATGTCGTCGGCGGTCAGGTCGTCGGCGAACAGGGCGTCGTCGTCGATCATCGTGGCGAACAGCTCGGCCTTGCGCGCGGCCAAGGCGAGGACCTTCTCCTCGATGGTGTCCTCGGCGATGAACCGTTGGACGCTGACCGACCGGGTCTGCCCGATGCGGTGCGTGCGGTCGACGGCCTGGGACTCGGCGGCGGGGTTCCACCACGGGTCGAGCACGAACACGGTGTCCGCCTCGGTCAGGGTGAGCCCGAACCCGCCGGCCTTCAACGAGATGAGGAACGCCGGGGCCGTGCCCTGCCGGAAGCGCTCGATGACCTCCGGGCGCTTGCGAGTGGATCCGTCGAGGTACTCGTAGCCGATGCCGCGGGCGTCGAGGGCGTCGGACACCATCCGCAGGAACGAGGTGAACTGGCTGAACACCAGGGCGCGACGGCCCTCCGCGGCGAGCTGCTCGAGTTCGTCGAGCAGCAGGTCGAGCTTGGCGGAGGGGATCTGAGGTGCGGAACCGTCCGAGTCGCTCGCCGGCGTCGACACCAGCGCCGGCGACAGCGCGAGCATCCGCAGCAGCGTCAGCGACCGGAACACGATCATCCGGTTCTTCGACAGGTCGTCGATCAGGTCGAGGACCTTCAGGCGCTCCCGGTTCAGGGTGCGCTCGTACAGCTCCCGGTGCGCGGGGTCGAGCGTGACCCGGACGACCTGTTCCTGCTTCGGCGGCAGGTCGGCCGCGACGGCTTCCTTGGTGCGGCGGAGCATGAGCGGCCGGATCCGTCGGCGCAGCCGCCCGGTGAGTTCCTGCCGGGCCTCGCCGCGGAGCTCGGGCGACGCGAGGGGCTTCACGTAGTCGTCGCCGAACCGGGTCCAGGTGGACAGCAGCCCGGGCGCGACGATGTGGAACAGTGCCCACAGGTCGGTCAGTCCGTTCTCGAGCGGCGTGCCGGTGATCGCGAACTTCACCGGTGCCTGCAGCTCCGAGGCCACACGGTGGGTCTGGGACTGCGGGTTCTTCACGAACTGGGCCTCGTCGAGCACCAGCGCCGACCACGGCAGGTCGGTCCAGGCGCGGGCGTCGAGCCGGAGCAGCGCGTACGAGGTGACGACCACGTCCGACGCAGCGGCGGTCCGGGCAACGAGCCCCGGGTCCTTCAACGACGTCGAGGTCACCGTCGCGACCCGCAGCGACGGCACGAACTTGGCCGCTTCGGCGGCCCAGTTGCCGACGACCGAGGTCGGTGCGACGACCAGGAACGGGGGCGCGTCGGGCTTCGCGGCACGACGTGCGGCGACCATCGCGAGCACCTGCAGGGTCTTGCCGAGGCCCATGTCGTCGGCGAGCACCCCGCCGATGCCGTGCGTCAGCAGGAACGACAGCCACGCGTACCCGGCGTGCTGGTACGGCCGCAGGTCGGCGTGCACGGTGTCCGGCACGGGGACGTCACCCGGGGGAGCCGCCCCGAGCAGCCCCGAAGCGATCGCCTGCCACCGCTCGTCGTGCGAGGTCTCGTCGGCCAGCAGGTCGAACTCCGACCACAGCCCGGCGTGCAGGGGCGTGACGGCGATCGGCTGGTCGGGCTCCCACTCGTCCAGGTCGCGGGCCTCGTCGATGAGCTCCTTGAGTCGGTCGAACGCGGGGTCGGCGAGCGACAGGTACGAGTTGTCGACGAGCTTCAGCCGTCGCTGCCGACCAGCGAGCGCGGTGAGCAACGGCGTGAAGGGGATCTGCTTGCCGTTGACGCTGACGATGATGCCGAGGTCGAACCAGTCGTGCTTGTCCGACGGCATCGTCGTGACACGGATGTGCGGCCGCCCGCTCAACCGCTCGTAGTCGAGCCGCTCGCCCTGCACGACGGTGCGGACGCCGAGCGACGGCAGCTCGGGCAGGAACTCGTTCGCGAACACCGCGACGTCGGCCCCGTCGATGGTGCCGTCCTGGAACCAGTCCAGTCCGCCACCGGGTCCGGCGGGGCGGACGGGAGGCCCGGCCTGCGTCACGTCGTCGTCCGGCGTCGTCGCCGTGGTCGGCTCCACGGCCGCGGCCGGATCGTCGGCGGCACGGAGCCCGGACAGTTCGGGGAGCGGACCGTGCAGGGACACCGGGTCCTTCCGGCCGTCGACGTGCCAGCGCCAGTGCAGGTGCACGCGGTCGTCAGTGCGGGGTGCCCGGGCCGGCTCGAAGGTCGCGGTGAGCACGAGCTCGGGCGGGGTGCGCTCGGGCAGCTCCACCGAGCCGTCGGAGCTGACCAGGCCGAGGGCGCCGCGCAACCGGGGCGACCAGTCGGCCAGGAACTCGTCGACCTCGGCGGTCGGCACGGTGATCCGGGTGCCCTCGACGAGCATGCGCCGCTGGTCCTCGGGCACCGGCGCCGGGGTCGGTGCGACGGCCACCGTGAACTCGGGGCTCTCGCGGAACACGTACACGCCGTGGTCGCCGATCATCCGCGCTGCTCCGGGCACCACGGGCCGGCCGTCGAGCACGGCACTCGCGCCGATCACCACGGCGTCGTCGTGTCGGGCGACGTCGAGCAGCACCTGGGCCTGCGTGCCGAGCACCGCACCGCCCTCGCGCTTGCCAGTGACGAAGGCGATGTCGAGCGCCGCGGCCTGCTGCAGGAGCGGCCAGAGCAGGGGACTCCGGAAGTCGTCGAGGTGCAGCCAGTCGCTCTCACCCGGCAGGCCCGCGAGCTGCCCGGCACGGTGCAGGGCGGCGAGCTGCAGGAACCAGGCGTGCTGCTCGGCCCCGACGCCGAGCCGGTTCTGCGAGTAGGGGAGCGTGCCCCAGGTCAGCTGCCCGCGCACCCAGTTGCCGGCGTCGCTGCGGGTCACCGGCCGGACCCCGAGCCGCACGCTGCGGGACGGCGACGGGAGGGCGCGGCCGGCGGCACGGGCGCGCGAGGCGAGCTTGGCGGGGACCGCGTCACGCAACTCGAACTGCAGTCCCATCCGGGTGCCCTGCGGGGTGGGCGCCCGTTCGTCGTCACCGGCGAGGCGGGCGAGGTCGTGCCTCCAGTCCGAGGGCGGCGGAGCCGGCGTCTCCGGGCGTGGGCCGGCGTTCGCGGCGAGGGCGCGGGCGTTGATGGTGAGGAGCGCGGCCGCGACGTGCTTGCAGTCGCCGCCGAGCGGGCAACTGCAGGTGCTGCGGACCGGGCGGACGAAGTCGCCGCGTGCCGGGGTGGTGTCGACGCGGAGTTCGTACGGGTCGTCGGCGGTGCCGGACACGACCGCGGTGACCGTGCCGTCGTCGTCGTGCCAGGTGGCGTCGTCCACCAGGCCGGCGCGGACGACGTCGCGTGCGCGGCCGAAGGTCTGCGGCCCGACGAAGCGGATGACGTCGACGGCGTCGATCATCGGGGCAGCAGGCACGGGACCATCGTGCCAGCCACCACCGACGATCCGCGCCGCCACTCTGTGCGCCGCACATGCGACAGGACTACCGTCCAACTCGGAGCGCGACGACAGCGGTCCACGGAATCGATTGGAACCTCATGCCGGACCGACTGCGGTGGGTACGCGACTCAGCCGACCACTGGAACGGGTTGCTCGACTCCGAGGTCGTGTGCGACATCACCCGCACTGATTCGTACACCGTCGATTCCCCGGACCACTCGTTGACCGGCGGGCACTCGTCGTTCGAGAGCGCAGCGGCGCAGGTGCACGGCTGGGTTCGCTGGACCGGCCGTTAGGCCGCGGAACGCAACCTGGTTGTAGGACCACCCGCTGCTCCCTAGCGTGAGAGGGCAGGCCGGGGACCACCCGGAGGTGACCACACCGCTCTGCTCCAGGAGAGAGAGGTGTTCCCATGACCGACACGACCGAGTCGCAGTCGCCTGCCCACCTGCCTGCTCCACCACGTTCGCTCGTCGCCGTGGCCGGCCAGGACACCGACGAAGCCATCAGCTCGCTCGCTGGCATGTACGCGGGCAAGTCCTGGTACTCCCGCGCCCTCGACCAGGACTACTGGTTCAAGTACGTCGGCGTCGGTGACGAACGGCTGAGCATCCGCCGTTCCCAGATGCACGGGTACCTGCGCGGTGACGTCGCCACCGAGGGCGAGGTCGTCGTGCAGTGGCTCGAGCGCGGTGAGGCCCGCGTCGACGTCGGCCGGGACGAGGTCCGCATGCAGCCGGGCATCCCCACCATGTTCCCCGTCGAGCGCCGGTTCGAGATGGAGTACCAGGACTGGGACCAGCGCCTGGTGCACCTGCGCCGCGACCTGGTGCTCGACGTCGCCGCCGAGGACCACCTGGTCGACGGCACCATGGCGTTCGACACCACCGCGGCGCCGGACCCCGCCGCCGTCGGACTCTGGCGCACCGCCGTGTCGGGGGCGCTCCGGGCCCTCCGCGAGGAGGGTGAGGGGTCCCTCGCCTGGCACGAGGCGCAGCGCGACGTCGCCCGTGCGCTGTTCCGGATCTACCCGCTGCAGGCCGAACGGTTCCCCGCCGGCTACGGCACCCGCAGCGACGGACGCCTCCGGGCCGCGGTCGAGTTCATCCAGGCGCACGCGCACGAGCCCCTGACCGTCGCCGACATCGCGCAGGCCGCGGGGCTGAGCATCCGCGGGATCCAGGAGTCGTTCCAGCGGGCGTTCGAGCGCTCGCCGATGACGTACCTGCGCGAGGTGCGGCTCGGACGGGTCCACGAGGAACTTCGGATCCTCGACCCGCAGGCGACCTCGGTGGCGGACGTCGCGCGGCGCTGGGGCTTCGCGCACATGGGGCGGTTCGCGTCGGTGTACGCGAACCGGTTCGGGGAGTACCCGCGGGAGACGTTGCGGCGCTGAGGGCGGCTCGTCGTCAGCACAGTGCGCCCATGCCGTTCACCCGACGACGAGGAAGGCCCCCGTCGATCGTCGACGGGGGCCTTCTTTCCGATCGGTGCTAGTTGATCTCGCTGACGAGGACCGCGCGGTTCCTCCGAGCGACCGCGAGCAGCCCCTCGACGTTGGTGGCGCTCTGGATCGCGACCGGCTCGCCGTACTGCGCGACCAGGGCCGCGCGGAGGTTGCCGAGCGAACCGGACAGGTTGTAGGTCGACTTGAGCTCGTTGAAGAACTCGGTGTTGATCTCGATGCCGGTCATCTCGCCGATGAGCCAGGTGCGTCCGTTGTTGGTGATGAGCTTCATGTCTGATGCGTCCTGTTCTGTTCCTGGCGGCGGTGTGGGTTCTTCTGCCTGGTATGAGCCGTCGTACTCGAAGTGCCAGGCTTCGCGTGAGCTGAAGCCGTTCCCGGTCGGCTGCCACCCGTAGGTTGGCGCGTTCGCGTCCATCCAAATCTTCTGGGGCGTGCCGTAGTCGTCCACGGAACTGGCGAAGTCGCAAGCCAGAGCCCACCCGTGGATCGATGTGCCCGGAGGCGCTGCGAGCGGGCCGGTGCCGGCCTGGTACTCCTGGTAGAGCTTCTCCTGGCGTGCGAGATCGCGGTACGCCTCGGTGATCACGAGCGCGGTGCCGAACTGCCTGGTGAAGGCTGCGTTCAGGTCTCGCCAGGCGAGGGCGGCGTCTGGCCGGAGGAACGGCTGGCCAGTCGAGGTCGGCACCGCTTCGAGCACGGACGTCGGGATCTGGCCGTTCTGGTAACCGCCCCACTCACCCGCCACGGCGGCAGCTCGCGAGGACGGAGCACCTTCCGGCTTCGACCTGTCCAGGTTTGCCAGGTTGTCCGGCGTTGCGCCGAAAGCACGGTCTGCCGTGAGCACGCTGCTCCCGGCGAGCGCGCTCGCGACGGCGAACATCAGGACCTGACGTCGGCTGGCTCCCGCGGGTGGTGGTTCGAGATTGACGGATGGATGGACGTCGTCGACGTCGGCCATTGGTGCTCCCCTCAGGAGTCACGTCATTCGTGACCCCCGATCAGGTTGCCAGTTGGTAGACAGATTGGTGGACCCCAGTTTGGGGGTCATGCGGCGGCCCGCGCGCCGACGACGAGCGGCGTGCCGAGAGCAGCGAGAGTGCGTGTGCGGAACATGGATCCCGTTCACTGAGCGAGCACCCGGCAGGTCCTCCCGGGCGTCGGGTGCTCAGTCGCGCAGGGGCTTACCGCCGGTCACCTCGCCCGTCGCCAACTTGCTGTGGCGTCGTGAGTACCCGAAGTACACCCCGAGCCCGATCGCGAACCAGATCGCGAACCGCACCCAGGTCTCCCACTGCAGGAACGTGACGAGCCACAGCGACGCGATGACGCCGATGATCGGGATGACGGGCATGAACGGCAGCCGGAACTGGCGATCCAGGTCGGGCTGCCGGTAGCGCAGCACCACCACGGCCGAGCACACCACGACGAACGCGAGCAGGATGCCGATGTTCGTGAGCTCGGCGACGACACCGATGGGCAGCACCCCGGCCAGGATCGCCGACGCGATGCCGAGGATCCAGGTCACGCGGGTCGGCACGTGCCGCTTCGGGTCGGTCTTCGCGAACCACTTCGGCATCAGACCGTCGCGGCTCATCGAGAACCAGACGCGTGAGGCACCGAGCATGAACGTCACCAGCACCGTGACGATGCCGACGATGGCACCGATCGCGATGACGTTGGCGACACCGCCGAGGCCGACGGACGCGAACGCCGACGAGAAGCCCGACGCCGGGTCGATGTCGGTGTACTTCTGCATCCCGGTGAGCACGAGGGTCGCCAGGACGTACAGCACCATCGAGATGCCGAGGGACAGCAGGATCGCCTTCGGCATGTGCTTGCGGGCGTCGGTGGACTCCTCGGCCGCGGTGGACATGGCGTCGTAGCCGAACACGGCGAAGAACACGGTCGCGGCACCGGTCATCACGCCGCCGAAGCCGAACGGGAAGTACGGGGAGTAGTTCGCACTGTTGATGTGGAACACGCCGAGCACGACGATGAGCACGACGAGCGCCACCTTGATGCCGACGGCGACGAACTCGAACCGGGCGGCGCTGCGGATGCCGCGCGTCAGCACGAACGCGGTGAGCAGGCACAGCGCGATCGCGAAGACGTCGATCACGTGCCCGTCACCGGTGCCCGGGGCGCCGAGCATCCACGCGGGCAGGTCGATGCCGAACTGGCCGACCAGGAACCCCACGTAGCCGGAGATGCCGATCGCGACCACCGCCACGATCGCCGTGTACTCGAGCAGCAGGTCCCAGCCGATGAACCACCCGACGATCTCGCCGAGCACCGCGTAGCCGTACGTGTACGCGCTGCCGGCCTTCGGGATGAGCCCCGCGAACTCGGCGTACGACAGGGCAGCGGCGGCGCTCGCGACCCCGGCGACCAGGAAGCTGATCAGCACCGCGGGCCCGGCGACGCCGTTCGCGACGGTGCCGGCGAGGGTGAAGATGCCGGCGCCGATGATGCCGCCGATGCCGATCGCGGTGAGCTGCCACAGACCGAGGTGCCGTTTCAGGCCGTCCTCGCCCCCGGCCTCGTCATCGATCGTGTCGATGGGCTTCCGTCGGAACAGGGTGCGTGTCGTCGTCGTCACCCGCCCATGGTGCACCCGGAGGCGGTCGCGCGCACGTGCGGGCTGTGGGTGTTCGGGCGGCTGGCTGAGCGCGTGCGCGGCGGGGTTTCGCGGTGGGCGACACTTCTCGCGCCGCCGATCCCGTGAACTGTCGCTGGGCGCGAAAGGTCGGGCGCACGAAAGCAGCCCCGCGCACGCACGCGGCCGCACCGCAGGCGCCGCGCGTAGACCTGGAGCATGCGCCACCCGAAGAGGACCGAGCCCGGCCCCGGCCAGGAGTCCGTCTGGGACTACCCCCGCCCACCCGCCGTCGAGCGGGTCACCGCCCGCGTCGTCGTCCGTCTCGGCGGCACGGTCGTCGCCGACACGACCGACGCCCTCCGCGTGCTCGAGACCTCGCACCCGCCGGTCTACTACCTGCCGACGGCCGATCTGGCCGAGGGTGCGCTCATGAAGGCGTCCGGTTCGAGCATGTGCGAGTTCAAGGGCCTGGCGCGCTACTTCGACGTCGTCGGCGGCGACGGGACGGTCGCGAGCCGTGCCGCCTGGAACTACCCGACGCCCGTGCCCGGCTACGAGTCGCTGCGGGAACGCGTGGCGATCTACCCGTCCGCGATGGACTCGTGCGAGGTCGGCGGCGAACGGGTCCAGGCGCAGGACGGCGACTTCTACGGCGGCTGGATCACGTCGGACATCGTCGGACCGTTCAAGGGAGCCCCCGGCACGCTCGGTTGGTGACCCGGCGTCAGCGGTTGGCGTACGGCGACCAGAACGGCGGCGGGAACGCGCCCCCGGTGACGATCACGAGCACCTGCCAGACGAGCATGACGAGCCCGGCGGTCCCGATCACGATGCCGATCCACGACCACGCCTGCACCGCTCGACGCCGACCGGCGATCCTGATCGCCCGCCAGCCGCTCAGCACGCACACCAGCCCGAACACGGCGCCGAGCAGCACGTGCCGCACGGTGGACTGCGCGGGCACGATGATGCCGAGGTAGAACGCGACCGGTCCGAGCAACACCGCGAAGGTCGCCGGAGCTGCCGGCGGTTCGTGGTCCCGAGCGACTGCTCCCATGGACCGCATGATAGCGAGTGAACCTCGCTTCGTGCACGTCCACGTCGCGCAGCGCGGGCACCGGATCGAGGGAGCGGGCACCATGGGGGCATGCGTTCTGTCTTCCGCGTCCTGCTCGGCCTGGTCCTCGTCGTCGCGGGCACGAGTCACCTCACCTTCGCGCGCAAGGAGTTCACGGCGCAGGTGCCCGACTTCGTCCCACTGGACGACGACACGACGGTGCTCGCGTCGGGGGTCGCGGAGATCACGCTCGGCTCGGCCCTGGTGCTCGCTCCCAAGCCGACCCGCCGCTTCGTCGGCTCGGTCGCGGCCGTGTTCTTCACGGTCATCTTCCCCGGCAACCTGTCGCAGTGGGTGAACCGTCGCGACGCCTTCGGTCTGGACAGTGACGAGAAGCGCTTCGTCCGCCTGTTCGGTCAGCCCGTCCTCATCGCGCTCGCCCTCTGGTCGACGCGCGGCCGGCGCTCCTGATGGGCGCGCCCGCGCGGCAGAGCGGCCCGGCAGCCGGGGCGGGTCCCGATCCGCTCGGGTCCGGTCCGGCACGTTTCGGTCGGGAGGCCCGCCACCCACTGACAGGCCGCAGCCGCGTCGCGGACGTGGTCGCCTCCACCGCCCTGCTCGTGGTGCTCACGGTCGGCGCGTTGGCAGCGGGGTGGGCGATCAGACTGATGTCGCTCGCGTTCGTGTCGTGCGCGGCCCCGGGCAACACCTGCAACGAGACGCTGGGTGACTCGGTCGTCGTCGTGGGGCCGATCGTCGTGGCGGCGGTACTGGTCGCGACGCTCGCGGTCTGCGTGCTGCGGCTCGTGCGACGCCGGCTGACCTGGCCGGTGGTGCTCGTCGGCATGGCGGCGATCGTCGCGGTGTTCTTCGCCTCGCTGTTGCTCGTCGACAGTTCGGTCACGCACGGCATCTAGGCGCTTCTTCCTCCACAGGTGTGGGAGTGTCGGGCGTCTCTCCACAGAAGCTGAAGCGCGCCTCGGTGGCGGTGTTCGAACCGACACGCTGGAGCCATGCCTGACACCGAGATGCTCGACCGCCTGATCCGTGAACCCGTCCGCACCGACGACGACGTCGTCCGACTCGTCGAAGCCGTCGTCGAACGACCGCTGCGCCGGCAGTGCTGGGTGCTGTTCCTCGACGACCGTGGGATGTCGATCCCGTTCCTGCTGCCGATCGCCGACCTGCCGTACTCCCCGGACGAGCACGTGGACGACTTCGCGGCCCTGATCGCGGACATCGTGGCGCAGCTCGGGGCCGTCGACGTCGTGCTCGTGTGGGAGCGTCCTGACGCCGACCGGCTCTACCCGGTGGACTGGGAGTGGGTCGACGCCTGCGCGTGC
Organism: Curtobacterium sp. MCPF17_051; assembly: GCF_003234595.1. Lineage (NCBI taxonomy): Bacteria > Bacillati > Actinomycetota > Actinomycetes > Micrococcales > Microbacteriaceae > Curtobacterium > Curtobacterium sp. MCPF17_051. Next base: position 40,525 of record NZ_QKSE01000020.1, on the reverse strand, counting down.
GCCCTCGACGAGCAGTCGGTCCGGCTCCGCGCACAGGTCGTCGTGCACTCCGGGGGAGCCGCGATCGTCGAGTTCGACGAGGACACGAAGGCGGTGGCCTCGTGAGCGGTCAGCCCTGGGGAGCGGTGTCCGGCACGTCCTGGCCGGTGAGCTCCTCGACGATCGCCTTCGCCTGTGGCCACGACTTCGCGTAGTGGTCCGGGTCCGAGTTGATCTGCACCGCGTGCGCCATCTGCGTCGGGCTCATCGTCTTCCAGCCGGGCACCTTCACCAGCTTCGCGTAGAACATCGACGCGGCCGTGTACGGGTCCATCCGCTGCTCGTACGTGCCCCAGGCGCCGTTGTCGCGCTGCTGGAACAGGCCTCGGCTGTCCGGGCCGGCTGCGTCACCGTGGTCGAGGTTCACCAGGCTCGACTCCCCGATGGCGGTCATCACCCCGACGGCCTGCGTGTGCGGACCGATGCCGAGTGCCTGGGCGGCTTCGATCACGTGTGCGGCGTTGACCAGGCGGTCCTGGCAGAAGCCGCCGACGGGTCCGGCCGGTACGACCATCCCGCCGATCGTCTTCGAGGCGACGGCCGGGCACGCGGGAGTCGGGGTGGCGGCGCTCGACTTCGCGATGCCGGCGAGCGAGTTGACCGCGATCACGACGAGGACGACCACGCCGATGCCGACCGCCACGATCCCGGCGCCGAACACCGAGGCGAGGGTGATGCCGACACGGCGCATGACGGACCTCTCGTCGGGCTGGGCGGGCGGAGCAGGAAGGGCAGCACGAGCGTACGGGCGCCTCCTGGGAAGCGTGCGGCGGCCCGCCGTGATCGCACGCTCCGCGGTTCGCGGTCGGGGTTCGTTGCTCGCCGCGGGGCAGGTGCATCGCCGGCAACGAGAGACGGTTCTGGTTCACGAAGCGGGGGCTTCGCGAACCAGAACCGTCAGGATTCGTGCGTGGGTGCTCAGCTGTCGTGCGGCGGGCGCTGCACCTTCGTCGGCTCCGTCACGAGTCCGGTCGGGGCCTTCTCGGCCTGCTTCCGTCCGTGGGTGAACCAGGTCAGGACCCAGAGCAGCACGCCCAGGGCCAGCAGCGCGCCGGCGATCTGGTACTGCTGCGGGTCGCGACCGGACGAGAACGGCATGACGAGCCACAGGCACGTGACGATGCCGATGACCGGGATGATGACGCCGGCGCGGAAGTGCTTGTGGTCGACCTTGTCGCGGCGCAGCACGAGCACGGTCACGTTGACGACGGCGAACACCGTCAGCAGCAACAGCGAGGTGGTGCCACCGAGGACGACGACGATGGGGGAGTCCGGGTCGAGCGAGACCCACCCGATCAGCAGCAGCGAGATGAGCGTGGTGAAGACGATCGCGGTCGACGGGGTGCGCCGGGCGGGGGAGATGCGGGACAGGAAGCCCGGCAGCACGCCCTGCTTGCTCATGCCGTAGAGCAGGCGCGACGCCATCATCATGTTGATCAGGGCCGTGTTGGCGACGGCGAACATCGAGATGAAGGGCAGCAGGTCGGCGATCGGGAAGTCCGGCGCGGCGGTCTGCACGACGGTGACGAGCGGGGTCTCGTTGCCGGCCAGTTCACCGATCGGCACCACGGCCACGGCGCAGATCGACACGAGCACGTAGATCACGGCGGTGATGCCGAGGCCCGTGAGCATGATCTTCGGGAAGATGCGCGAGGGGTCCTTGGTCTCCTCGGCCATGTTGACCGAGTCCTCGAAGCCGACCATCGCGAAGAACGCCAGCGACGTCGCGGTGCTGATCGACAGCAGCAGGGACTTGTCCTCCGGCGTCTCGAACATCACGACCCGCGAGAAGTCCGCGTTGCCGCCCGCGATCGCCCAGAACCCGATCAGGATCACCATGACGAGACCGGACAGCTCGACGAGCGTCAGCACGACGTTCGTCTTGACGCTCTCGCTCACCCCGCGGAAGTTGATGAACATCACCGCGAGCATGAAGCCCATCGCGATGAGCATCACCACGCCGTTCGGCAGCTCGATGCCGAACCCGGCGCCGAGGTTCGCCGCGAACGCCCGCGATGCCGTCGACGCCGACGTGATCCCGGAACACATCACGATGAACGTCACGATGAAGGTGACGAAGTGGATGCCGAACGCCTTGTGCACGTAGAGGGCGGCACCGGCGGTCTGCGGGTACTTCGTCACGAGTTCGAGGTACGAGAACGCCGTCAGCAGCGCGACCGCGAACGCGATGAGGAAGGGGAGCCACGCTGCCCCGCCGACCTCGGCCGCGACCTGGCCGGTGAGCGCGTAGACACCCGTGCCGAGGATGTCGCCGACGATGAAGAGCAGCAGGAGCTTGGGACCGATGACCCGGCGGAGCTCGTGCTGCTCCTGCTGTGGGCGGTCCGTCTTGGTGGTGGCCATGCGTCACCCTTGCGCGCGAGATGCCTTTCTGTCCAGTCCCACAGGGAGGTTTCTCGCGATCGCAACACTGTCGCTCGGCGACGGATACGCTCCGGCCATGGACCAGCAGTCGAACACCACCGAGGAGCCCATCGAGTTCGCGGACTTCAACGCGAAGCTCCTGGTGCTCGACGTCCTCTGCTACGACCTCGACGTCCTCGACCCCTACGACCCGGACGCCGAGGACGAGACCGACGAGGATCTCGACGTCGACGGGCAGGACGACCGGGCGCGCGAGTACTACGACGACCTCGACCTGCTGCCGTCGCACCTGTCGCTCGTCACCGAGATCACGGTGGACTCCGACCTCGAGGTCCTGCGGGACGTCCACCCCGGTTGGGACGGCTCGGACGACCGCTTCGACCCGCAGAACTGGGACGACGTGCTCGACCTGCCGGAGCTCCGTACCGTGTACGCCGCCGCACCGCTGCCCGCCCACGTCGCCGAGCGGCTCGCGGCCAAGGGCGTCGAGGTCCGCTCCGCCTGAGCGGGACTCGACCGGGACGGACCGACGGCTAGTGGTCCAGCGTCCGCAGCTGTTCGGTGAACTGCTTCGCGCCGCCCTGCGCCGGGTGCCGCACGGCGATCGCCTCGATTCCGGCCAGGGCGAGCGCTCCCTGAGCCTTCCGACCGACGGCGACCACCCGGACCCGGTCGACGCCGCCGAGGGCCTCCAGCAGCGCGAGCGCGACGGGCGCGCCCGAGCGGACCTCGGCGGGACGCGGCGTCCGGTTCGTCAGCCGGTCCGGCGCCACGAAGGGGTGGTGCGGGAAGATCGCCCACGCGACCGGGAGCGGACCGCGCCAGCCCTCCAGCGCGGCGTGCACGACGCGCGACGAGGCCTCCCACGGTGCCGTCGGCTCCGGTGGCGCCGAGTACCCCGGCCCCAGTTCGCGCATGCTCGTGAACGGCACACCCGTGTTCGTCATGCCGCGCCACCCCGGGGCCTCGGCCACGAGCAACGTGTCCGCCCCGGCCCCGGCCTGCTCCAGGTACCGCGTCAGGTTCGCGCGCCGCAGCCGTCCCGCGGTCGATCCGACGTCGTACAGCGCCTCGGCGTCCGACTCGACGGGCACGGCGTCGAGCGCCGCCCAGAACGCGGCGAACCGCCCGCCTGTCCCGCTCACGATCGCCCGAGCACCCGGCGGTAGACGTCCTCGAGCCCCGCGGCCGATCGCTCCCAGCTCAGCCGCTCCGCGTGCTCCCGCCCCGCAGCGGCGAGCCCGGCGGCGTACCCCGCATCCGTCAGGATCCGTTCGATCTCGTCCGCCCAGTCCTGCGGGTCGCGGGACTCGAGCACGACGCCCGTCTCCCCGTCGACCACGGCCTCACGCAGGCCCCCGGCAGCGGCGGCCACGACCGGCACCCCGGAAGCGGAGCCCTCGAGCGCGACGAGCCCGTAGGTCTCGGAGTGGGACGGCACGAGCACGGCTGCCGCGCCGCGGAACAGGAACGCCAGGTCCGCACGCGACTGCGGCCCGATGAAGGTGACGTGGTCGGCGATACCCCGCGCGTCGGCGAGCCGACGCAGTTCGTCCACGTAGTCGCCCGCCTCACTCGAGACGTCGCCCGCGATGACCAACGTGGGGCGGGCCTCCAGGCTGATGTCGGCGATCGCCTCGATCGCCAGGTCCAGGCCCTTCAGCGGCTGCACGCGCGCCGCCGCGACGACGTAGGGGGTGGCGGCGCGGCGCGCACCGACCGCGGCGGGACGGAAGACGGACCCGTCGACCCCCGGCGGCACGATCCAGATGCGGGCGTCGTCCCCACCGAGCCGGGTGCGCACGGTCGAGGCCTCGGCTTCGGACACCACGACGACGGCGTCCGACTCGCGGGCCAGCAGTTCCTCGCCGGCGATGCGGCCCGCCGACTCGGGGCGTTCGCCCTCGGACAGCGGTGTGGCCGGGTCCGCGGCGATGGAGTGGAACGACTGCACGTGGGGGATGCCGCGCTCGCGGGCGACGGGCAGTGCGGCCGCGCCGGAGAACCAGTGGTGCGAGTGCAGGACGTCGAACGGCCCGAGCTGCTCGAGCTCGTGACGGAACGGCTCGATGAACGCATCGTGCTCGCCCTTGGGCACCGGCTCCGCCGGCCCCGCGGACAGGAACCGCAGGCACACGCCCGGCACGAGCGACACCGAGTCCGGCTGCGTCGGAGCGGACCGGCGCGTGATGATGTCCACGTGGTGGCCCAGGTCGGCCAGCGCCTCGGCCTGGTGCCGGACGACGACGTTCATGCCGCCGACCTCGCCCGAACCGGGTTCGTCTCCGGGGGAGGTGTGCAGCGACACCAGCCCGATGTGCAGGGGTTCGGTCGTCGCGCTCACCGCTCAACCCTAGCCGCGCGGCCTCCGCTGCGACGGGCGCGCGGGTGCCACCACGATGGGCCGGCGGCCCGCCTCGTCCAGCGGGTCGGTGGGGAGGGTGGGCCCACGCCGCCCGTTCCCGGGCGACGCGCCAGCGGCGTCCGGGCCGTGCCGGTGGGGAGGATCACCTCCCAGGATCTGCACGCGGTCGTCGCCGTGTCGCTCCCAGAACGCTGCCGTCCACGCACACAGCGCCCCGTCGAGCAGGTCCTCGCGGTGCTTGTGCGTCGGACCGTGCAGCACCGAGGGGTCGGCGAGCCGCTGCGTCAGCGGATGGGAGTCGAGCAGCAGCGGCGGGTCGAGCCGGGTCTCACGCAGCCGCCGGACCAGCTCGTCGAAGGCCTCGGCGCGACGGGCACGTGCCTCGGCGGCGGGGATCCGGAGGTCGAGCCGCTTGTACCGGGGTCGTTCCACGTCGTAGCCGAGCTCCTCCACCCCGACCAGCGTCGTGTACGGGTAACACTCGAACACCGCCGGACCGGCGCGTCGTCGCATCGACTCCGTGTCGGAGACGTACCCGACGCCCAGCGCGGTCAGCCTGTCGAGCAGCGCTGAGCCGGCGCTCGCCGCCGATGCCTGGTTGGTCGGGTTCGCCGCGACCTTCCATCGGCCGTAGCGCTGCCCGACCTGCCGCTCGGACTCGCGGATGCCCGTCGGGTTCGTCACGACGAGCGAGGCGTCCACGGCGATCAGGGATCGTGGCCCGAGGTGTTCGGCGATCCAGACCGTGACGGCGTCGACCCCGCGGGCCCAGCCGGCGTCGGTGATGGTGCCGTCGTGGTCCATCGCGACCAGCCCGGTCTCGTTCGCGGCCTTGCGCTCAGAGCCGAGCCCCCACGCGAGGTCGATGCCGAGGTACGCGTTCACCCGCCCATCCTGCCGACCCCTGGCCGCAAGACACCGGTGTTCGCGCGCTGAACACCGGCGTGCGCGTGTTCGACCAGGGAACACCGGTGTCCAGCGGGAGCGTGGAGGCGCACACTCGGCTGCGGGCGGGCAGCCGGCACGCGTGTACGGTCCGCTGCATGGCGAGCGAAGCGACGACGGTGCGGGTGCCCGGCCCCGACGGTGACCGCGAGGTCCGGATCAGCAGCCCCTCGCGGGTGCTCTGGCCCGAGGCGGGCATCACGAAGCTCGACCTGGCGGAGTACCTCGTGACGGTGGGCGACGCCTTCGTCCGTGCGAACGGCGACCGGCCGATCTCACTGCAGCGGTTCCCGGGCGGTGTCGACGGCGAGCAGTTCTTCTCGAAGAACCCGCCGAAGGGGGCGCCCGACTACGTCCGCTCGGTCACGGTGACCTACCCGAGTGCCCGGTCGCACCCGCAGCTGGTGATCGACGAGCCTGCCGTGGCGGTGTGGGCAGCCCAGATGAACACGGTGGTGTTCCACCCGTGGGCTTCTCGTGCCGAGGACAGCGACCACCCGGACCAGCTCCGCATCGACCTCGACCCGCAGCCCGGCACCGACTTCGGCGACACGGTGCCGGTGGCCGAGGAGCTGCGGAAGGTCCTCGACGAGGTCGGCCTGACCACCTGGATCAAGACGAGCGGCAACCGCGGCCTGCACGTGTTCGCGCCGATCCGCCCCGAGCACGAGTTCCTCGAGGTGCGGCACGCGGTGATCGCCGCGGCACGCGAGCTCGAACGCCGGATGCCCGACCAGGTCACGACGGCGTGGTGGAAGGAGGAGCGGGGGCAGCGGATCTTCGTCGACTTCAACCAGGCGAACCGCGACCGCACGATGGCCGGCGCCTACAGCCCCCGGGCCCTGGCGCACGCCTCGGTGTCCACGCCGATCACGTGGGACGAACTGCGAACCGCCGACCCGACCGCCTTCACGATCCGCACGGTGCCGGAGCGGCTGCGGACGACCGGCGACCCGTGGGAGTCGATGGGGGAGCAGCCGGGCAGCATCGCACCGCTGCTCGAGTGGTGGGAACGGGACCTGGCGAACGGCGAGGGTGAGCTGCCGTTCCCGCCGGACTTCCCGAAGATGCCCGGGGAGCCGCCGCGTGTGCAGCCCTCACGGGCGAAGAAGCCCAGCTGAGGCCGAGCGGCCGAGCAGCCGGGCAGCCGGGCAGCCGAGCCTCAGGCTGCGGAGGAGACGTCCCGCTGACGGTCCGGGTCCTCGACGCGCGTGGTGTGCGTCGGCAGCCCGATGCTGGCGGTGTGCAGGCGGGTGAGCCGCGACCAGGTGCCGCGGTGCACGTCGGTGATGCCGTCGACGATCACGAGCCGAGTCCGACCGTGACGAGTGCGAGTGCCGTGGCGGTCACGCCGGCGATGGCGCTGATGACCGCGCTGAGCTGCAGGACGCGCTGGCGCCGTGCCTCTCGGACTTCTGTGAAGGGGCTCCGCCGAGGGTGGCGGACAAGCGTGCTGGTGCTCATGTCGACCGCTTTCGATCCGGGCATCCGGGCTGGAGGCCTCGTGCTGCTGACATCATCCTGGCACGGCTTCACTAGTTCGGCTAACTACTTTTCCGGAACCAGGACAGAACAGCGACAAACGGACACCGGGTCGCGTTCCACCGTCAGGACAGCACGTCGTTCAGGTCGTACGCACTCGGTACCTCGAGCTGCTCGAACCCGCACGACGTCGCGTCACGGTCGGGCCGCCACCGCTCGAACTGCACGGTGTGCCGGAACCGGTCGCCCTCCATCTGGTCGTACCGGACCTCGAGTACCAACTCCGGCGCCAGCCGGACGAACGACGTGTCGCGACCCGACGAGAACCGTGACCGTTCCCCGTCACCGGTGACGGGCCTCCCGTCCGCATCGCGGAGCACGACGGGCTCGAGCTCGTCGATCAACGCGGCCCGGCGCTTGTCGGAGAAGGCGGAGACGCCGCCGACCTGGCGGAGCTCGCCGTCCGCGTCGTACAGGCCTACCAGCAGCGACCCGACGCCGGAACCGCTCTTGTGCACGCGGTAGCCGATCGCGACGACGTCGGCGGTGCGGTGGTGCTTGACCTTGAGCATGGAGCGCTTGTTCGGCTCGTACGCCCGCGCGCGGGGCTTCGCGACGACGCCGTCGAGTCCCGCGCCCTCGAAGGTGGTGAGCCACTCGCGGGCCTGCTCCACGTCGAGCGTGGTGCGGGTGACGAAGAGCGGGTCGGTCATCGCGTCGCCGAGTTGTTCCAGGCGCTCACGACGCTCGTCGAAGGGCAGGTCGAGGAGCTCCTGCCCGTCGACGGCCAGCAGGTCGAACGCGACGAACTGCGCCGGGGTCTCGACGCTGAGCTTGGCGATCCGCGAGGCCGCCGGGTGGATGCGCTGCGACAGCGCCTCCCAGTCGAGGCGCTCGGCACCGGGCTCGCCGGACCGCAGGATCACCTCGCCGTCCAGGACGACCGGGTGGTCGCGGCCGCCGAACTGCGCGCGGAACGCCTCGACGAGCTCGGGGAAGTACCGGGTGAGCGGCTTGGCGCCGCGGCTGCCGATCTCCACGGCGTCGCCGTCGATGGTCACGATGCCGCGGAAGCCGTCCCACTTCGGTTCGTACCGCAGCCCGCCCTTCGTGCTGTCCGGGTCGGGGACGGTGGCGACGGCCTTGGCGAGCATCGGTGCGATCTCCATGGGTCCTGTCTACTCGCGCGGATGCGCGGCCGGGAGGCCCGGCTCACCCCGGGCAGGTCGGGCTCGCGTCGGTAGGGTGGCCGGCGTGACGACCGTGCCCCCGCCGGCAGCGCCGGCCCCGGAACCGATCAGCCCCGTGCAGGCCGCCGCGCTCCGCGACGGCGTCCTGCCGCCCGTCGAGCAGGTCCGGCCGGGGATCTGGACCCTCGCGGTGCCGTTCCGGTTCGGGGTGCCCGACGCGACCCTCGTGTACGTCGTCGAGGGGTCGGACGGCTCGCTCGCGGTGATCGACCCCGGGTGGTCGGCCGACGGCGGACTCGCCGAGTTGCGGGACGGGCTCGCCACGATCGGACGCACCCTGGACGACGTGTCGCTCGTCGCCGTGACGCACCTGCACGCCGACCACCTGGGTGCCGCGGCGGCCATCCGCCGGGCGACGGGTGCGCGCGTGGCGATGCACGGCCTCGAGGTCAGCGCGCTCGAACGGGAACGCGCCGACGCCGAGCGGAACGACGCGGACATCGCGACGTGGGGGCTGCCCGAGCACCTGCGGGCCGGGGTCGTCGAGGCGTGGGGCAGCGGACGTCGCATCGGGATGGGTCGGATCGAGGCACCGTACGCCGACGTGCTGCTCGAGGACGGCGACCTGCTGCCGATCCCCGGTCGGACGATCCGGACGCTCTGGACCCCGGGGCACACGGCCGGGCACGTGTGCTTCCTCGACGAGGCCGACGGGCTGCTGTTCTCCGGCGACCACGTGCTGCCGCGGATCAACTCCGGGATCGGGCTCGGCGGCCGGACCGGCACGAACCCGCTCGGGGACTACCTGGCGTCGCTCGCGCGGCTCGACCCGTACGCCGACCTCGAGGTCTGCCCGGGGCACGAGTACCGGTTCCGTGACGTCGTCACCCGCGCCGAGACCCTGGCCCGGCACCGGGAGGAGCGCTCGCGTCACGTCGCCGCGGCGCTCGATGCGCTGGACCGTCCGACGCTGTTCGAGGTCGCGGCCCGGGTGCCCTTCAGCGGCGGGATCGAGTCGATGACCGGGTTCCTGCTCGCGAGCGCCCTGACGCAGACGGCGTTCCACGCGGACCTGCTCGGGCGGGCCGGCGAGGTCCGGGCCGCCTGACCTCAGCCGAGGGTGGTGGCGAGGCGCTCGATCGTCGTCTTCGCGTCGGCGAACTCCGCGGCGGCGTGCTCGGCGAGCGGTGCGAGGTCCGGCAGCCGGTCGGCCAGGGTCGCGCTGACGGTGATCGGGTACAGCTTCATGCCGAGCGCGGTGCCGAGCACGATGTGCAGGACGGGGGAGCCGTGGTCCCAGCCCTCGGTCGGGGTGCCGGCGTCGTAGGTCGCGCCGCGGCTCACCACGGTGACGACGGGTCGTCCGGCCAGGGGCTGCACGCCGCCGGTCAGGATGCCGGGCACGTGGATGCGGTCGATCCAGGCCTTCAGGGTCGACGGCACGGTGTAGTTGTACAGCGGCGCACCCACCACGACGACGTCGGCGGCCAGGAGCTCGTCGATGACCTCCTGACGCAGGGCCTCGGCCTCGGGCGCGACGGTCTCCTCGGCGGTGCGGTCGGCGGCGGCCCAGTGCAGCGCCGAGCTCTCCAGGTGGGGGAGCTGGTCGACGTGCAGGTCCCGCCGGACGACCGTGTACTCCGGGCCGCGGGCGCGCCAGGCGTCGGCGAAGGCCGCGGTCAGTGCGCGCGAGCGGGAGTGGGTGAGGTCGGCCGAGGAGTCGATGTGCAGCAGCGTGGGCATGTCGCCAACGCTACCGACGCGGGGCCGCCGCGGGACGGAGAACGGCCCCGCCGCTTCCGTCACCGAGGATCCGGTGGCGGCGGGACGGGGCCGTGACGGGCCTCCCGTCCGCCACGCGGGCACGTGGCGGACGGGAGACGACGCGGGTCAGCGCTGGGCGTGACGTCGGCGCACCGTGCGGGCGCCGATGAGGCCGATGCCGGCGAGGACGAGTCCGAGGGCCCAGGGGAGGGCGCCCGTCGACTCGGTGCCGGTGTAGGCGAGCCGGCCGGAACCGGTGTGGTGGGCGACCGCCGCGGGCACGACCGGTGTGGTCGACCCGACGACCGGCGCGACGGGCGCGACGGTGGGCTGCACGTCGACCGCGAACACGGTGCTCGGCACGGCGGCACCGGAGACGGTCAGGGTGTGCGTCGAGGCGTGCGGGAACGTGACGGACACGAGCCCGACCTCGGCCAGGTCGGAGTACGGCCCGATGACGTCGGTCGCGACGTCCGAGGTGACGGTCGGGGTGAAGAACGTCGGCTCACCCGTCTCCTCGTCGAACTCCGGGTAGAGCTCGTTGCCGAAGCGGTCCACCTGCGTGCCCGAGACCAGGAGCGTGCCGCCCTGCTCGACGGTCACCTTGCCGCCCTTGACGGGCTCGTCGTCCGTGAGCAGGTCGCCCTCGTAGACGTCGCCGTTCGGCTTGATGATCCATGCGGTGGTCGACGTGCCGTCGAGGAGCGCGTCCTCGTTGAGCGTGATGACCTCGATGCCGACGGGGGCACCGGCCTCGACGTCGATGCTGACGTACTGCTCGCTCGTGACGGTGCCGCTGGGGGTCGTCGTCGTCGCCGTGACCAGGACCTCGAAGTACTCGTCGGCGTCGGTCAGGGTGCCCGAGAGCACACCGGTCTTCGCGTCGAAGTCGATCCCCTTCGGCAGGGTGGACTGCTCGTCGCCCTCGTCGTCGAACGACGAGGCCGACAGCTCCGGTGCCGGGGTGCTCAGCGCACGGAACGTGTACGAGAACGCCTCGCCCGCCGTCGCCTCGATGGTCGGGTCGCTGTCCTCGTCGGAGAGCGGCTGGCCGGCCTCGTCGACGAACACCGGTGCCACGGCGGTCTCGGTGGTCGTCGTCGCGACCTCGCCCACGACCGCGCCCTCGAGCGTGACGGTGATCTGCTGCCCCGCCAGGGCCGGCTCGATCGTGTAGGTGGCCGCCTCGGACAGCGTGGCGCCGGCCTCGTCGGTCCACAGGTAGGAGATCTTGCTGCCGGAGGTGAACCCGGCCTGCTTCGCGACGAGTTCCGAACCGACCGTCAGGTCACCGGAGATGGTCACCGACTGGTCGGCGGCGGCGCGCACGGACGGCTCGGTCGCCGCGGGCTTCGCCGGCGTGGTCGCCGCCGGGGCGGCGGGGGTGCCGACCGGAGCCGTGGAGCCGGTGCCGGGGGTGCCGGCGTCGGTCGGCTCGGTGTCCGGGCCGGTCACGCCGGTGTCGTCGCCCGCGGGGGCGTCATCACCGGTGGTGTCGCCGGCGGGCGGCGTGCTGCCGTCCGCCTCGGAGCCGGTCGCGGGCGTGCCCGTGCCGTCCGTGGCGGTGTCGCCCGGCGTGGTGCCGTCGGCGGCGGCCGTCGCAGGAGCGCTGACGGCCGGGTTCGACTCGGCAGCGGTCGCTGCGGTCGCGGTCATGACGCCCAGACCGGTCGTGAGACCGATCAGCGCGACGGTGGTGCCGACGGCGCAGGCGCGTCGGACGGTGGAGGTGCTACGGCGCACTTCGTCCCCCAGGGTTCAAGTCCGGTCGGGTGCCGGAACGTAAGAATCCGCCGAGAATCCTCGGCATGATCGGATCGTAGGGGTTATCCGCGCACGTGCGCGACGTGCTTGATCAGAATGTGACCCGGGTTGGGGGTTCCCGCACGATTCGCGGACGGGAGGCGCGGTGCGGACCCGCACCGCGCCTCCCGTCCGCATCGGATCGCGTGTCAGGCGCGTCGACGGCGCAGACGGTGCACCAGCAGGCCGCCGCCGGCGGCGAGCAGGCCGAGCGCCCACGCCAGGGGACCGGACTCGTCGGCGCCGGTGTAGGCGAGCGTGCCGGACGCCGGACGGGTCGTCGAGGTCCCGGCGGCATCGGCGTGTGCTCGGACATCGACCCGGAACGAGGTCGTGACCCCTCCGTTGGACACGGTCAGCGTGTGGATCGACGCGTGCGGGAAGTCGACCTGGTTGGACTCCGCTTCCGCGACCCAGGTGATCCGGTCAGTGGCCACGTCGCTCGTCACGACGGGGTGCGGGCTGCCCGGGGTCGTCGTGCGGTTGCCGTTGGCGTCGACGGCGACGGCCTTCACGAACAGCGGGATGCCCTGGTCCGCCGGCACGCTGTCGACCGACTTCGTCTGCACCGACCCCGCGGCGTCGATCGTGTACTCGGTGACCGATCCGTCGGGTGCGACCTCCCACTCCGGGCCCTCAGCGCCGTGGTAGACCGACGCCAGGACGCCGACCGGGGCGCCGGGCTCGACCGTCAGGGTGACGTGCGCCGTCGCGGTCTCGGAACCACTGCGTGCGATCACCTCGAAGTCGTACTGCGTCGCGGGGCGCGGCGTGCCGGTGAGGACTCCGGTGTTCGGATCGATCGAGAACTCCGAGCGGAAGAAGTCGCCGTCCCCGATGACCTCGCCGCCGTCGGCGCCGGCGAGCGAGTACTCGACCGGGCCGGTCGCGCCCTGCACCGAGAAGCGGTGGCTGAACGGCGTGCCCGACGTCGCCGTGAGGTCGAGCGGGGCATCGGCCGAGCTCGTCTCCGTGAAGGCGAGCGGCGCGTCCGTGACGTCGATGCGGATCGTCAGCAAGAGCCCCTCGGAGCGCAGGGTGAGCTGTCGCGGACCGGTGCCGTCGAAGGTCGCCTTCCAGGTGTTGGAATCGTCGTCGTAGCGCAGGACGTCGTCGGGGTCGTCACTGGTCAGGGTCGACTCCGACGGCATCTCGGTGCCGTTGAGCGGGGTCCCGATCCGGTCCGTGACGACGGCGCTGACCCAGAGCGACCCACCGCGTCCGACCGGGACCGCATCGATCAGACCGCCGCCGCCGACCGGGGCGATGCCGCCGTCCGGGCCGCCCGCGACCGACCAGGAAGGATTGCGACCCTCGGCGTTCGAGTACACCTGGGCGCCGATGTGCGTGGCCGCGCCCGGCTGGATCTCGACGCGGACGTACTGCGTCGCGCTCTGGTACTGGTCGGTGGCGGCGACGTCGATGTCGAACGAGTCCGCCGGGTTGGTGAGGGTGCCGCTGAGGACGCCCGTCTTCTCGTCCCAGTGCAGACCGGGCGGCGTGGTGTGCGGGTTGAACAGGTACTCGAGCGGGCCGTCGCCGCCGTTCGCGACGAACGTGTGCGAGAACGGTTCGCCGGCGGTCGCGTGCAGGACGATCCGGTCCTCGGGGCTCGACGACTCGGACCAGGTGACAGGAACCGAGGGCGCCGTGGTCGACTCCGTTCCGGCCGGTGCCGCGGCCGCCGATGTCGGCGTCGGCGTGGGCGTGGGGATCGGGTCGACCGGCCCTGCGGGATCCGGGCTCGGCGTCGGAGCCGGGTCCGCTGCCGGAGTGCCGGGGACGGCGGCCCCGTCCGGAGCGTCGGGAGCGGGGGAGGCGACCGGCGCTGCCGGGTCGGTCGTGCCTCCTGGCTGTGCCGTCGGTGTCACCCCGGTGGTGCTGGACGTGGCGGTGTCGGCGGTGTCGGCGACGGCCGCGGTGGCGCCGATGCCGAACGCGGACGACGCGGCGACGATCGCGACGGCTGCGCCGACCGCGGCGCTGCGTCGGAACGTGGATGTGCAGGAGTGCTTCATGGGGATCCCCCTCGGATACCGGGACGGGACGCCGGATCAGCGTCCTCTACTCAGGGAATGTCCCGTGCGGAGCAGACCTGACGATCCTTCGGTCACGGATTGGTCACGACCTGCACCGGGACCGACGCGACCGCCGAGGCGGACGCGCACCGGGCCTCCGGACAGGCCGTCCCGTCGCTGTCCACGGATGACGCGCTGTCAGTCCCCGACCACGGCGGCCGCGCGAAGTGCCCCGCTCCCATCCGGGGTGCCACAGGATCACGCAAGAACGGACCGGAGGCGCGGGGCAGTCCTGCCCCGCGCCTCCGGTCCGTCAGGCGGTCGCCGTGGCGTGCCTCAGCCGAGTCGGCGACGCAGGCGCCAGACGAGCAGGCCGGCGCCCGTTGCCAGCAGGCCGAGGGCCCACGCGAGCGGGCCGGACTCGTCGGCACCGGTGTACGCGAGGGTGCCCGACGCAGTCGGCGTGTGGGTGGTCGTGACCGTGGTCGTCGCCGTCGGCTGCACCTCGAAGCGGATGGTGCTCGTCACGTCGCCGGACGCCACGGTGATCGTGTGCGGCGACGCGTGCTCGAAGGTCACCCACGTGGCCGCAGCCTCGGGGTCGTACTCGATGCGGTCGCTGGCGACGTCGCTCGTGAAGGCGAGGTCGGTGTGGTCACCGACCGGCTGCCCGTCGGCGTCCACGGCCAGGGCGCGGATCTGCACCCGGTCACCCTGTCGGGCCGGGATCGCGTCGACCTGCTGCGCGTCGCCGTCCGCCGGGTAGTAGGTGATCACGTCGCCCTCGACACCCCACCGGTCGCCGGACGTCCCGTCTGCGGGGAGCACCCCGATGGTGATGCCGGCGACGGGAGCGGGGGCCTCGGAGACGCGGACCGTGAACGAGGTCGAGACGCCGCCCTCGGACACCGTCAGTGTGCGGGTGCCCGGCTCCGAGAACGTCACCGTGTTCGCCGACCAGTCCGGGTCCCAGACCACGCCGTCGGACGCGGTGGTGCTCGTGACGGTCGAGCGCGGGTACTCGTCGCCCGGGGTGGTGCGGTTGCCCAGCGCGTCGACGGCCAGGCCCGCGAGGGTCATCGAGGAGCCGACCGTGGCGGGGACCTCCGACACCACGGTGTCACCGGTGCCACCCGGCGCGTACTCCCGGATCGTCCCGTCGGCGTCGACCTGCCAGCTGACGTCGGAGTCCGAGCTGTCGACGCCGAACGTGACACCCACCGGGGCGCCGGGCTCGATGTCGACCTGGACGTACTGCACGGCGGTCTGGTGCAGGTCGGTCGCGGTGACCTCGAACAGTGCGGGCCCGTCGATCGTGCTCAGCGGGTTGGCGCTCAGGACGCCGGTCTGCTCGTTCCAGGACCAGCCGTTGAGGTCGTTGTTCGGGAAGAAGTTCAGCGGGTTGAACAGGTACTCCAGCGGGCCGTCGCCGCCCTGGGCGGTGAAGGTGTGCGAGAACGGCTGGCCGGCGGTCGCGGTGAGGACGATCGGCGCGTCCTTGCTCGACGGCTCCGCCCAGGTGACGGGCGTCGATGCCTCGGGGCCGGGCTGTTCGGCGGCGGGGGTCGTCGTCGTGGTGTCCGCGGCGGGCGGCGCGGTCGCGGCCGGGGTGGGTGTCGGGGTGTTGTCCGGCGCCGCCGTCTCGTCGGTCGGTGCGGGTGCGGGTGCTGGTACAGGTGCCGGGTCGGCGGTCTCGCCATCCGGTGCGGGCTGCGCTGTGTCGGGAGCGGTATCGGTGCCGGTGTCGTCCGCCGTGGTGTCGAGTGCGGTGGTCGCGGTGGTCGCGTTCTGCGGAGCCGACGTCGCGGTGGTGCTCGGTGCAGCGGTCTCGTCGGTCGCTGCGGAGGCGGCGCTCGCCCCGATGCCGAACGCCGACGAAGCCGTGACGATCGCGATCGCCGCTCCGATCGCCGCGCTGCGGCGGAAGGTGTACTTGCAGGACTGGTTCATGGGATCCCCCTCGGATGCCGGGACGGGACGCCGGATCAGCGCCCCTCACTCAGAGGATGTCGCCCGCTTGACCAGTTCTGACGATGGCTCGATCACGAAATCATCACGATGGCAACGGAGGTACGCAGCCGTCGTGCCGACCCGCGCCGCGCCTCCAGACCGCCTTGTCACGCTCCGACGACGGACGCGGCACGTTCGAGCGCGGCGCGGAGTGCGCGCACGGCTGGCGACGATGCGCCCGCGGCGCGGACCACCGTGAAGATCGTGCGCCGCGGTCGCTCGGGAAGCTCGAGCAGTCGGCAGGTCGTCGTCCGACCGGTCCACATCAGGTCGGGCATCAGGCTGACGGCGTTGCCCGACTCGACCAGGCGGATCTGCGTCTGCAGGTCGGCGGTCTCGTACCGGACGTCGGGCTCGAAACCCCAGCGTCGGCAGACCTGCTCGGCGAAGTGCCGCGACGCCGTGCCGCGGGGCTCCATCACCCAGGGCATGGTGCGGGCGTCCTCGAGCGACGACACCGGACGCAGCGCCGTGTCGCGCGGGGGCAGGGCGAGCCGGACCGCGTCCGTCGTCAGGTCGGAGCGGTCGAGCCCGGGCAAGTGCGGAGCGGCATGGGCCGGGTACTGCTCCGCGATGACCATGTCGAAGTCGCGAGCCCACGTCTCGTTCAGCGCGGTCTCCGGTTCGCGCTGCACCATCTCGACCCGGACGTCCGGGTGTTCCGTGGCCATCTCGTGCAGGGCGCTCGGCATCAGGGCGAGGGCCGCCGACTGGAACACGGCGACCCGCACCCGGCCCTGCACGGACGACAGGGTCTCCTCCACCTGGGACTGCGCGTGCTCGAGGACGTCGAGCACCTGGCCGGCCGCGGCAACCAGCACCTCGGCCTGCGGGGTGAGCTGGAGCCGCCGCCCGGCCTTGCGGAGGAGCTGCACGCCGGCCTCCCGCTCCAGGGCACTCAGCTGCTGCGAGACCGCCGACGGGGTGAAGTTCACCGCCTGGGCGACGGCCGCGATCGTGCCGCGGATGGACAGCTCACGGAGGAGCACGAGACGGCGGACGTCGAGCATGGTCCGACGCTAGCCGGGTCACGACCGGAACGGTAGCGCAACTGAACGGTATCCATCAGGAACGCTCACTTCCGCTACCGCATCCCGGACCTCCACACTGAACCCATGACGACGCTGCACGAGGACTCCGCCATCGACCACGACGCCCTGGCGGACCAGTCCGTCGCGCTCGTCCGACAGTGGCTCGCCGAGGCCGAGTCGTACCCGGTCGACGGCTCCGCGAAGCAGCTCGCCGGCGTGCTCGCCGACCCCGCCGGGCTCGACTTCGCCGTCGGGTTCGTCGACGGGGTCGTGCGACCGGAGGACCTCACCGTCGCCGCCCGCAAGCTCCGGCAGATCGCCCCGGACGCCCCCGGGTTCCTGCCCGCCGCGCTCCGCGGACTCGTCCGGCTCGGCGGTGGCATGGCCCCGGTGCTGCCGAACGTCGTCGTCCCCATCGCCCGACGGGTCCTCCGCAACATGGTCGGCCACCTCATCGTCGACGCCACCGACTCCAAGCTCGGCCCGGCCATCGCCGGCATCAAGCGCGACGGCGTCCGCCTCAACGTCAACCTGCTCGGCGAGGCCGTGCTGGGCGAGCGCGAAGCCGCCCGCCGTCTCGAGGGCACGCACAAGCTCCTGGCCCGCGACGATGTCGACTACGTCTCCATCAAGGTGTCCTCGACGGTGCACCCGCACTCGCCGTGGGCGTTCGACCACGCGGTGGACGACATCGTCGAACAGCTCCGACCGCTCTTCCAGCGCGCCGCAGCCGCCAGCCCGGCCAAGTTCATCAACCTCGACATGGAGGAGTACAAGGACCTCGACCTCACCATCGCGGTCTTCACGAAGCTCCTCGACGAGCCGGAGTTCCTCGGCCTCGAAGCCGGCATCGTGCTGCAGGCGTACCTGCCCGACGCGCTCGCCGCGATGCAGGAGCTGCAGGAGTGGTCCGCCGCTCGCCGCGCCCGTGGTGGCGCGGGCATCAAGGTCCGTCTGGTCAAGGGCGCGAACCTGCCGATGGAGCAGGTCGAGGCCTCGGTGCACGGCTGGCCGCTCGCCACCTGGCACACCAAGCAGGACTCGGACACCAACTACAAGCGCGTGCTCGACTGGGCGCTCACCCCGGACCGCGTCGCGAACGTGCGGGTCGGCGTCGCGGGGCACAACCTGTTCGACGTCGCCCACGCCTGGCTGCTCGCCGGCGAACGCGGGGTGCGGGACGGCATCGAGTTCGAGATGCTGCTCGGCATGGCGCAGGGGCAGGCGTCGGCCGTGAAGAACACGGTCGGTTCGCTCCTGCTCTACACGCCGGTCGTCCACCCGGGCGAGTTCGACGTCGCGATCGCCTACCTGATCCGCCGTCTGGAGGAGGGCGCGTCGCAGGACAACTTCATGTCCGCGGTCTTCTCGCTGGTGTCCTCGCCGCCGCTGTTCGCCCGCGAAGAGGAACGCTTCCGCGCCTCCCTGGTGCCGCTCGCGACGCCCGAGGGGCTCGAAGCGCCGGCATCACACCGTGTCGCCGACCGCTACGCCGCCGTCGGCCGCCCCGGCCCCGGCCACTTCGAGAACACCCCGGACAGCGACCCCTCGGTCGGCGCCGTCCGCGCCTGGGGCGACGCGATCACCGCACGGGTCGCCTCGTCGACGCTCGGCGTCCGCGCCGTCCAGGAGGCCCGGGTCGACTCCGCCACGGCGCTCGACACCGCGCTCGGTCGCGCCAAGGCCGCCGGTGCGGTCTGGGGGACCTGGTCCGGTGGTGCACGTGGCGCCGTGCTGCACGCCGTCGGCGACGCACTCGAGGCGAACCGTGCCGCCCTCATCGAGGTCATGGCGTCGGAGACCGGCAAGACCATCGACCAGGCCGACCCCGAGGTGTCCGAGGCGATCGACTTCGCGCACTTCTACGGCACCCTGGCATCCGCGCTCGACGACGTCGACGGTGCGACCTTCACGCCCGCGGCGCTGACCCTGGTCGCACCGCCGTGGAACTTCCCCGTCGCGATCCCCGCCGGATCGACCCTCGCGGCGCTGGCGGCCGGGTCCGCCGTCGTGCTGAAGCCCGCACCGCCCGCCGAGCGCTCCGGCGCCGTACTCGCCTCGATCATCGAGACCGCGCTCGACGCCCACGGGGCCCCGGCCGACGTGCTCGCGTTCCTGCAGGTGTCGGAGAACGACCTCGGCCAGCAGCTCATCGCGTCGCCGATGGTCGACCAGGTCATCCTCACCGGTGCCTACGAGACGGCCGAGCTCTTCCGCTCGTTCCGCCCCGACCTGCCGCTGCTCGCCGAGACCTCGGGCAAGAACGCCGTGATCGTCACGCCGTCGTCCGACCTCGACCTCGCCGTGAAGGACGTCGTCGCGTCCGCGTTCGGGCACGCCGGCCAGAAGTGCTCGGCCGCGTCCCTCGTCGTCATGGTCGGCTCGGTCGCGAAGTCCAAGCGCTTCCGGAACCAGCTGCTCGACGCGGTGTCCTCGCTCACCGTCGGCTACCCGACCGACGCGGCGACCCAGATGGGCCCGGTCATCGAGCCGGCCTCGGGCAAGCTGCTCGACGGCCTGACGAAGCTCGGCGCGGGGGAGTCCTGGGCCGTCCAGCCCAAGCAGCTCGACGAGACCGGCAAGCTCTGGAGCCCCGGGGTCCGACAGGGCGTCCGCCGTGGTTCGGAGTTCCACCGCACCGAGTACTTCGGCCCGATCCTCGGCATGATGACCGCCGACTCCCTCGACGAGGCGATCGACATCGTGAACGAGGTCGACTACGGCCTGACCTCGGGTCTGCACTCGCTCGACCCGGGTGAGATCGGCACGTGGCTGTCGCGGATCCAGGCGGGCAACCTCTACGTCAACCGCGGCATCACGGGCGCCATCGTCCGGCGTCAGCCGTTCGGCGGGTGGAAGAAGTCGGCCGTGGGTGCCGGCACGAAGGCCGGTGGGCTGAACTACCTGCTCGGGCTCGGTTCGTGGACGCCCGCTGCGGCAACCGCGTCGGCTGCTCCGTCCGCCCCGGTCCGGGCGTTCGCACGGGCCACCGGCGTGACCTCGGAGGTGCTCGACCGTGCGCTGGCGTCTGACGAGCAGGCCTGGTCGACGCTGTTCGGCACGGCGACCGACGTGTCGGCGCTCTCCGCCGAGCGGAACATCGCCCGGTACCTGCCGTTCCCGTCGGTGCAGGTGCGGCTGGCCGCGGTCTCCGATCCGGACGCCGACGCGGACGCTTCGGTGGTCGAGCTCGTCCGCGTCGTCGCCGCTGCGCTCCGGGCCGGCACGACGATCGAGGTCTCCACGGCCGCGACGCTGCCGTCGTCCGTCGCCTCGGCGATCCGTTCGCTGTCGATCGTCCGCTCGCTGTCGCAGACGGTCTCCGACGAGGCCTTCGCGAGCTCGGTCGCCTCGGGTCCGTCGACGCGGGTGCGGCTCATCGGTGGCGACACCTCGGCGCTGTACTCGGCCGTCGGTGGTCGTCCGGACGTCGCTGTCTACGGCGGCCCCGTGACCGAGGCCGGGCGGCTCGAGATCCTGCCCTTCGTCCGCGAGCAGGCGGTGTCGATCACGGCGCACCGCTTCGGCACGCCGAACCACCTGACCGACGACCTGATCTGACCCCGGACCGCGGCGCTGGCGTTCGGGTCCAGTGCCGCTTGCACGACCGCAGTGCCCCCGAACCGCGCGATCGCGGGGTTCGGGGGCACTTCGGTTGCGCGGAGGGTCCCGGTCAGTCGGCGACGGCGGGCTGCGGCGCGACCATCGAGCCGGTCACGAGCTCGCGGAGTTCGGCGGGCAGCGGGATCGGACGGCGGGCGCCTTCGCGGTCGATGATGACGTGCACGAACTCACCGGTGGCGAGCAGGGCGCCGTCGGACTGGCGGAACAGGCCGAACTCCCACGACAGGCTCGTGTTGCCGAGGTGCTTCGAACGCATCCCGACCTCGATGACGTCCGGCCAGACGGCGGACTCGACGAACCGGCAGCTCGACGACACCAGCACGGCGATCCACTCCGACGAGAACGGGTCGAGCCCGGCGACCTCGCGGAACCAGTACGTCGACGCGTTGTCCATCGCCGAGTAGTAGATCGTGTTGTTGACGTGCCCGAACATGTCGTTGTCGTTCCACCTGGTGGGGTAGGTCCGGCGGAACGGGTACTCGTCGATGGTCATCGGTCTCCGATCGGTGGTGCGGGGGTGGCGTGCACCGCGTCGGGCCGCAGGACGTACTCGAACGCCGCACGGGCCCGGTCGGGATCAGGGGTCTCACCGGAGATGAACTCGGCGTAGGTGAACGACTCGGAGATCCGGACGAGCAGCCGTGCGAGCTCCTCAGCCGACAACGGTGCCGGATCGAACGTACCGGACGACTCCTGCTGCTCGATGAGTGCGGTCACCCGGGCGACGAACCGGCTCTGCACGTCGCTGTCCGAGGTGGTGAGCAGACGCATCGCCCGAGCGGGTTCGCGGGTCAGGAACGCCCGGAAGTACGGGGCGTCGATCAGGTCGGCGGTGAACCGGTCGAGCACGACGACGAGCCGGGCTGCTCCGGTCGCCCCGATCTCGTCGGCGGCGTGGGTGGCCCCGTCGAGCGTCGGGACCGCGAGGGACCACAGAATCTCGGACAGCAACCGGTCACGGTTGCCGACCCACCGGAACAGCGACGTCCGGTCGACGCCGAGTGCGGCAGCCAACGCCCCCATGTCGATCCGTGAGCCGGCGATGAAGGTGTGACGGGCCTCCCGGAAGGCGCGCAGCGCTGAATCCGATGTGTACACGCGATCCTCTCTTGCAACGTTTTCGAGAATGATGCATCGTGGTTCCCATGTCAACGACGATGCCCGCGACGCCCCTGCTCGAATCGGACTTCTACGGCTTCCAGCAGCAGCTCACGGTCGAGGAGCGCGCGTCGCTCGGGCGGCTCCGGCAGTACCTCGAGCGTGAGGTCGCGCCGATCGCCGACGCGTACTGGGCGCGCGCCGAGTTCCCGATGCAGGTGATCGCACCGCTGGCCGAGCTCGGCATGTACGGGCCGGGCGTCCCGCTCGTGCGGCAGTTCGAGAACTCAGCCGTGTACCGCGGCTGGGCGGCCCTCGAACTCGGACGCGTGGACGCGAGCGTCGCCACCTTCATCGGCGTGCAGTCCGGCCTGGCGATGAACTCGATCGCGGTCGCCGGCAGCGACGAGCAGCAGCGCGAGTGGCTGCCGCGGATGGCCGCGGGTGAGATCGTCGGGGCGTTCGGGCTCACCGAGCCGTACTCGGGCAGTGACTCGGCGAAGGGTCTGCGCACCACCGCCCGGCGCGAGGGCGACGAGTGGGTGCTCGACGGCGAGAAGCGCTGGATCGGCAACGCCACCTTCGCGGACGTCGTCGTGATCTGGGCGAAGGACGTCGCCGACGGTCAGGTCAAGGGCTTCCTCGTCACCACCGACACCGCGGGCTTCACCGCGACCAAGATCGAGGACAAGATCGCACTGCGCGGCGTGCAGAACGCCGACATCGTCATGCAGGACGTCCGCGTGTCCGAGTCGCGTCGGCTGCAGAACGCGACGTCGTTCCGCTCGACCGCCGAGGTGCTCCGACTGACCCGTACCGAGGTCGCCTGGCAGGCCGTCGGCATCGCGGTCGGGGCGTACGAGGCCGCGCTGGCCTACGCCCGCGAGCGGATCCAGTTCGGCAAGCCGATCGCCGCACACCAGCTCGTGCAGGACCTGCTCGTCAAGTCGCTGTCGAACATCACGGCCTCGATCGCTCTGTGCACGCAGGCCTCGGCCATGCAGGACGCGGGGGGCGGTGGCGACGAGCACTCGGCGATGGCCAAGGCGTTCGCCACAGCGAAGATGCGGGAGACCGTCGCCTGGTGCCGCGAGGTGCAGGGCGGCAACGGCATCGTGCTCGACAAGGGGGTGGCCCGGTTCTTCGCGGATGCCGAGGCGATCTACTCGTACGAGGGCACGCGCGAGGTCAACACCCTGATCGTCGGGCGGGCGATCACCGGGCAGGCCGCGTTCGTCTAGCGGCCCGCCCCGGTTCGCCGAGCCGGTGCGCTACCCGAGCAGCGCCGGCCGCTCCCACTCCTGGTCGAGCACGTGCTGCCCGAGGAACGCGAACACCGTCTCGTACCAGACCACGGCGTGCTGCGGAGCGAGCACCCAGTGGTTCTCGTCCGGGAAGTACAGGAACCGGTGCGGCATCGAGCCGTCCGGTGCCGCGTGGTGCTCCGCGAGCTCCGACCAGAGCCGCAGCCCCTCGGCGATCGGCACCCGGTAGTCCTTGTCGCCGTGGATCACGAGCATCGGTGACGTGATGTCGGCCACGAACCGGTGCGGATCGTTCGCCGCGATCCCGTCGGCGTCGAAGATCGAGGACCAGTACTGCGACATGTCCGTCGTGCCGTTGAACTGGTCGAGCGCCCACAGGCTGGCGTGGGTGACGATCGCGCGGAACCGGTCGGTGTGCCCGGCGACCCAGTTCGCCATGTACCCGCCGAACGACCCGCCCATCGCGGCGGTGCGGGTCGCGTCGATGTCCGTCCGCGCCTCGACCACGTCGGTGATCGCCATCAGGTCGGTGTACGGCGCCTGCCCCCACGCGTTCCAGCCGCGGTTCACGAAGTCGAGTCCGTAACCGGTGGAGAGTGCGGGGTCCGGCAGCAGCACGGCGTAGCCCCGCGCGGCGAGCAGCATCGGGTTCCAGCGCCAGGACCACTGGTTCCACGAGTTGAGCGGTCCGCCGTGGATCCACAGGACGAGCGGGTGCGGCCCGTCGCCCTCGGGCACGACGAGCCAGCCGCGCACGCGGGCGCCGTCGGCTGCGGTCGTCTCGACCTCTTCCAGGTGGGCGGGCACGTCCGGCAGGGGCGCCGGCGTCGCCAACGGGGTCACCGTGCCGTCCGTCGCGATCCGCACCGGGTGCAGCGGGGCCGCCCAGGAGGCCCGGAGCGCCACGACCACGCCCGTCGCCGCCGCCACGCGCAGGCTCGAGTACGCCCAGTCGTCGTGCGTCAGCTGCTCGACGGCTCCGCCGTCGAGGGGGATGCGGAAGACCGGCGCGCGGCCGTCCTGGTCGGCGACCGCCAGGAGCGCGCGGTCGCCGTGTTCGAACACCAGCTCGCTCGGCCAGCGGTCCCAGTCGGTCGCGACGCGGCGGGCGTCGGAGCCGTCGATGCCGGCGACCCAGACCTCCTGCTGGTTCGCGCCGGCCGGGGTGGAGCGAACGGTGCGGACCCAGGCGATCGTCCGACCGTGGTGGCTGAGCGCCGGCATCTCGTGGTCGACGTCGACGTCGTCGAACAGCACCGTGCGGTGGCCGCTGGACAGGTCGATGGTGACGAGCGCGGAGCGGTCTCCACGGGCCTCCCGGACGCCCACGGATGCCAGCAGGACCGAGCCGTCGGGCGTGAGCGCCCCGCTGACGTGGTCGAGCGAGCGGCCTGGGGCCGGTGTGCGGTCGACGGGCTGGACGGGGTCGGCGCCAGCGCCGGCGGCGTCGCTGTCGGTGTCGCTGTCGGCCGTGTCGAGGGTCAGGACGTGCGTCTGTGCCGGGCCGAGGTCGTGGTCCCAGTACCGCACCGGGTAGGTCTCGTGCAGGATCGCCCGGACCTGCTTGTCCTTCCGGGTCTTGCGGAGCTCCGCGTCGGCCTCGAGCACGGTCGCCGGGTCGGACCCGGCCCCCGGCAGCAGGTCGGCGGTCAGCGCGACGACGTCCGACGACGCCGCGGTGGCCAGGACCCCACCGACGCCGCCGGCCAGGCGGGTGAGCGGACGCGCCTCGCCACCGGTCGCGGGCAGCACCCAGAGCTGGGCTGCCTCGAGGTCGGTGGCGTCGGCGTCGGGCCGGGCGGAGACGAAGAGCAGGTCGCCGGCGCGGGTGAAGGCGGTGCCGCCCTCGCCCTTGGCCGAGCGTGTGAGGCGGACCGGGCGCGCGGCGGTGTCGGCGGTCGGCGTCGCGGGCACCTGCCAGATCGATCGGCGGTACCCGGTGCCGTCCGGGTCGAGGGCACTGACCGTCAGCGCGACGCGGGCGCCGTCGGAGCTGATGTCGATGCCGTCGACGCGGGGGAGCGCGATGTACTGGTCGAGGTCGGAGAACGGGGTGCTCATGCGTGCACGCTCGCCAGGTCCTCGGCCCAGAAGGCGGCGACCTGCTCGGCGACCGCGGTGCCCTGGGCGTGGCCGGCCTCGGCCGACGGCGCCTGCGTGGCGAGCGAGAGCGAGTTCGTGCCGAAGGCCTGCTGGGACGCGCTGTCCGCCACGACGACCTCGACCGACGAACCGCCGGCGCGCAGCGCCTCGACGGCGACGTCGAGCCAGGGTCCGCACGGCGACGGGCCCTCGGGGCCGCAGGCGATGACGAGCACCCGCTCGTACCCGGCGGCGACGTCGGCGTTGGTGCCCGAACGGACGCCACCGTCGACGTACGGGCGGCCGTCGATGGCGACCGGTGTCCAGACGAAGGGTACCGAGCAGCTGGCTGCGACCGCACGGGGGAGCGGCACGCCGTCGGCCGCGGTCAGCAGGCGGAAGGTGCCGTCGGTGGCGTCGACCGCGGTGACGGCGAGCGGCTTCTCCGGCCACTCCGTGGACGGGAGTGTCTCGCCGAAGGTCGCCGTGCGCTCGTCGTCGCTCTGCCCGCCGATGACCTGCTGGGCGGCCTGACCGAGTCGAGCGCGGGCGTCCTGCTCGCCGGTCGCGCCCTGCAGTGCTGCGCCGATGTGCTGCTGCACTGCTTCGACGTCGATGGGCGCCGGCTCTTCGTAGGTGGTCGGCGCCGGGGTGTGCTGCTGGTCGTAGGCCTGCTGGACGGCACCGTTCCGGACGAACGCGCCGACGACGCTGCCGGCGCTGGTGCCGACGACGAGGTCGGCGGCGTCGAGGTCGACGCCGGCTTCCTGCAGGGCGACGAGGACACCGACTTCCCACGCGATGCCGGCGACACCTCCGCCACCGAGGACGAGGGCTCTGGATCCGGGAACGGGCGTGCTGACGTCGGTCATGGGTCCTGCTTACCAGCTGCGTGCGGCGGGCCGGTGGAGGCCGACGCGTCCTGTGGAGAACCCGCCTGTGGACAACTCCGTCCGCGTCGGTGGCGTGACCTAGCGTCGTGGTCATGGGGCAACAGCGTTCAGGACGGGTCGGCACGGTCGTGTGGCCGATCGTGGTGGCCGCTGCGCCCACCGCGGCGTTCCAGCTGCCGAACCTGTTCGTCACGCCGGCGGTCCGACTGTCGCTCGTCGCGTTCGGGCTCGTCGTGCTCGTCGGCGCCGTGACGGTGCAGGTGGTCCGGACCCGGCGCAGCGACGCCGCACGGTCGGTGGCCGAGGACAACGCCACCGCGGCAGAGCTCGAGCAGTCGACGGCGGTCCGGTACGCGTTCGGCCAGATCGCCACCCGGCTCGTCCGGTTCACCGAGCTGCCCCGGTCCGATCGCCACGGCGAACTCTCGGTCGTCGCCGACCGCGTCGCCGTGGCCCTGGCGTTCTACCTGCTGCCGAAGGTGCCCGACGTCCGCGCGAACGTGTACCAGCTGTCCACCGACCTGCGGGCGCTCGAGCCGATCGGTCACGGTGGCGCCGGCGACACCGCCGGGGTCTTCCGCGCGGGCACGCCCTACGGCGACCGCAACCTCGAGTGGGTGCTGGTCGGGGGATCACCCCGGATCGTCGGTGACCGCTCCGCCGATGTGGACGTCGACCAGGACCTGCCGGGCTTCGAACCGCGGTACACCTCGTACGTCTCGGTGGTGATCCGGTCCGACCAGTACTCGTTCGGCATGCTCACCGTCGACTCCCCGGTCCCCGACGCCTTCACCGAACTCGACGCCAAGAACATCGCGATGATGGCGTCGTTCATGGCCGTCGCGTTCTCGTTGACCTACTCGTTCCCCGAGCGCGACCGCAATCCAAGGAAAGGCCCGTGATGCTCACACGCTCTGTCGGACGCTCGACGTACGATGCCCCCATGACGACCGTGAACCCTGCTCCGCCGTCGTTCGGGCGTGCCCGGATCTCCTCGCCGAACTGGAACGACACCACCACCGACGCCGACTACGAAGACCTCGACGTCATCGCCGCCAACATCGAACGCGAGCGCGTTGCAGCCCGGCTCCGGGTCACCGCAGCCATCGCTGCGCGTCTGGGTCGCTGACCCCTCCCGCATCGTCCACGACGAACGGCCCCCACGCGTGCGCGGGGGCCGTTCGTCGTCTGCGGAGGCCGAGCCGGATCCGCTGTCGCGGCTACCGCGCCTCGGGCACGTCGATGAGCACCTTGCCGACCGTGTCCTGCTCGACCGCGTCGTGCGCCTGGGCGGTCTGCTCGAGCGCGAACCGGGTGAGCGGGAGACCGGCGTCCTCGCCGACCGGCAGCACGCCGTCGTGCAGCGCCTCGGTAAGGTCCTCGGCCGCCGCGGACAGTGCCTCGTCGCCGATCGTGTAGAGCAGCAGGAACTGGTAGCGGGCGTTCACGCTCATGTTCGGGCGGATCGGCAGGCTCGCCTCGTCACCGCCGTTGTTCGCGTAGATCGACACGACGCCGTGGTTCGCCAGCACGTCGGCGACCAGCGCGGCGTTCTGTGGGATCGACACCTCGACGACGATGTCGACACCGTCCGGCGCGATCGACCGGATGCGCTCGGCGGCGTCCTCTTCGCGGTAGTTCACGACGTGGTGGGCGCCGGCCGCAGTCGCCAGTGCCGCCTTCGCGTCCGAGCTGATCGTCGTGATGACGGTCGCTCCGGCCCAGCGGGCGAGCTGGATCGCGGCGTGCCCCACGGCACCGGCGCCGCCGGCGACGAGCACGGTGAAGCCGTCGAGGGCTCCGGGGCCCAGGCGTGCGGGGCCGTCCTCGTGCGTGGTGAGGGCCCGGTGCGCCGTCATCGCGGGGACGCCGAGCGAGGCGCCGACGTCGAACGAGACGCCATCGGGCAGCGGGACCACGCGCGACTCGGGCACGACCGTGTACTCCTGCGCGGTGCCGGTCGGCCGTGACGCCGCCGCCATGAACAGCCAGACGCGGTCGCCGACGGTCAGCCGTTCGACTCCGGGACCGACGGCGTCGACGACGCCTGCGCCGTCCTGGTTCGGCGTGATCTCGGGGAACGGCAACCCGTCCCCGTAGGTGCCGCCGGCGCGGGCCTTCCAGTCGGTCGGGTTGACGCCGGAGACGACGACGCGGACGCGGACCTCACCGGCACCGGGCTCCGGGATCTCCCGCTCGACGAGTTCGAGGACGCTGCTGGCACCGGGCTTCGTGTAGACGATCGATCGCATGTCCCCAGGCAACCACTCGTCGCCGTCGGGGATTCCGAGTGCGGGGTGCTCAGCGCGCGTCGTACCCCTCGCGCGCCTCGGCGACGTCGGGCATGTGTGAGGTGGCCCAGTCCTCCAGCGGCACGAGCACCGTGCGCAGCGACCGACCGAGCTCGGTCAGTTCGTACTCCACGTGCGGCGGGATCTCGGGGAACACCGTCCGCGTCACCATGCCGTCACGTTCGAGCGCCCGCAGCGTCTGGGTGAGCATCTTCTGCGAGACCCCCTGCACCCGGGCCGCCACCGCCGAGTACCGTGCGGGACCGTCGGCGAGGGCGCCGATCGTCAGCACGCTCCACCGGTCGCCGATCCGGTCGAGCAGCTGCCGACTGGGGCAGTCCGCCGCGTAGGGGCTGTACTCGAGTGCTGACATGGTGTCCTCCGCAACGCACCGCCAGGTGCCTACTTACTGAAAGAGAGTAACTCTTGTACGGTGACTGTCAACGTCACCGACGCCCGTGACGTCCACGAAGGGAACACCATGACCAACATCGTCGTCTTCGGAGGCACCGGCTACGCCGGCTCCGCCATCACCCACGAGGCACTCTCCCGCGGCATCACCGTCACCGCGGTCGCCCGCGACACGAGCAAGCTCGAGCCGGCCGAGGGCCTGACCCTGGCGCAGGGTGACGCGTTCGACGCCGACTTCGTGTCCGAGGTGACGAAGGGTGCCGACGTCGTCATCGTCTCGCTCCACGCCGTGCAGGCGGACGGCAGCGAGCTGAAGGACAAGTTCCAGCACTTCGTCGACGCCGCCGCAGCAGCGGGTGCGCGTCTCGGCATCGTCGGCGGTGCCGGTTCGATGCGCGTGTCCGAGGACGGCCCCCGCCTCTTCGACACCGACGGCTTCCCGGACGCCTTCAAGGGCGAGGCGAAGAGCCACGCGCAGATCCTCGACGCCCTCCGCGCCTCGGGCACCGAGGTCGACTGGTTCTACGTGAGCCCCGCCGCGGCCTTCGGCAGCTACAACCCGGGCGAGCGTCGCGGCACCTACCGCGTCTCCGACGAGGTCCTGCTCGCCGACGCCGAGGGCAACTCGGACATCTCCGGCGCCGACTACGCGATCGCCTTCGTCGACGAGATCGTCACCCCGGCACACCACCAGACGCGCTTCGGCGTCGCCTACTGAGGCACTGCCCCCTCGCGGGACACCGGTGTTCGCGCAACACACCGCGGGATCCCGCGGTGTCGAGCGTAGACACCGGTGTCTTGCGTACGACCCGGCGCGACCAGCGGGCGGACGGGAGGCGCGGGACGGAACCGCCACGGGCCTCCAGGCCGGCGGGTGGTCACCGCCAGGGCCCCGCTAGTGGGCGACGATCGCCGGCACCGGCAGGTGGTGGCGCATCCGCACCGCCAGGTGCAGGCCGCCCCGGCGGGCGAGCACGAGCGCGATCACCGCGGCGGCAGCTGCCGGCACCCCACCGGCGACCATCATCCCCACGTGCGCACCGAAGTGGTCGACGACCTGTCCCATCAGGGGCCCGCCGATCGCCTGCCCACCGAGCAGCACCAGGACGTAGAGCGACATCACCCGGCCGCGGATCGCCACGTTCGACGACAGCTGCACGAGCGAGTTCGACGCGGTCTGGAACAGCAGCTGCGACATCCCCACCGCCACGAGCGCGACGGTGAACGGTGCGATCGCCGGGATCGACCCCGAGACGACGAGCAGCACGCCCGTCCAGAACACCCCGCCGACGATGGTGCGGAGCCGGACGACGGCCCGGCGGGTGGACAGCAGCGCGCCGACCAGGGCGCCGATCGCCACCGCGGAGTTGAAGACCCCGTAGCCGCCGGCACCGACGTCGTACACCTGTGACGCGAAGGCGGACAGCAGCACGGGCATCGTCAGTGCGAACACCGAGAAGAACGCGACGAGGATCACCGGCACGATGATCGTCGGCTTGTGCACGGCGTAGCGGAGGCCCTCCACGAGCTGCCCCTTGCCACGCGGAGTCGGGGGCGTGCGGTGGAGTTCGGAGACCTTGAGGAACCCGAGCGTCACGACGACGGCGACGCAGGCGATCGCGTTCACGCCGAACGACCACCCGGCGCCGACCGCGACGAGCAGGGCCCCGGACAGCGCCGGACCGATCATGCCGCCCAGCTGGAACACCGACGAGTTCACGCTGATGGCGTTCCGCAGGTGCTTGTGCCCGACGATCTCGGTGACGAACACCTGCCGTGCCGGGTTGTCGATCACGGTGACCATGCCGACCAGGAACGCGATCACCCAGATGTGCCACGCCTCGACGACGCCGGCCAGCGTCAGGACGGCGAGCAGCGCGGACAGCACCGCGAAGGCTCCCTGCGTGATCATCATGAGCGCGCGCTTCGAGAACCGGTCGACCAGGACGCCGCCGAGCAGCCCGAACAGCAGCATCGGCGCGAACTGGCACGCGACCGTGATGCCGACCTGCGCGACCGACCCGGTCAGCTGCAGCACGAGCCAGTCCTGGGCGATGCGCTGCATCCAGCCGGCGGTCATCGCCACCAGATTCGTCGCCGTGAACAGCCGGAAGTTCGGCACGGACAGGGCGATGAGCGTGTGGCGCCACGGCGGTCGCGTGGCCTGGATCGGGAGCGGTTCGGTGGGTGGGGGGAGGGTCGTCGGTGACGCGCTCACGGTGCGGGGTTCTCCGGACGTCGGTGTGGATCTGGTACCCCAACGAAACTACGTGGCGCCGGCCCATTCGATACCCGTATGGTGGCTATCACTCCATTGCGATGTCGAATGACCCCGCGAACGGCCGCGCGAACGAACGAGGTGCCCGTGCTCGATCCGGTCCTGTTGCAGACGTTCCTGGCCGTGGCGGAGACCGGCAGCTTCACGCAGGCCGGCACCCGGCTCGGCATCAGCCAGCCGACGGTGTCGCAGCACGTCCGGCGCCTGGAGACCGCGGTGGCGCGCACCCTGGTCGCCCGGGACACCCGCGGCGTCGCCCTGACCGACAACGGGGACGCGATGGCCGGGTTCGCGCGGACGATCCTCGCGGCCCACGCCACCGCCGACGCCTACTTCTCCGGCGCGGCCACCCGCGGACGGCTGCGGTTCGGGGCGGCGGACGACCTCGCCATCACCCAGCTGCCGCGGATCCTGCGGGACTTCCGACGACTGCACCCGCAGGTGAACCTCGAGCTCACGGTGAACCAGTCGTCACCGCTGCTCCGCCGGGTGCACGCCGGCCAGCTCGACCTGGTGTTCATCAAGCAGACGGCGGGGGAGTCCGCCGAGGGCACCCGGGTGGCCACCGACCAGATGGTGTGGATGGCGCAGGACGGCATCGCCCTGGAATCCGGCGAACCCGTCCCGCTCATCGCGTACCAGGCGCCGAGCATCAGCCGGCAGATGGCGATCGACGCCCTCGAGGCCGCCGGCCGCACCTGGCGGATCACCTGCAACACCCGCGACGTCAACGGGGTGCTCGCCGCGGTGCGCGCGGGCATCGGCGTCGCGGTGTTCCCGCACTCGCTGATCCCGGCGGACCTGGTGAAGGTGTCGCAGCGGCTCGGGCTGCCGGACCTGCCGGCGGTGGACTACGTCCTCATCGCGAACCCGACGGTGCAGCGGGAGCCGATCGACGCGCTGACGAACGCGATCCTGTCCCGCGGGGTCGTCCGCGCCGTCTGAGCTCGTGCATCGGCGGCCAGACGCCGGCGTGTTCGGGCTGGTGGGCGCGGCGAGACGCCGGCGTGTTGTCTCGACGCCGCCGAGCCGTCGAGACGCCGCGACTTTCGGGGGCGTCTCGACGTCGACGCGGCGTCCTGCCGAGACGACGGCGTCTGAGCGCTCGCGGCGCTCGCTGCGCTACGGGGCGAGCGTCGGGGTCGTGCCGGTGCCGGTGACGTCCGGCAGCGTCACCCCCGCGAGCGGCAGCAGCGCCGCCGCGACCGCCCACAGCAGCACGACCGTGCCGACACCACCGAGCACGGCGCCGAGCAGCGCGACCGGCCGCTGCCACGTGGCCGTCCGGTCGCGCAGCGTCACGATCGAGAGCACCAGCGCGAGCAGTCCGAGCACCACGCCGACACCGTGCACGGTCGCGGGCGCGGTGAACCACCAGGCCGCCAGACCGATCGTCGCGATCCCGGCGACGGCACCGAGCACCGCACCGGCGGTCGCGCCGAGCGCACGACGTGGCTCCGGCACGGCGGCTGCGGCCACGGGCTGGTCGAGCAGTTCCGTCGGGAGGCCCGCCTCGCCCCCGCCCGCACCCTGCGGCGCCGGGGTGGGTGCGACCACGGCCGTGGTCGTCGGGGCGTCCGGGGTCGCGACGGCGGGGCTGCCGGGAGCGGCAGCAGCCGGCGCCGCGTGCAGGACGGCGTCGAACGACCGTGCGGCTGCGACTGCGACTGCGGGAGCGGGTGCGGGTGCGGCCGACCGTGCCGCGGCCTGCTGTTGGGCGAAGCGTCGGGGCGTCCGGTAGCCGATCGGGCCGACGGGCTCGGGTTCGGTGCCCTCGACGACCACGTGCTCGAGGCCGGGCACCGAGAACCGGGGCTGTCCGGCGACGGGCACCGCGGGCGCGGCGGGCGGCGGTGCCGGGAAGGCCTCCGGTGACGGGGTGGTGAGCGGGGTGGCGTCCGCCGAGGCGGGTGCGGCGGCGACCGGGGAGACCGGCACCACGAGCCCGGATGCGGGGACGACCGACGACGGCGGCACCGCCGGGGTCTCGAACGGCACGGTGTGCACGTTCGGCGACGTCGGGGCCGGGGGCAGCAGCTCCTGCTGCGGCGGGAAGTCGGGCACCGGGGCGTCGGCCTCGACCAGTGCGGCGATCGACGCGGGCTCGGCGGCCGGTGCGTGCGCGGGTGCGTGCGCGGCGGGCACGTTCCCGGCCGGGGTGACCGTGGTCGGTGGGACCGGCGCCGCGTGGGCGGCGCGTGACGAGGCGGGGGTGGGGCGGGCCTCCCGGTCGGAGGCGTTCACGTGACCGACGGCGGCGACCCGCTCGGGCGCGACCTCGTCGACGGGCGGCGCGGTCACCCAGGCCGGTACGGGCCGACGGGGCCGGTCCGATTCGGGCATGCGATGCGCTGCCACTGCGGCGCTCCTTCCGTCGACTGATCCATGCTCAGTTGTAGCGGCAACCGCTGGGTGGATCGCAGCCCCAGTTCGGGGTCGCCGGTACGGTCGGGTGATGACCGGAATCGAACACCGTCCCCTGGGCCCCTCGGGGCTCGTCGTCTCCACCGTCGGCCTCGGCTGCAACAACTTCGGGCGGCGGGGAACCGCGTCCGAGTCGCAGGAGGGCACCGACGCCGTCGTCGCCGCGGCCCTGGACGCCGGGGTGACGCTCTTCGACACCGCCGACATCTACGGCGGCGTGCCGGGCATGTCCGAGGAGATGCTCGGACGCTCGATCCGCGGCCGCCGCGACGAGATCGTCCTCGCCACGAAGTTCGGCATGGACATGCAGGGCGCGAACGGCCCGGACTGGGGCGTCCGCGGGTCCCGCCGGTACGTGCGGCTCGCGGTCGAGTCGTCGCTCCGGCGTCTCGGTACGGACTGGATCGACCTGTACCAGATGCACCGGCCCGACGACGTGACACCGATCGAGGAGACCCTGTCGGTGCTCGACGACCTGGTGCGCGAGGGCAAGATCCGGTACGTCGGCCACTCGAACTTCGCGGGGTGGCAGATCGCCGAGGCCGAGCTCACGGCGTCGATCGCCGGCACCACCGCGTTCGTGTCCGCGCAGAACGAGTACAGCCCGCTCGCCCGGGATGCCGAGGCCGAGGTCCTGCCGGCCGTGCGGGCGTACGCGCTCGGGTTCCTGCCGTTCTTCCCGCTCTACAACGGGCTGCTCACCGGCAAGTACACGAAGGCGGGCGGCCCGGCCGACGGGCGGCTGACGACCTCGAAGCCGCAGGTGCTCGAGGACGCCCCGTGGGACGTGCTCGACGACTACCAGCGGTTCTGCGACGACCGGGGCGTGACGATGCTGCAGGCGACGTTCGCGTGGCTCCTGGCACAGCCGGGGCTGTCGAGCGTCATCGCGGGGGCGACGAAGCCGGAGCAGATCACGCAGAACGTCGCGGCGGGCACGACATGGGCGCCGACCGAGGACGACATCGCCGACATGACGACGATCTTCGACCGGGCCTGAGCGGGCGCGCTCGTTCCGCCCTGGCTCGTTTCGCGCTGAGCGACAGGTCACGGGCTGCGGAGCCCGTGAGGTGTCGCTCAGCGCGAAACAGCAGCGGTGGGTGCCGGTGCTGCGCGGCGCGGCGGACTAGCGCGTCGCTGCGGCCAGGGCGTCGCGCAGCTCGGCGGCGGTCATCCGCGGGCCGTAGCCGGGGGTGTCCCGCTGGATGCGCCAGCCCTCGGCGAGGGGCCCGGCGTCGACGACGTCGAAGCCGAACGCGTCGATGAGCTCGGAGACGGTCTGCTTGGCGGAGTCGTCGTCGCCGGCGATGACGAGGGCACGACGGTCCGGGGTGCCGGCGGGCGTCGCATGGCCGGTCAGGTCGTCGGCGCCGATGTGGTTGAACGCCTTCACGACGCGGGCGCCGGGCAGGTGGTCCTGCAGCAGCTCCGCGGTGGTCGTGGACTGGTCGTCGAGGGCGGCGATGTGGCCGTCGCGCTCCCAGTAGTAGTTGTTCGTGTCGATGACGACCTTGCCGACGAGCGGTTCGACGGGGATCGTCTCGATCGCGGCGAGCGGCACCGTCACGACGACGATCTCGCCCGCTGCGGCTGCCTCGTCGCGGGTCGCTGCGCGTGCGCCGTCGCCGAGTTCCGTGACCAGGTCGGTCAGGGTCTCCGGGCCGCGGGAGTTCGCGATGACGACCTGGTGGCCGTTCCGTACCGCGAGTCGTGCGAGCTGGGATCCGATGTTGCCGGCGCCGATGATTCCGATGGTTGTCATGGTGTCCCTGCAACGCTGCCCGACGTCGTGCATTCCCCGGGCGGCACGAACGCCCTTCCGGGAGCATGATGGCGGGCATGGACCACGAGTTCCGCGACGAGACCGACCAGGACCGCTACGCGATGTACGTCGGCGGCGAGCTCGTGAGCGTGCTCGACTACCGGGTGAACGGTGACGCGGTGGCGTTCCCGCACACCTACACGGTCCCGAAGCACCGCGGCCACGGCTACGCGGCCGAACTCGTCGAGTACGCCGTCGCCGATGTCGAGTCGTCGACCACGAAGCGCATCGTGCCGATGTGCTGGTTCGTCGGGAAGTGGTTCGACGAGCATCCCGAGAAAGCCGACCTGCTCAGCCGCAGCGCCGCGGACTGAGCACCGAACGAAGGGGCTCCCCGTGCCCACCATCACCCCGTTCCTGTGGTACGACGACCAGGCCGAGCAGGCGGCCGAGTACTACGTGGGACTGTTCCCCGACAGCCGCGTCGACAGCGTCAGCTGGATGCCCGACGGCCGTGCCCTCGTCGTCGAGTTCACGCTGCTCGGCAAGCCGTACCGCGCGATGAACGGTGGCCCCGGCCACCCGCACACCGACGCGGTGTCGTTCCAGATCGACGTGGACACGCAGGACGAGCTCGACCGCCTGTGGGACGCGCTGCTCGCCGACGGCGGGAGCCCGATGGCGTGCGGGTGGTTGACCGACCGCTGGGGTCTGGCGTGGCAGGTGACCCCGTCGATGCTGGGGGAGCTGATGAGCGGATCGGGCGACCCGGAGGCCAACGCCCGGGTCTTCGAAGCCATGATGCAGATGATCAAGCTCGACATCCCCGCGCTCCGGGCAGCGGCAGCCGCCCGCTGACCCCACACCAGGCGTACCCGCCGGTATGGTGACGGGACGAGAAGACCGCCGGCCGGCGCCGGCGCAGACAGGCTGGAGCCATCATGGACCACCCGAGCTCCAAGGTCCGGAACAGCGACATCAGCCGGGCGTACACCGAGCTCGCCCGCATCACCCGTCGGGCGAGCATCCGTGCCCGTGGCTCGGATCAGGTCCTGAGCGTCGTCGACCAGTCCCTCGTCGACTTCGTCGTCCAGCACCCGGGCTGCATGGCCATCGACATCGCCCGCTACCTGCGGCTGAACCGCTCCACGATCTCGCGGCAGCTGTCCGGGCTCCTCGCGACCGGGCTGGTGCGGACGACCGACGGCGGCAGCGGGAACGCGAAGCCGCTCGAGGCGACCGACGCCGGCCGCGCAGCGCTCGAGCGGTCGGTGCAGCTGCACCGCGACGCGCTCGACGAACGGCTCGCCGACTGGTCCGACGACGACATCGCACTGCTCGCCGGGCTGCTGGAGCGCCTCGGCGCCTCGGACGAGGCCGGGCTCCCGATGCCGGCACCCACCGAGTCGTGACGACGTCGTTCGTCCTGCTGTCCGACACGCACCTGCCCAAGCGCGCGAAGGACCTGCCGCCCGGGCTGTGGGCCGACATCGACGCCGCCGACCTCGTGGTGCACGCGGGGGACTGGGTCGACCTGGCCACCCTCGACGCCGTGCAGGCGCGGTCCAGCCGCTTCGAGGGCGTGCGGGGCAACAACGACGGTGCGGAGTTCGACGACCGGCTGCCGCTCGTCGCCCGGTTCGGCGTCGAGGACCTGCGCTTCGCCCTGGTGCACGAGACCGGGGCGTCGACCGGTCGGGAGCGGCGGATGGACGCCGAGTACCCGGACACCGACGTGCTCGTCTTCGGCCACTCGCACATCCCGTGGGACACCGTGGCCCCGTCGGGGATGCGCCTGCTGAACCCCGGTTCGCCGACCGACCGCCGTCGTCAGCCCGACCACACGTGGATGCGCGGCACGGTCAGCGGTGCCGAGCTGTCCGTCGAACTGGTCCGGCTGCCGCCGGTCGCCCGCTGATCCCCGCCGAGACTCGGCCCGGAGGACAGTTCTCGGGTGAGCCAACCCGAGAACCGTCCCTCAGCGCGAGACTCGGGCGTCGCGTGCCTCCGTCGGCATCCGGAAGAACGCGAGCTCCCACTCCACCGAACGTCGGAACGCCCGCGCCATCCGCCCTCGCTCGTCGGGTGTCGCCGCACGGGCCACCTCCTCGACGAGCCGGGTCGCCTCGGCACTCGACGCCGCGAACCCCGGGTCCCCGTACGCCGTGATCCAGTCGGCGAAGGCATGCCCGTCCGGCGCGACCCCGAGCTGCGACCCGACCCAGGCGTAGACCCGGAAGCACGGCAGCACCGCGGCGGCGAGCACCGCCGGGGAGCCGGAGTCGGCGGCCTCCTGCAGGTGTGCGAGGTACCCGGCGCACGTGGGGTGCACGGGATCGTCGGCGTGCGAGCCGGCCAGCCGACGGTGGTGCAGGTCGCGCGCCTCGTCCGCACACCCCTGCGCAGCCGCCGCCCAGAACGCAGCAGCAGCGCCGGCACCATCACCCGAACCGACACCGGGGGCACCGACCCCGAGCGTCGCCAGGTGCCGCTCGTACGCCCGCAGGTAGTGGACGTCCTGCGCCAGGTAGCCCGCGAAGACCTCCGGCTCGAGCGTCCCGTCCCCGAGCCCCACCAGGAACGCGCAGTCGATGGTCTCCTGCAGCACCGAAGCCGCGTCCGTCCACCACACGTCCGTGTACGACAGCGCTGGCAGGGCTGCCCGCGCCTGCGCTCCGTGGTCGACCGGGCCGTTGCCGCTCCCGACCGACAGCGCGTCCGCCCCGCGCAGCGCCGCCGTCAGCCACTCCTTCGCCACCCCGACCGCGAGTTCCCAGTCGCCGTGCCGCGCGGCGAGCGTCGCGATCGCACTGGACAGCGAGCACCCGGTGCCGTGCGTGTTCGTCGTCGCGACGCGGGGACCGGTGAACACCCGCACGGTTCCGTCCGGTGCCACGAGCACGTCATCGGAGGTCGGCCCTTCGTCGTGGCCGCCCTTCGCCAGCACCAGGACGTCCCACCGCGCCGCCACGGCACGCGCGGCATCCAGCGACGAAGCCGACGACGACGAAGCCGACGACGGCGCACCGGAACCAGCCGCACCCGCGCCGGCGAGCTCCGCCAGCACCACGAGCTCGGCCCGGTTCGGCGTCACCAGGTCGGCGAGCGCGAACAGCGCCCCCATGGCCGACGCCGCGTCCTCGTCGAGCAGCCGGTCCCCGCTCGTCGCCACCATCACCGGGTCGACGACGACCACCGGCGGCTGGTGCTCCCGCAGCCAGTCCGTCACGACCCGCACGACGTCGGCGGTGCCGAGCATCCCGATCTTCACCGCGTCGACCACGACGTCGTCCGACACCGCGTCGAGCTGCTCCCGCAGGAACCCGACGTCCGGCAGGTGCACCGACCGCACCCCGTGCGTGTTCTGCGCGACGAGCGCCGTCACGACCCCCATCCCGTACCCGTCGTGCGCG
This sequence comes from Curtobacterium sp. MCPF17_051, assembly GCF_003234595.1. Lineage (NCBI taxonomy): Bacteria > Bacillati > Actinomycetota > Actinomycetes > Micrococcales > Microbacteriaceae > Curtobacterium > Curtobacterium sp. MCPF17_051. The sequence goes on along the minus strand of NZ_QKSE01000020.1, from coordinate 1,952 downwards.
GCGATCGCCTTGAGGTCCGCCTGCATCCCGGCCCCGCCCGTCGGGTCGGTCCCGGCGATGCTCAGCACCCGTGGGACGCTCATGCGTCCGCCCCGTGGTGCGTGGCGTCGGCCTGGGCCCACGCCGCCGGTTCCGGGGCGACGCGCCAGCGGCGGACCGGCCGTACCGGTGGGGAGAGGCGTGGATCAAGGTCACCGGATCGTCCGGCCTCCGCCCCGTGGCCGGGTCCACGGCCCCACGCGGCCACGTACGCCGCCGCGGCGGACCCGGGGTCGGCCGCGGCGCAGATGCCCGACACGATCGCGACGCCCGCGGCACCGGCTGCCCGGAGCGGCACGACGTCGTCGAGGGTCACCCCGCCGATCGCCACGCACGGCAGGTCGGTGGCGGCGGCCAACCGGGCGAACCCGTCGTGGCCGAGGGCCGGCGGGTGGTCGGCCTTCGTCGCCGTGGGGTGCACGACCCCGACGCCGAGCAGGTCCACGGTGCCGCGGGGGAGTCGCTCGACGGCAGCCAGGTGCGCGAGCGTGTTCGCCGTGAGGCCCACGTGGGCGTCCGCTCCGAGCAGGGCGCGAGCGGCCGTGACGGGGACGTCGGACTGGCCGAGGTGCACGCCCGCGACCCGGTGTCCCGCGTGCCGTGCGGCGAGGACGACGTCGAGCCGGTCGTCGACCACCACCCTCGCGCGCTCCCCGACGGCGTCGGCGACCGCGGCGGTCAGGGCGAGCAGGTCACGCGCGGAGGCGTCCTTGTCCCGCACCTGCACGATCCGGACCCCGGCGTGCACGGCGGCGCGGACGACCCCGAGCACCCCGATGCCGTGCCGGTCGGCCAGGGCACCGTCGGTCACCAGGTAGACGCCGAACCCCGCAGACTGCAGCCCGCTCACGCCGACACCGCCCGGGCGTCGACCGCGGGAGCGGCCTCGAGGGTGATCCGGGCCTCGCGGACGACGTCCTCCGGCGTCAGCGACGCCAGCCGGTCGAGGAACAGCGGCTGGAAGGTCCCCGGTCCGCCGGCCTCCCGTGCCGCGAGCTCGGCGGCGATCGTGTGCACCGCGGTGGCGGCGACGGCAGCGGCCCCCGCGTCCTCCGGCGCGACCGACGTGAACGCGGCGACGACCGCGCCGAGCGCGCACCCGCCTCCGGTGATCCGCGTCAGCAGGTCGGTGCCGTTCGCGACCCGGACCACACCGATGCCGGGCGCGACCAGCAGGTCGACCGCACCCGACACGGCCACCGCGGCCACGAGCCTCCCGTCCGAAGCAGCGACCGACGCGACCCGAGCGTCCTCCGTGCCCACGGTGCTGTCGACCCCGCGGCCACCGGCCGAGTCGCCGAGCAGGGCGAGCACCTCGGAGGCGTTGCCCCGCAGCACCGTCGGGCGCAGCGCGAGCAGGTCACGCGCCAGGGCGGTCCGCACCGGCAGCGAGCCGACGGCCACCGGGTCCAGGACCCACGGGGTGCCCGCGTCACGGGCGGCGTGCACGGCCTCGAGCGCGGCGACCCGCGGTTCGGCGTGCGGGGTGCCGGTGTTCACCAGCAGGGCGTCCGCGACGCGGGCGAACGGCCCCGCCTCGGTCGCCACGTCGACCATCGCGGGCGAGGCCCCGAGCGCGAGCAGCACGTTCGCCGTGACGTTCTGCACGACGGTGTTCGTGATGCACTGCACCAGCGGGGCCCGGGCACGCACGGCCTCGAGCAGTTCGGCGGTTCGGTGGGCCCAGGCAGGGGAGGGCGCAGCGGTTTCCATGGACGATCCCTTCGCGAGTACGAGCTCGAGCAGGTTCGACGGGTGTGATCTCAGCCGCTGGATGCGGCACCCCGTGTCTCGAGCGACACCGTACACGACGCCCGGTGACCACTTCGAGGCCCGCTCCGGGCACCGTGTGCCAGGGTTGGACCGTGCCAGATGCAACGCCCCCCGGGCCCCGCTGGTGCAGTGCATCACGA
>NZ_QKSE01000002.1:0-270174 GCF_003234595.1 Curtobacterium sp. MCPF17_051 | reverse complement strand
GGCGAGGGGGAGAGAACCCGCGCGGGGGAAGCGGGCGGACGCACGAACGGGCGAAAGGCCGGCGTGCCCGAGGGGGACACTCCGGCATTTCGCCCGTTCGTGGGGAAGTGGGGAAGCGGGGTGCGAGTGGGGTTCGCCGGTGCCCGGTGGCTAGGCCATGTCGCCGGCGGTGATCGCCTCGGCCTCGACGCGCTCCGGCTCGGCACCGTCGTCGACGCGGCGCAGGACCCTCGTGGTGCAGAGGATCACGACGAAGGCGACCGCGACGGACGCGCCCGCGAAGACGTACGCCGCCGAGGGCGAGTACGCGTCGGCGAGCAGGGTCGCGACGGGCGGGGCGATGGCGCCGCCGATGAACCGGACGGCGGAGTAGGCGCTCGAGGCGACCGAGCGGGGGAGGTCGGTGGCCTCCATGACGCACTCGGTGAGCACGGTGTTCAGGACACCGAGCACCAGACCACCGATGACGACGCAGATGATCAGGCCGACCTGGGAGCGCACGACGAGGGCCGCGGCGAACAGGTCGAGCGCGAGCAGGGGCAGCGCGACCTTCAGCACGGTCGTCCGGCGCATCCGAGCGGTGAGCATCGGGGCGACCCACACCGACGTGATCGCGAGACCGACACCCCAGCCGAAGAACGTGAACCCGATCCCGAGCGCGCCGAAGCCGAGCGGGAACGGCGTGTACGCCAGCAGGACGAAGAAGCCGATGTTGTAGAACAGCGCGGTCGCGGCGAGGGCTGCGAGTGCCGGACGGGTCAGGGCGCGGAAGGGGGCGGAGAGCTTCGTCGGCGTGGGCTTCTCGAGGCTGCCGGTCTTCAGCAGGGCGACGATGGCGATGAACGCGACGGCCATCAGGGTTGTGACGCCGAAGAACGGGCCGCGCCAGCTCACCGAGCCGAGCAGACCTCCGACGAGGGGGCCGACGGCGATGCCGAGCCCGAGCGCTGCCTCGTACAGGATGATCGCCGAGGCGGTGCCGCCCGACGCCGCCCCGACGATGGTCGCGAGCGCGGTGGAGATGAAGAGCGCGTTGCCGAGGCCCCAGCCGGCACGGAAGTCGATGATGCTCCACACGCTGTTCGACGTCGCCGCGAGCACCGAGAACACCACGATCAGGGCGAGTCCGATGAGCAGGGTGCGCTTCGCGCCGATGCGGCTGGAGACCCAGCTGGTGAAGAACATCGCGACACCGGTGACGGCGAGGTAGCTCGTGAAGAGCAACTCGGTCTGCGCCGGCGTCGCCTTCAGGGACGCCGCGATCGCCGGGAGGATCGGGTCGACGAGGCCGATGCCCATGAACGCGACGACGCAGGCGAAGGCGATCGCCCAGACCGCGGACGACTGCTTGAGGATGGAGCCGGACTGGCCGGCGGGTGCGTGGGCGTTCACGCGGGGATCTCCGTTCCGTTGGGGGTTGTCCGGGTGCGCTGGGCGATCAGGTTCGCCGCGTGGTGCAGGACGTCCCAGTCGTCGTCGGTCAGGTCGGCGAACAACGGGCCGACCGTGCTGGTGAGGGTGGAGCGCCAGGAAGCGAGCCGTTCGCGTCCGGCCTCGGTGAGTTCGATGAGTTGCCCGCGGGAGTCGTCCGGGTCGACGCTGCGGCTGACGAGGCCGTCGGCGAGCATGCCGGCGACGAGTCGGGTCATCGTGGGCTGCGCCACACGGGAGGCGGTGGCCAGTTCGCCGAGTCGCAGTGGCTCGTCGGTCTCGAGGATGCCGAGGGTGCGCCAGACCGCGGCGGACGTGGTGTTGCCCGTCGACTGGACGGCGCTGCGGATCAGGCGGTTGACGGAGACGAGGAGGGTCTCGATCGTCTGCTCACGCGGTGTTTCCATAGTTGAACTATATAGCTATGCTATGCAAAATGCAACGGCGGTGCAGTCGAGCGACGACGACCCCGAACAGACTGCACCAGCCGCCGCCTGGTAGAAGGGAGGCATGAGCGACATCACCATCCACGAAGGCGACGAGTACACCGCGATCTTCCACGGCGGCCCCTTCGACGGCACGACCGACACCCGCACCGCCACGAGCGACGCGCTGGACGACGAGGTCACGGTGTTCGCCGACGTCGAGGGCCTGCAGACGGCCTTCACCTACCGCGCCACCAAGTCCCGCCAGGTCCTCGACCAGATCTCGGTCGAGTTCACCTACGAGCCGGAGGAGTCCGACCCGGTGGACGACCTGCAGGACCGCGGCGACCGCAGCGGCGAGTTCGACCGGGAGTAGAACCCCCACCCGCCGCGTTGCAGGACCACATGCAGCTCGACCTCTGGACGTCCGCCTTCTGTGCGCCGTGCGCCGCCGCCCGCCGGGTGTCGGCCGAGGCCTCGGCGCTCGTTCCCGGGCTCACCGTGACCGAACGCGACGTGGCGGCACACCCCGACGACGCGGAGGACCTCGGTATCCGGTCCACGCCCACGATCATCGTGCGGCAGGACGACGGCACCGAGGTCTTCCGTTCACCCGGCGTCCCGACCCGCGACCAACTCCTGCTCGCGGTGGCCAGGGCGCTCTGAACGAGCGGTCGCCGCAGCCGCCGCCGCAGCCGTCCCAGCGACGGCCCCCGGCGCAGGCACAGCGGCGCGCGCCCCCGCGCGCTGCGACGTCGGCGCTGAGACCACGACGGGCGCCGGCGGATCGACAACCGCCCGCACACGTCGCGCCAGACGCTTCGCGCCCCGGATCGGCGCCCCGATGCCCAGCGCCACCAGCCCGAGCGGGCTGCGGTCTGCCCCGCCGAGGGCGTTCTTCCGCTCCCACGCGCGGCGCAGCAGCCCACCGCGACTCCGCCGAGCCGGCGCCCGGTCCACCAGGGCCCCGGCATCCCGTCGGGCCATGAGCTCCACCAGCCGGTGCTGCCAGTCGTCCTCCGAGGCCGGGTGGAAGTAGTTGTCCCGCATCCACTCCGGCCGGACGACACCGAACCGTCCGTCGACCAGGTCGACGGCGTCGCCCTCGAGGCCGCTCCCCACGAACACCTCGTTGATCAGGTGCCGCCCGATGCCGAAGTCGGTCAGCGTGAGAGCCGGGACGCCCCGCGCCGCCGCCTCGAGCACCGCGGTCGAGCTGATCGTCACGAGTGCCACCGCGCGGTCGAGGTGCTCGGCCATCGGCCCGCTCTCCACCACGAGGTTGGTCGGCGCGTCCGCCGGTACCAGGTCCGGGTAGGGGTGCTCCTCGCGGTGCGTCTGGTGCTCGCCGGCCGCCGCGCGCGTCTTGATGACGACGCGCCACTCCGGGTGCGCCCGTGCCGTCTCGACGAGCCACCGCACGATGATCGCCCGATCAGTCCGCTCGAACGGCACACTCGGCTGCGCCGCGAAGACGACGGAGTCGCGGACGGTCGGGCCGACACCGTCGACAGCGTCGGTCGCGCCGGCACCACCGGTGGCGCCGGCACCCCGGGCGAACGGCAACGTGGCGAGCGCGAAGTGCGGCTCGACGCCGCCGTCGCGCGCCGTCTCCTCGTACGCGCGGACCTCACGGTGGCTGTGCAGCACGAACAGGTCGGCCCGGGCACGGAAGAAGACGCCCTTCCACTTCGACGGGAACGAGATCCCCGGCAGCCCCGACACCAGCACCGGCCGGTCCGGGATCCGCCGGTACACCTCGTCGATCACGAGTTCGGCCACCGGTCCGATCAACGACACCAGGACGGCGTCCGGCGGGTCCTGTCGGAGCTCCTCGACGACGGCGTCGACGTCCTTCGGCGCGGGCGGTTCGCGGTGCAGGTGGGCGAGTCGCCGGTCGAGCCCGCGGAACGCCGACTGCAGCTGCTTCGGACTCGCCGACCGCGGGGTCGCCACGGTGCGCAGCTCCAGGTCCCAGTCCGCCGGGGCGCTCGCCAGCAGGTGTGCGCCCCACTTCGCGAACGAGTCGGTGTCGACCAGACCGACCACGCGTCGGACGCGTGGTGACGCGTCGGACGGGAGGCGCGCCTCCAGTCCGTCTGTCGGCCCGCCGCCGTCACCCGGCCCGCTCAGGGCGCTGGTCCCGTCGACCGGGCCGCTCACGCGCCGACGCGACGCAGCTTGGCGAGCGGTGCCTGCTCGCCGGCGGTCGGATGGGGACTGCATGCGCTCACGCGCCGACGCGACGCAGCTTGGCGAGCGGTGCCTGCTCGCCGGCGGTCGGATGGGGACTGCATGCGCTCACGCGCCGACGCGACGCAGCTTGGCGAGCGGTGCCTGCTCGCCGGCGGTCGGATGGGGACTGCATGCGCTCACGCGCCGACGCGACGCAGCTTGGCGAGCGGTGCCTGCTCGCCGGGGAAGATGCGCTTCACGCCGTCGCCGAGGGCGGTCTCGATGATGCGGAGGTCGCGGGCGAGCGTCTTCAGGCCGTGCGGCTCGAGCGATGCGGCGTGGTCGGAGCCCCACATCGTGCGGTCGAGCGTGATGTGCCGTTCGACGGCCGTGGCACCGAGGGCGACGGCGGCGATGGAGATCTGCAGGCCGGGCTCGTGGCCGGAGTACCCGACAGGGACGCCCGCGTACCGGTGGGCGAGGGTGTCGATCATGCGGAGGTTCGCCTCCTCGGCCGGCAGCGGGTAGGTCGAGGTCGCGTGCATGAGGACGAGTCGCTCGGTGCCGAGGGCCTCGACGGCGGCGTCGATCTGCTCGAGCGTGGACATGCCCGTCGACAGGATGACGGGCTTGCCGGTCGCGGCGACGGCGGCGAGCAAGCCGAGGTCGGTGACCGACGCCGAGGCGATCTTGTAGGCGACGACGTTGAGGTCCTCGAGGAAGTCGACCGACGGCTCGTCCCACGGCGACGCGAACCAGTCGAGACCGCGGAGGGTCGCGTGGTCACCGATCTCGATGTACTGGTCGCGGTCGAACTCGACGCGGTAGCGGTACTCCAGGTAGGTCATGTCGCCCCACGGGGTGCTGCGCGGGGTGTTCTTCATGTGCTCCGGCGTGGAGATCGCGGGGGTGCGCTTCTGGAACTTCACGGCCTGCAGGCCCGCGTCGGCAGCGACGTCGACGAGCTGCTTCGCGATGTCGACGTCGCCGTTGTGGTTGAGGCCGATCTCGCCGATGAGGTACGCGGGGTGGCCCGCGCCGATCGTGGACGTACCGATGGTGACGGTCATGGTGCTCCGTTCGGTGCGGGGGTGGCCCGCGTCGGGGATGGGTCTCGGGTCGTGGTGGGTGCTGGGGCCGCGGCGCCGACGCGTTCGTCTGCCGTGAAGTCGGTCAGCGCGCCGGCCAGCGCTTCGGCGAGGGCCAGGTCGGCCTCGTCGTCGACGTCGATCGCGCCGGCACCGTCGACGACGGCCAGCTCGACGCGGCCGTGGAACCGGTGCCGGTTCTCGAGGAACCCCGCCGTCCGCATCACGTAGAAGGCGCCGGTCTCGCGGTACTCGGGCTCACGGTCCTGCCGACGGGGCCTGGTCGCAGCGTCGTGGTTCACCGCGACCGCCGTGCCGTCCGGGGCGGTCCGCCACAGGAACGCGTGCGACGGGGCGGCGGCGAACACCGCGTCGGCGTGCCCGTCGACCACGCGCGCGACGGCGGCGTCGAGGTCGGCCGGGTCGATGAACGGCGAGGTCGCCTGCAGGAAGACGAGGACTTCGGGCAGCGGGGTGCTGATCGCGTCGAGGACGTGCAGCAGGGCAGATTCCGAGGACGCCTCGTCCCCCGCGAGCTCGGCCGGACGGCGGACCACGGCGGCACCGGCGGTGACCGCCTCGGCGGCGATGGCGTCACCGTCGGTCGTGACGACCACCTCGTCGATGCGCGTGGCACGTCGTGCCGATTCGACCGCTCGACGGACCAGCGAACGACCCGCGACCGTGCGGAGGTTCTTGCCGGGGATCCCCTTCGACCCGGCACGTGCGGGCACGACGGCGAGGACGGAACCGGTGGTGCGCATGCTCCGGACGCTACGAAGCGTGGGTGTCGCGGAGGGGAACGGGGAGCAGACGGCGGCCGACCGTTGGGCGACCGCCGAGCCCGGTCACGGCGACGCGGCGGGGTGTGCATCGAGCGTCTGAGGGCCGCTCGCCGCTACAATCGACGCTGCTCGCCTCCGTAGCTCAGTGGATAGAGCAGGTGGTTTCTACCCACCGTGCCGCGGGTTCGATTCCTGCCGGGGGCGCCGAAGACGAACAGGGCCGCCATCCTCTCCGGATGGCGGCCCTGTTCTCGTCGTGGTGGCTGTTACTCGTCGTGCTGGCTACTACTCGTCGTCGTCCGCGGCGCGGCGCCGGAGTTCGGCGGCGCTGATCGGCTGCGTGTACGGCGCCTCTGACGTCTCGTTCGCGTCGGCCGGCTCTGCGGGGGCCTGGTTCAGGCGGGTCGGGACGGACGTGGTGTTCGTCGCGCCGGGGGTGTCGACCCGGGGCGCCGAGGCGGGCGGGACGTCGTTCGCGGGTGCTCGATTGACGTGTGCGTCGGCTGCGGTGGGCGTCGCGACGGGGCGGTCGGACGAGGTCGGACGGCCGTTCCGCGGTGCGCGGTCGGAGTCGCCGAAGGCTCGGGTGGCGCTGTCGTCGTCCACGACCTCGGTGTCGTCCGTGCCGCGGCCCTGGGCGGAGCGGAAGGGCGAGGTCGGGGTACCGAGCGCCGGACGGACCGGTGGTGCAGCCTCGTCGTCGCCGTAGACGCGGGTGGTGTTGTCACCGAACGAGCGTGTGGCGTTCGGGTCGGCGTTGCCGCGGTTCGGGTTCGTGCCCGCACCGCGGTTCACCGAGAACGACGGGGTCGTCCCGCCGGCAGCACCGACTGACGCAGCACCGGCTGACGCCGCACCGGGTGCAGCAGCGCCGGGCGCAGCAGCGGCCGGCGCCGGAGGGGTCGACGGCGCGGACGTGGGGCGCTGCGCCGGACGCAGCGAGGTCGTCGTCGGGGTGGGACGCTCGGCGGGAGCGGCCGGGGCCTTTGCCTGCGCCTGCGTGCGTGGGGCCTCGGCCTGGTCGGCGTTCCAGTCCTGCTGCCGCTTGATCAGGTCGGCGTCGGGGTCCGGCGACTCGAACTTCCAGCGCTCGAGGTCGGCCTTGAAGAGCTTGCGCGCACGGTTCGGTCGCGACTGCCAGTCGAGCAGGCGGTCACGGAACTCGGCGAGGGACTGGTCGGCCTGGAAGCTGAACGTCGACGAGTTCTTCTTGATGTCGGCGATCTCGTGCTGTGCCCAGTTGGCGGCCAGTGGCGCACCCTGCACGGGGAGCAGGCGCAGCCGGATGTCGGCGTCCTCGGCGAGGTGGTCGGCGTAGGCCCGCTCGTCGTGCCCGAGCGATCCCCACGCAGCTGCCTTGCGCGCAGCCGTCAGGATCGCGGCCACGGCCGCGTTCTTCGATTCGCGCTCCTGCAGCGCCACGACCCGCTTGGTCGCGCTGCGCCCGATGAGCGCCGCGATGACGCCCGCCACGACGATGGCGACGAAGGGGATCACAGCGCCCGAGAGCACCCGCCAACCCGTGTCGGACGAAGTCCAGTCGGTCAGGTCGTTCCACCAGTCCATGCGCGCACCATACCCACGGAACGGTCAGGCGTCGGGGAGGCCGGACGGCGTTCCGCGCATCCCATCGCAGATGATTCCAATCTGGAACATCATGACCAGCGCAGGGTGTCCACGGCGTCGTCGGCGGACCACACGCTCGGCAGCTCGACGAACCGGCGCTCGGTCGCGACGTACCGGCGGGCACGGTACGCGGTGTCACCGGCGACGTCGATGCGGTCGACGTACCCGACGATCTCGCCGTTGGCCCGGGTGACCCGGCTCAGGTCGTCGCGGACGTCGAGGATCCGGTAGTCGCCCCGGGCGCGGGCCAGCGGGACGGTGCGGATCCGCAGTGCGGGTTCGGTGATGGTCTGCATCGCTGGCCTCCTGGTCGGTGTGGTGCCGACGCTACGGGGGACCACCGACACGCCGAGGGGTGCCAGCAGATCTGGGGAACAGGGTCTCCGCGCACACTGTTGTGGAGGAACGAGGCTGCTGCATCGGCGGCCCGGAGAGAGGGAGTGGCCATGACCACGTTCGTGCTCGCAGGTGGATGTTTCTGGTGTCTCGACGCCGTGTACCGCACGCTCCAGGGGGTGCAGGACGTGGTGTCCGGCTACGTCGGCGGGCAGGTCGAAGAGCCCTCCTACGAACTGGTGTGCACCGGCACGACGGGGCACGCCGAGGCGGTCGCCGTGACGTTCGACGAGTCGGTGATCCCGGCCGACGTGATCCTGGACGTCTTCTTCACGCTGCACGACCCCCGCCAGCTGAACCGTCAGGGCGCCGACGTCGGCACGCAGTACCGCTCGGCGATGTTCCCGGCCGACGACGCGCAGCGCGAGGTGTTCGAACGGGCCGTCGAGCGAGCATCCGACATCTGGGACGGCGGCATCGTCACCACCATCGAGCCGCTCTCGACGTTCTACCGCGCCGAGGAGTACCACCAGGACTTCTTCGCGAAGAACCCCGGCCAGGGCTACTGCCTCGCAGTCGCGCTGCCCAAGGTGAACAAGGTCCGGAAGGCCTACAGTCAGTACATCCTGGCGTCCTGACCCCGGGGCGGCAGGGCCACAAGGAGGTGGTTCGAACATGACGGACAACACGGGAACCTGGGTCGCCATCGGTCCGGCCGGAGCGGTGGGCAGCATCCACCGTGCGGCGGACGGCTTCGAGGTCGAGCTCTACGGACGCCGACGGGCGGGCGGGCCCTACCCGTCCCTCGAGTCCGCGAAGGGTGCGGTCCACGCCGCGCTCGGACCGTTGGCTGCCCGGCCCGAGTTCCGAGCACACTGAGCGGGTCTGTCCAGGAGGCCCGGGGGACTCGTCCTCCACAGGTTGCCTGATCGGATCCACACGCCACAGATCGAGCCCGGGGCCGCTGACGCGGCCCCGGGCTCCGTGACGATCGACGCATGAACGACATCATCACCGTCTGCGGAATCGTCGCCACCGAGCCCCGGCACCTCGTCACCGAGACCGGCATCGCCATCACGAGTCTCCGACTCGCGTCGCCCTCACGCCGTTGGGACCGGGCCACCGCCGCCTGGGTCAACGGCGCGACCAACTGGTACACCGTCACCGCGTTCCGGTCGCTCGCGTCGAACGTGTTCAAGTCCCTGAAGAAGGGTGACCGGATCGTCGTCGCCGGCCGGGTCCGCATCCGCACGTGGGAACGCGACGGTCGGGGTGGGACCTCGGTCGAGATCGACGCCGACGGCATCGGGCACGACCTGGCGTGGGGGATCAGCAACTGGGTCAAGGTGCCTCGACACACCTCGGACTCGGCGGTGACGCCGGGTGCCACCGCGGACGTCGACCCCCGGACCGGGGAGGTACGCGGCCCGACCCCGGACGAACCCGGGTCCGCTCCTGGGCACGACCAGGCCCGGGCAGACGGCGAGGAGCCGGTCGATCACGTCGAGCCCGACCACGTCGATCGGGACGACGAACACGACCACGATCTCGACGACGCCGGGCCGGTCGACGGCCTGCGTGACTTGGACGTACCCGAGGAGCACGAACGTCCGGCCGCGTGATGCCCGTCCCGCGGATCAGTGTCCGACGGTCACCAGCGCTGGGTGATCATGCCGATGCCCGCCACTTCGGTCGTGTCCCAGTTGCCGCCCTTCGGCAGGCCACTCACACGGCCGTCCACCCAGAACGTCGCTCCCTGGACCGCCGGCGAGTTGACCTGGCGTGCCTTCAGACCGTGGAACGAGAAGTTCGTGTTCCACTTGCCCTGCAGGCCGCTCACGCCGGGCTTGTTGCGCACCGTGATCTTCACGTTGCGCATCGACGAGTGGACGACGTCGCCGTTCAGGCGGCCGTTCCCCTCGACGTTGAAGAACAGGCGCCCCTTCAGGTTCAGGCCGACCGCCGCGATCGTGTGGCCGTTCGCGAAGAAGGTCCCGACGTTGTTCGGGTAGAAGCGGAGTCCGACCGGGGTCACGTTGTGGGTCGCCGGGCCGAGGTAGCCGTACGTGAACTTGCCGTTCTGCACGCGCTCCCAGATGAACCGCGGCGCCCCCTTGCTCACGGTGGACCCCTTGTCGGACTGGATCCCCACGGAGAACGCGTTGTTGTACGCGTCGTGCACGTTGATGTACGACGAGTACCCGGTCCCGGCCCCGCCCTCGGTGATGTCGGCGGTGTACTCGACCAACGGTGTGCCGTGCGGGGCGACGGTGGCTGCCGAGGCCGTCGCGCCGGTGGGTGCGACGAGGCCGACTGCGAGTGCGACCGCTCCGACGAGGGGGAGCGCGAGCCGGCGGATTCGTGTTGTGGGCATGTCCCTGATCCTGATCTCCGTGTGGACGACGAGGCCTCTGGTGGAAGGCGAGGCAACGGTACGTCGAAGTGCGCCGATGCAACACCCCTTGTGCGCGTTCCGGCAGGGGGCCGGGTTCAGTAGACTCATCGGGATATGGCTGAGTACATCTACCAGATGGTCCGCGCCCGCAAGGCGGTCGGCGACAAGCTGATCCTCGACGACGTCACGATGTCGTTCCTCCCCGGTGCCAAGATCGGCGTCGTCGGACCGAACGGTGCTGGCAAGTCGACGATCCTGAAGATCATGGCGGGTCTCGACCAGCCGTCCAACGGCGAGGCGAAGCTCACGCCGGGCTTCAGCGTCGGCATCCTCATGCAGGAGCCGGAGCTCGACGAGAGCAAGACCGTGCTCGAGAACGTGCAGGAAGGCGTGGGCGAGATCCACGGCAAGCTCGCGCGCTTCAACGAGATCTCGGCGCTCATGGCCGAGCCGGACGCCGACTTCGACGCGCTCCTGGCCGAGATGGGCACGCTGCAGGAAGACATCGACGCCGCCGACGCGTGGGACCTCGACTCCCAGCTCGAGCAGGCGATGGCCGCGCTGCAGTGCCCCCCGGGGGACGAACTCGTCACGCACCTGTCCGGTGGTGAGAAGCGCCGCGTCGCGCTCTGCAAGCTGCTGCTCCAGAAGCCCGACCTGCTCCTCCTCGACGAGCCCACCAACCACCTCGACGCCGAGAGCGTGCTCTGGCTCGAGCAGCACCTGCAGCAGTACCACGGTGCCGTCCTCGCCGTGACCCACGACCGGTACTTCCTGGACCACGTCGCCCAGTGGATCGCCGAGGTCGACCGCGGCCGCCTGTACCCGTACGAGGGCAACTACTCGACCTACCTCGAGAAGAAGCGCGCTCGCCTCGAGGTCCAGGGCAAGAAGGACGCCAAGCTCGCGAAGCGCCTGTCCTCGGAGCTCGACTGGGTCCGGAGCAACACCAAGGGCCGCCAGGCGAAGTCGAAGGCCCGTCTCGCCCGCTACGAGGAGATGGTCACCGAGGCCGAGCGCACCCGCAAGCTCGACTTCGAGGAGATCGTGATCCCGGTCGGCCCGCGTCTGGGTTCGCAGGTCATCGACGCCGAGCACCTGCGCAAGCAGTTCGGTGAGCGCGTCATCATCGGCGACCTGTCGTTCACGCTGCCCCGCAACGGCATCGTCGGCGTCATCGGCCCGAACGGTGTCGGCAAGACCACGCTCTTCAAGACGATCGTCGGCCTCGAGCCCCTGGACGGCGGCACGCTGAAGATCGGTGACACCGTCCAGATCTCCTACGTCGACCAGACCCGCGGCGGCATCGACCCGAACAAGAACCTGTGGGAGGTCGTGTCGGACGGACTCGACTACATCCAGGTCGGCAAGACCGAGATCCCGTCCCGCGCCTACGTGTCGCAGTTCGGGTTCAAGGGCCCGGACCAGCAGAAGCGCGCCGGCATCCTGTCCGGTGGTGAGCGCAACCGTCTGAACCTGGCGCTGACGCTCAAGCAGGGCGGCAACCTGCTGCTCCTCGACGAGCCGACCAACGACCTGGACGTCGAGACGCTCGGCAGCCTCGAGAACGCCCTGCTCGAGTACCCCGGTTGCGCCGTGGTCATCACCCACGACCGGTGGTTCCTCGACCGCATCGCCACGCACATCCTGGCGTGGGAGGGCCTCAACGAGGACGGCACGCCGAACTGGTACTGGTTCGAGGGCAACTTCGAGGCCTACGAGGAGAACAAGATCGAGCGCCTCGGCGCCGATGCCGCGAAGCCCGGGCGCGCGACGTACCGCAAGCTCACCCGCGACTGACCCTCGTGGCGAGACTGCACGCTCCCATCCGCATGCGGTGGAGCGACATCGACGCCTACGGTCACGTCAACAACTCCGCGATGCTGCGCCTGCTCGAAGAAGCGCGCATCGTGGGGTTCTGGGGTGCGGACCCGGGTGAGGACCCGGACGGCGGCCTGCCCGAGCCGATCATCGACGGTCGGCCCGGTTCGGGCACCATGACGGTGATCGCGGGCCAGCGCCTCGAGTACCTGGCGTCGATCCCGTACCTCCGTCAGCCGCTCGACATCCAGATGTGGATCGGGCGGCTCGGGGGTGCGAGCATCGACGTCTCGTACGAGGTCTGGTCGCCGGCGGGGCATCACCCCGCCGTCCTGTACACACGGGCGACGACCGCACTCGTGATGGTCGACGCGGCGACGAACCGTCCGCGTCGGCTGACCGACACCGAGCGCGCTGCGTGCGAGCGCTACCTCGAGGAACCGGTGCAGTTCAGCCGGCCGTAGGCACCCGCATCATGCCCTCCTGGGCGACGGTGGCCAGCAGCTTGCCGTCACGGGAGAACATCCGGCCGAACGCGAGTCCCCGGCCGCCCTGCGCGCTCGGGGACTCCTGCGTGTACAGGATCCACTCATCGGCGCGACCGTCGCGGTGCCACCACATGGCGTGGTCGAGGCTCGCGCTCTTGACCCCCGGGGTGCCCCACGCGACGCCGTGCCGCCGCATGATCGGCTCGAGGATCGACAGGTCGCTCGCGTACCCGAGCACCGCACGGTGGAGCGCCGGGTCCTCCGGCAGGTCGCCCTGCACCCGGAACCAGACCGCCTGGTGCGGCACGTGCTCGCCCTGCACATCGACGAACACCGGTCCCTCGACGTGTCGCAGGTCGATGGACCGAGCGGCCCAGGCACGTGCGACCGGGTGGTCGATCGCGGACAGGATCGACGCGGCCGACGGCAGGGACTCCGGGTCCGGGGTGTCCACCGGGTACGGGTCCTGGTGCTCGATGCCGGTGTCGGGCACCTGGAACGACGCGATCATCGAGAAGATCGGGACACCGCGCTGGTACGCCTGCACGCGTCGGGCCGCGAACGACCGGCCGTCGTGGATGCGCTCGACGCCGAAGGTGATCGGCACGTCGATGTCGCCGGGCCGCAGGAAGTAGCCGTGCATCGAGTGGACGTCGCGTCCCTCGATCGTGCGCTGCGCGGCGACGATGCACTGTGCCAGGACCTGACCGCCGAACACCCGTCCGCCGGGTGACCAGTGGCTGGCGCCGGTCAGGATCGTCTCGCCCGTGCTCGCGCCGGTGTCCTCGAGTCGCAGGGTCCGCAGGAAGTCGGGTTCGCCGTTCACGCTGTGCAGTCTACGAACGGCTGCCCGCCGCCGTCGCAGGTCGTCGCGCCCAGGCTGCGCGGTCCCGATGGCCGGTAGGATCGGGGACGACATGGGCAACTCGTTCACGCTTCCCGACGCCGCCTCACTCGGTGACCTCCGCACGTACCTCGGGCGTGCCGCTCGGATCGAGGACGGCTCGGTCCGGCTCATCGCCGACTCCGGCGTCCTGGCCGTCTACACGGCGATCCTCTACCCGCTCGGGCTGCTCGACGAACTGCCGACGGTGCTCGGTCTCCGCACGTTCTCGCTCACCGAGCCCGCGTCGATCGACACCGTGGTCCCGCTGCAGTCGCTCCTCGAGCGCCTCCGCCTGCTGGCCGAGGCACAGGATGCCGAACGCGCCGAGGGTGCCGACCCGACGCGGGCCACCCCGATCGAGGTCGAGCTGCCGCACGAGGTGCACACCGTGACGTGGGCGGCCATCTCCCCGCCCCGCGGTGGCTGGGTCCCGCTGCCGGACGTCTCACCGGAACTCCTCCGCCGAGCCACCCGCGACGGCATCGCCGAGGTCGCCGACGCCGTGCCGTCCAACGCGGGCGAGGCCATCGTCCGACGGATCCGTGCCGAGGTCTGGGGCCGACCGGTCCCCGGCGTCGAACACCTGCCCGCCGGTGCCGGCTTCGCGGGCGAGAGCCTCGGGTTCCTCGGGCACGACCCGGTCCGTCTGTTCGAGACGGGTCCGTGGAGCCGACTCACGACCTCGCGCGGCCACGTGCTCGTCAAGCGCCGCGCCTGGACCCTGAGCTCCTAGGGACGACGACGGCGACGACGGCGACGACGACCGCGACGCCGCCGGGCCACCGTGGTTGGCTGGCCGCATGCACGTCTTCCTCACCGGTGCGTCCGGCTACATCGGCTCCTCCGTCCTCCGCTCCCTCGTGGCCCGCGGCGACGAGGTCACCGCGCTCGTCCGGTCCGACGAGAAGGCCCAGCACGTCCGTGACGCCGGTGGCCGGGCCCTGGTCGGCGACGTCACCGACACCGACGTCGTCGAACGGCTGCTGCACGAGAGCGACGGTGTGGTCCACACGGCATCGGCGCCGGGCGTCGACCCGGGCTTCATCCGCACCGCGATCGGTGCCCTGGCCGGCACGCCGAAGCCGTTCGTGCACACCGGTGGGATCTTCACCTTCGGCGACTCGACGGACATCTCCGAGCAGTCGCCGATCGACCCGCCGGCGTTGACCGCCTGGCGCGGGCCGAACGAGGCCCTGCTGCGGGAGAGCGACGTGCGGAGCACCATCGTCGCGCCCGGCATCGTGTACGGGCGCGGCGCCGGCATCCCGGCGATGTTCGTCAGCGACGGCGAGCAGCCGGTGCGGCTGGTGGGCGACGGCTCCCAGCGGTGGACGACGGTGCACGTCGACGACCTCGGCGAGCTCTACGTCCTCGCGCTGCACCGCGGCGAGCCCGACGGGTACATCGTCGCCGCGACCGGCGACGACCCGACCGTCAGAGAGGTCGCCGAGGCCGGGTCCCACGGCGCACCGGTCGTCCCCGAGAGCGTCGACGCGAGCCGTGAACGACTCGGGCGGGAGTACGCCGACGCCCTGCTGCTGCACCAGGAGGCGTCCGGCGCACACGCCCGGTCGACCTTCGGCTGGCGTCCGTCACGGCCGTCCCTGGTCGAGGACCTCGCCTCCGGCTCGTACGTGCGCTGAGACGCGCTGCCGAAGACGCCGCCGTCCCGCGGGCACGAGAACGCGGGGACCGGCGGACGGGAGGCCCGTGGCGACGCCGCCACGGGCCTCCCGTCCGCCACGGGCGGCGTCCACCGCGCCGGCGTCGCGCCCGGCGCGCGTCAGTCGAAGGTGTTCGTCATCGCGTGGGCAGCGCGGTCGAGGTAGCCCCAGAGCTCGGCTTCGTCGAGGGGCGCGAGCTCGAGCGACTCGACCGCTTCGTGCATGTGGTGGAGCCAGCGTTCCCGGGCCTCGGACGTGATGCGGAACGGGTTGTGCCGCATCCGCAGGCGGGGGTGCCCGCGCTGCTCGCTGTAGGTGCCCGGTCCGCCCCAGTACTGCTGCAGGAAGGCGGAGAGGCGCCAGATCGCACCCTCGAGGTCGTCGGCCGGGTACATCGGCCAGATGACCTCGTCCTGCTGCACGCCCTCGTAGAAGCGACGGACGAGCCGGTCGAAGGTGGGGGCGCCGCCGATCCGCTCGTACAGCGACCCCGTGGCCGAGGCGCCGTGCTCCCCGACGCGCAGAGTGATCGGCTGGGCCGGGACGCCGACGGCGCTGGACGAGCCGGGCGTGCCGAGCGAGCCGCGTGCTCCGGGCCCGCCCGTGCCGCTCGGGGGTGTGGGGTCGATCATCGGGGGTCCTTCCCGCTGTCGGGGTCGTCCGTGCGGATCGGCTGCCCGAGGATGTTGCGCTTGGTACGCCGGGGCTTGGTGGGTGCCGGCGTCGGCTGGGTCCGGACGGTGCGCAGGCCGTTGATCGAGGTGGCGTTCTCCCAGCCCTCGGGCATGATCATCGCCATCGCGGGCAGGGTGATGCCGAGTTCGTCGACGGCGTGCTTCAGTCGGGTGCGGAGCTCCCGGCCGACGACGTCGAGCTCGGACGCGCGGGTCTTCACGACCAGGCGGAAGACCATGCCGGCGTCGGTGATGGACTGCAGGCCCCAGATCTCGGGCTTCTCGACGACCCGCTGCCGCCAGCGGGACTCCTGCGACATCGTGACGGCAGCCTTGAGCAGGGCGTCCTGCACGGCGTCGATGTCGGTGTGGTAGGGCACGGTGATGTCGACGAGCACGCGCGACCAGCCCTGCGACAGGTTGCCGACGCGCAGGATCTGGCCGTTCGGCACGAACCACAGGATCCCGTTCACGTCGCGGATCTGCATGACGCGCAGCCCGACGTTCTCGACGACGCCCGTGGCCTGACCGGTGTCGACGACGTCACCGACGCCGGCCTGGTCCTCGAGGATCATGAAGACGCCGGACAGCAGGTCCTTGACGATCGACTGGGCGCCGACGGCGAGGCCGGCGGCGACGAGGGACGCACCGCCGACGATGCCGACCGCGGCGTTCGGGATCGCGACCGGGATGATGATCGCCAGCGCGATGACGACGACGATGACCGTCGCCAGGTTCTCGAGCACACTGCCCAGCGTTCGGGTCCGCTGCACGACCCGTGCGGTCTGCACGGGCGAGGCGATGAGGGCCTGGGTGTCCTCAGCGCCCTGACGCTTCTTGACACCGTTCACGACCCGGTCGACGACCTGCTTGATCATGCGCCGCAGGAACACGCGCACGAGGATCGCCGCGAGGATCGTGATGACGATCGTGATCGGGATGTGCCACGCGTCGACGAACTGGGTGAAGGTGTTGGAGGCCCACTTCGGGACGTCGGTGGAGTCTGCAGCCAGGTTCATATCCGGTCGATGCTAAGCGGCGGGGCCTCGGCATCCCTGGAGGAACACCAAGACCCCGCCGGATCAGAGCAGGGGTCAGGCGTCGGCGGCCTGGACCCGGAGCGCGCGCTCGGTGCCCGCGAGGCTCTCGGACACGATGCGGCGCAGCGCCGGCGTCTCCGGGTGCTCCTCGAGCCACGCGGCCGCGGCGTCACGGAGCTCGGCCGACGCGAGCGGCGCCGGGTAGAGGCCCGAGACGATGGTGTCCGCCATGTGGTAGCTGCGCTCGGCCCAGATGCGCGTGAGCACCTCGAAGTACTTCGGCACGAGCCCCTCGAGCAGCACCGGGCTGTTCACGTGCTGGAACCCGACCGTGGTCTGGCGCACGATGGCGTTCGGCAGCTCGGACGAGTCGACCAGCGACGAGAACGCCGCGAGCTTGCCCTCGGCCGTCGGGATCGTCGCCCGGGCGCGGGCCGCGGCCTGCTCGCCCGATGCGGTCTTGTCGGCGGCGAGCTCGGCGTCGATCTCGGCGTTGTCCGCAGCACCCGCGAGCACGAGGCCCTCGAGCAGCTCCCAGCGCAGGTCGGTGTCGATCTCGAGGCCCTGCAGCGTGACCGATCCGTCGCGGAGACCCTGCAGGGTCGCGACGTGCTCCGGCGTGGACGGGATCTGCGCGAAGAACTTCACGAACTGGAACTGCGCGTCCGAACCGGCCTCGGCCGAGGACGCGAGCTGCCAGAGCGTGTCGCCGACGGTGCGGACCGTGGCCTCGACCGAGCCCGGTGCCACGTAGTTGCGTGCGGTGAGCAGCAGCTGCGAGAGCGTCGTGCGGATGGTCGTCGACTCGGTCTCGGTCGCGATGTTGCCGAGCACCAGGCGGACGTAGTCGCTCGCCGGGGACTCGGCGTCGCGCGTGGCGTCCCACACCGAACCCCAGACGATCGAGCGGGCGAGCGGGTTCGCGATCGAGGCCAGGTGCTCGATCGCGGTGCGCCGGGAGTGC
Source organism: Curtobacterium sp. MCPF17_051 (assembly GCF_003234595.1). NCBI lineage: Bacteria > Bacillati > Actinomycetota > Actinomycetes > Micrococcales > Microbacteriaceae > Curtobacterium > Curtobacterium sp. MCPF17_051. The sequence continues at coordinate 252,376 of NZ_QKSE01000002.1, read as the reverse complement.
TCGTCGAGACGGATCTTGGCGTAGGCCAGGTCGTCGTCGTTCAGCAGCACGAGGTCGCCGCGCTGGACACCGACGAGCTCGGGCACCTCGGTGCGGGCGCCGTCGACGTCGATCTCGACGCGGTGGACCCGCTCGAGCTTGCCGCCGGCGGATGCCGTGTCGGCGCCGAACGGTGCGGACTCGTCGTTCCGGAACGCGTACACACCGATCGCCAGACGGTGCGGGCGCAGCGTCGGGTAGTCGGCGGGGGCTTCCTGCAGGACGGTGAACGACGTGATGACGCCGGACTCGTCGGTCTCGATCTCCGGGCGGAGCGTGTTGACGCCCGCGGTCTCGAGCCAGAGCTTCGACCACTCGGTCAGCTCACGGCCGCTCGTCGCCTCGAGCTCGACGAGCAGGTCGCGGAGCTCGGTGTTCGAGTGGTGGTGCTTCTTGAAGTAGGCGGAGACGCCCGCGAAGAACGCGTCGATGCCGACCCAGGCGACGAGCTGCTTGAGGACCGAGCCGCCCTTCGCGTAGGTGATGCCGTCGAAGTTGACCTGGACGTCTTCGAGGTCGTTGATCGTCGCGACGATCGGGTGCGTCGAGGGGAGCTGGTCCTGGCGGTAGGCCCAGGACTTCTCCATCGCCTGGAACGTGGTCCAGGCCTCGGTCCACTCGGTGGCCTCGGCCGTGGCGATCGTCGAGGCCCACTCGGCGAACGACTCGTTGAGCCACAGGTCGTTCCACCACTTCATGGTGACGAGGTCGCCGAACCACATGTGGGCGAGCTCGTGCAGGATCGTGACGACCCGGCGCTCCTTGATGGCGTCGGTGACTTTCGACCGGAACACGTAGGTCTCGGTGAAGGTGACCGCGCCGGCGTTCTCCATCGCACCCGCGTTGAACTCCGGCACGAAGAGCTGGTCGTACTTCTCGAAGGGGTAGGCGACGTCGAACTTCTCCTCGAAGTACGCGAAGCCCTTCTTCGTGATGTCGAACACGTACTCGGGGTCGAGGTACGAGGCGAGCGACTTGCGCGCGAACACGCCGAGCGGGATCGTCCGGCCGTCGCGGCTGGTCAGCTCGTCGCGCACGACCTCGTACGGGCCGGCGACGAGCGCGGTGATGTAGCTCGAGATGCGCGCGGTGGGCGGGAAGGACCAGGTCGCGACGTCGCCGTCGACGTGCGGCTCCGGCGTGGGGGAGTTCGAGACGACCTGCCACCGCGACGGCGCCGTCACGGTGAAGGAGAACTCGGCCTTCAGGTCGGGCTGCTCGAACACCGCGAACATCCGTCGGGAGTCGGGGACCTCGAACTGGGAGTACAGGTACACCTCGTCGTCCACCGGGTCGACGAAGCGGTGCAGGCCTTCACCGGTGTTCGTGTACAGCGCGTCGCTGACGACCACGAGCTCGTTCTGCTCCTGCAGGTCGTCGAGCTGGATGCGCACGCCGTCGTTCACCGCGGCGACGTCGAGCGCCGTGCCGTTCAGCGTGATGGAGTGCACGGTCTTCGTGATGGCGTCGATGAAGGTCGATGCGCCGGCGGTGGCGGTGAAGCGCACCCGCGTGGTGCTGCCGAAGGCCTCGGCGCCGCGGGTCAGGTCGAGCTCGACGTCGTACGTCTGCACGGCGACGACGGCCGCACGCTCCTGGGCTTCGATTCGGGTGAGGTTCTCTCCGGGCACGCAACGCTCCATCTTCGCTGGGGACGCGGACGATCGGTGTCCGCGTACGGGGCCCGGACGGCGTCGTGCGCCGGCGGGACGATGGGTTCCAGCCTAGCGACGCCGCGTACGCTCGCACCGTGACCGAGACGACTGTGGACAACCCGACCGACGCCACCACCGAGCGCACCGCCGTGGAGTTCTGGTTCGACCCGAACTGCCCCTGGGCCTGGATGACGAGCCGCTGGGTGGGTGAGGTCGCCGAGCACCGCGACCTCGACGTGACCTGGAACGTGATGAGCCTGTTCGTCCTCAACGAGGACCAGGACGTCCCGGACACCTACAAGGAGCGCCTGCACGCCGGCCAGGTCTACCCGCGCATCGTCACGGCGGCGAGGCTCCGGCTCGGACAGGACGTCGTCAAGCCGCTGTACGACGCCCTCGGCGAGCACATCCACCACCGCCAGGAGTCCGACCCGGAGCAGGTCGTCCCCGCCGTGCTCGCCGAGCTCGGCCTCGACGCCGACCTGCTCGAGTACGCCTGGACGGACGAGGTCGACGCCGCCGTGCGCGTCAGCCACCAGGACGGCATCGACCGCGTCGGCCAGGACGTCGGCACGCCGGTGATCGCGGTCGAGGGCACCGCGTTCTTCGGACCGGTCATCTCCCCGGCGCCCAAGGGCCAGGAAGCGCTCGACCTGTGGGACGGCGTCGTCGCCGTCGCGAAGTACCCCGGCTTCTTCGAGCTCAAGCGCTCGCGCACGGTCGGTCCGGTCTTCGACACCACCGACTGACGGACTGGAGGCACGTGGCGGCGCCGCCACGCGCCTCCAGACGGCACTGTGGTGGGTTCCGTCGGTGAAGTATCAGGGGATGCGGATCCACATGGGGGAGTCGTACAGCGTCGACCGCGCCGCGTCCGCGAGGACCGTCGCGGACGTCCGGACGGCCGCGTCCGGCGTCAGTCGACACGCGGAGGAGTTCGAGCGAGCGCTCGACGGACTCGCCGGAGCGGTGAGCGGAAGGCCGGTGATCGCGGCGGCGCTTCGATCGTTCGCGTCGGCGCGCACGGGGACCGCGATGCGGATCGGGACCCACCTCCAGGCGGTCAGCGCGGCCGGTGCGATCGCACTCGCCGCCGTCGACGAGGCGGACGATCAGATGGCGCGCACCGCCGACCACGCGGCAGAGCGATGAGCGGCATGGTCTCGGTCGCGTCGCTCGACGAGATCCGTCTCGACATGAGCGCCGTGGTGGACGCAGCCGCGACGCTCCGTGCCGCATCCGACGACGTGCGGACCGCGGCATGGCCGGCGACGACCTCGAGCGTGCCCCCGGTCGTCGTGCGGTCCTCGAGCGACGAGTGGGGCGACAAGAACCACGAGCTGCTCGCGGACAACGTCTTCGAGGAACTCCGCAACGGCTGGCTCTCGTGGGACAAGGGCATCGAGGACGCGGCGCTCAAGAACCTCGCGTGGGGGATCGCCGCTGAGATCGTGCACGCCTTCGACGTGAAGTGGTCGCCGGACTGGGTCGCCAAGGGCCATCCACACCGTTGGCACGACGAGGCCGGCTGGCACGCGCGGTGCAACGACTGCCTCGACGAGAGCCCGGCTGAGGCTGACGAAGCGCTCGCGTACGCATGGTTCGCCGATCACCGTCCGATCGTGCACGGTGACACAGCGCCGCCGTTCCGACCGTCACCGCCGCCGCTCGAGATCCCGATGCCGGACGACGCCTGAGTGTCATCGGCCAGCAACGACCCACCGCGCAACCGAAGTACGTCCGCACCACGGAAGAGCGCAGTTCGCGCGCACTTCGGCTGTGCGAAGCGCACGTGGCGGGACGCCGCAGCAGCCGCAGCCGCTGCCGCAGCGGCCGCGTCACGCCAGCGGCAGCGGCAGCCGCATCATCGTCAGGTCGAGCCAGCGGTCGAACTTGCGACCGACCTCGGGCACGACCGCGACCGTGGTGAACCCCAGGCGTTCGTGCAGGGCGATCGACCCCGTGTTGGTGCTGCAGATCCCGGCGATCATGACGTGCCGGCCCTCGGCGGTGGCCCGTGTGACCAGCGCCTGCATCAGGGTCGTGGCGATGCCCCGGCCGCGGAACGCCTCCACCACGTAGACGCTGTGCTCGACCGTCAGCCGGTACCCCTGGTGCGGCCGCCACTGCGAGTACGTGGCGTAGCCAGCGACGACCCCGTCGACCTCGGCCACGAGCACCGGGAAGCCGTCACCCTGTCGCTCGGCGAGCCACCCGTCGAAGTACGAGCGCGGGTGCGGTGTGTCCTGCCAGATGGCGGTGGAGTGCAGCACGGCATCGACGTGCAGGGCGTGCACGACGTCGAGGTCGGCCGGTGTGCAGTCGCGGATCACGACCCCATTCGTCGCATATGCTGTCGTCATGTCTCACATCGTAGACGACTCGCACGCTGATCCCGCAACCGACGCCGACGACGCCTCGGTCGCCGAGCAGCGGGCGCTCGGTGAACGCCTCCAGCGCCTCCGCACGGAGCGGAAGTGGAGCCTCACCGAGCTCGCCGAGGAGTCCGGCGTCTCCCGCGCGATGATCAACCGCGTCGAGCGCGGGGTCTCCAGCCCCACCGCGACGATCCTCGGTCGCCTGTCGGGCGCCTTCGGCCTGACGATCTCGCAGCTCCTGGACGAGGCCCTCGAGCACGAGGTGCCCAGGGCGACGGACCCCGACGAGGCACGTGGGGTGCAACGCGGAGCGACCGCCGATTCCTGGACCGATCCCGACACCGGGTACCGCCGCCGTCCGGTCTCGAGTGCGGCGTTCCCCGCGGACGTCACCGAGGTGCGCCTCCCGGCCGGCCGTCAGGTGGCCTACCCGGCGTCCGCGACCGCGTTCCTGCGGCACTGCATCTGGGTCGTCGACGGCGTGCTCGAGGTGGTCGTCGGCGGCGAGCCGACGCGCCTGGCCGCGGGGGACCGGATCGAGCTCGGCGAACCCGCCGACGTCGTCTACCGCAACCCCGGCGAGGACCCCACCCGGTACCTCGTCGTGGTGGTCCGCGCGCCGTAGGCAGTGGTGGTCCGCGCGCCGTAGGCAGTGGTGGTCCGCGCGCCGAAAGCAGTGGTGGTCCGGGCCCCGGAGCCGCAGGAATATGATCGGGTCCATGCGCATCCACCTCGGAACGGACCACGCCGGCCTCGAGTTCAACAAGACCCTCGCAACCCACCTGACCGAAGCCGGGCACGAGGTGGTGGACCACGGTCCGACCGAGTACGACGCGCTCGACGACTACCCCTCCTTCTGCATCAACGCCGCGCACGCCGTGGTGCAGGACCAGCGTGCCGGTGTCCAGGCCCTCGGTGTCGTCTTCGGTGGTTCCGGCAACGGTGAGCAGATCGCCGCCAACAAGGTCGAGGGCATCCGCGCTGCGCTCGTGTGGAACGAGTCGACCGCCCTGCTCGCCCGTCAGCACAACGACGCCAACGTCATCTCCATCGGCGCGCGCCAGCACACCGAGGACGAGGCGATCCGGTTCGTCGACCTGTTCATCGCCGAGCCGTTCTCCGGCGAGGAGCGCCACGCCCGTCGCATCGCCCAGCTCGCCGAGTACGAGACCACCGGGCTGATCGCCGGCCGCCAGATCGACCAGTAGTCCTGCCCGTCAGGGGTACCGGGTAGAACGGTAGTCATGCCCGAGGGTCACTCCGTCCACCGCATCGCCAACCAGTTCACCCGGCACTTCGTCGGCAAGCGCTGCGAGGTGTCGAGCCCCCAGGGTCGCTTCGCCGCCGGGGCCGCGCAGCTCAACGGCAAGCGCATGATCGCCGCGCGTGCGGTGGCGAAGCAGATGTTCCTGGAGTTCGAAGGCGACCTGTTCCTCCGCGTCCACCTCGGGCTGTACGGCGCGTGGGACTTCGCGGGCGTGATCTCCACCGCCGAGGCGCTGTCCGACGACGACGACCGCGAAGAGTCGCTCAGCTCGATCGGCGCACCGCGGCTCGCCCGCTACCGGATGGCCGAGCAGGAGCAGGCGGAGGACCCGATCGAGTCCTTCCCGCCGGACCCGGTCGGCCAGGTCCGGGTGCGGATCCTCACCGAGGACACCGTCGCCGACCTGCGCGGCCCGACCGCCTGCGTGGTGGAGACCCCGGCCGAGGTGCAGCGCGCGCTCGACAAGCTCGGCCCCGACCCGATGAACGACGACGGGCCCGAGGCCGAGAAGACCTTCGTCGACAACGTCCGCCGTCGGAACGTCGCGATCGGGCAGCTGCTCATGGACCAGTCCGTCGTGGCCGGCATCGGCAACATCTACCGCGCCGAGCTGCTGTTCCGGCAGCGCATCGACCCGTACAAGCCCGGCAAGAAGATCACGGTCAAGCAGGCCAAGGCGCTCTGGGCCGACTGGTCGAAGCTGCTGCACGACGGCGTCCGCGACGGCCTGATGATGACGATGGACGACCTGTCCGAAGCCGACCACAAGAAGGCCCTGCGTTCACGCAAGGACCGGCACTGGGTCTACCACCGACAGGGCGAGCCGTGCCGGGTGTGCGGCACCGAGATCCGGATGGCCGACATGGCCGGCCGGAAGCTCTACTGGTGCCCGAAGGACCAGAAGTAGCGCACGGGGAACAAGTACGCCCGCCCGCTCACACCTCCCGGTGGGTGAACCGTCCGGCGACCGCCGTCCCGAGCACCCGCATGCTGCGCAGCGCGGCGGACGGTGCCGCCAGCGGATCGGACTCGACGAGCACCAGGTCAGCCACGTCGCCGACGGACACCCCGACCCGCCCGTCGGTGGACCCCTGCCACGCGACGAGTGCCGAGAGTCGTTCGGCCGGGTGCCACGGCGCTCGCCCGTCGCGGTCCCGCCCGACGGCCGCAGCCATCGACACCCACGGGTCGAGCGGCGCCACCGGGGCGTCCGACCCGAGCAGCAGGCGCGCTCCGGCCCGTGCGAGCGACGCGAAGGCGAAGGCCCGGTCGGTGTGCCCCGCCCAGTGCCGGTCGGCGATGTCCCGGTCGTCCATGGCGTGCTCGGGCTGCACCGACGCGGCGACCCCGAGCCGGGCGAACCGGTCGACGTCGGTGTCGACGAGCAACTGCGCGTGCTCGATCGTGCCGCGGGCCCCGACGGTCTCGAAGACGTCGAGCGCCAGGGTGTTCGCACGGTCGCCGATCGCGTGGATCGCGGGGACGAGCCCGGCGTCGACGGCCCGGCGGGTGATCGCGACGAGGTCCTCGAAGGCCCACGCGAGCACGCCGGAGCCGTCCGTCATCGCGGCGGTGCGGGTGCCCAGCGACCCGTCGGTGATCACCTTGAAGGGCCCCATCGTGAGCAGCCCCCGCGTGCCGTCGACCACGTCGCCGGTGCGCAGGCCCCGGGCGATCACGTCGTCGAGCTCGTCCGCGTACACACCGGACGCGACCCGGATCGCGTCGGTCCCGGCGTGGATCCGGCGGCGCCAGCGGTCGAGCCCGAAGCGCATCTCGAGGTCGACCACGCCCGTCACCCCGCGGACCGCCGCGGCCTCGGCAGCATCTGCCGCGTAGGCGTCGAGCAGGTCGTCAGGCACCTGCGACAGTGCTCCGGTCACGTCGAACGCGTCCTGCTCGCGCAGGACCCCGTCCTCGCCCGTGTCGAGCGGTCGGCCGACAGCAGCCGAGAAGTGCCCGAGCGCCAGCGCGTTGCACCACACCGCGTGCAGGTCCGCGCTGATCACGACGACCGGGAGGCCCGGTGCGGCACGGTCGAGCAGCTCGCGTCGTGCAGGGCGCGGCCACATCCCGTCGCGGTAGCCGTGTCCGACCAGGACGCGGTTCGCCACGCCCGCCCGTGCGACGGCGGCGAGCAGGTCGGCGGTCGCCTCGGCGGAGTCGCAGTCGGTGACGTCGACACGGCGGCGGACGAGCGCCCACTGGTCGAAGTGCGTGTGGTGGTCGCGGAGCCCCGGGCCGAGCCAGGCACCGGCGGCCTCGACCACGTCGGTGTCGACGCTCGTGGGGTCGAGCGTGCCCGCCGGCGCGATCTCGATGACCCGCCCGTCGACGACGCGGACGTCGGCAGGGGCCCCGGAGGTGCCCACCCTTCGGACGGTGCGCAGCAGGATCTCGCTCATCCCCGCCGTCCCCCCAGGCTGTTCGCCGGGGACGGGACCGGCCTGACCCGCTCGACCTCGTCGGCGAGCGCCGGCGACGCGTAGGGGCCGTCGCCCCGAAGGCCGGCGACGATGCGGTCGATCACCTCGGGGGCCTTGTTCTGGGACAGCTTGGCGCGGGCGTCGAACCGGGTGATGCGGATCCGGATGCCGACGGTGCCCTTCGCCATCCGGCGGGCCGTCTCCTCGTCGATCTGCAACGACACGGGCGACGGCATGACCCGCTCGAAGTGGTCGACGAGCTCGCCGAGCACCCGGAAGTTCTCGTCGTCGGACAGGATCTCGGGGGTGCCCCAGACGTGGGCGGTGACGTGGTTCCAGGTCGGCACGAACTGCTCCGGCGGGTACCAGGCGGGGGAGACGTAGCCGTGCGGGCCCTGGAACACGACGAGGACCTCGTGCTGTCCGAGTTCGTGGGCGACCTCGTCGGGGCGGCCGACGTGGGACACCAGGACGAGGGCGTCCGGGTCGTCGTCGGGACCGGGGGTCTCGAGCAGCACCGGGTAGTGCGAGGCGACCAGCCCGGCCGCGGTGTGCGACACGATCGTCGCCCACGGGTTCCCGGTGATGAGGCGTCGGACCTCGTCGACGTCGGTCATCAGGAAGTGCGGTGTGTGGCGCATGCTCCGAGCGTGGCACAACGGGCCCGGTCACGCGACGGGTGTCGTTTCGTCAGTGTTTCTACGCGGTAAAACTCTCAGAGCGCATTGAAAGAAGTCTTGTGGTCGGGATTCGAACCGTCCTAGCTTTCCCACCACGACGACCGGGCAGGGATCCGGCCGCACCCGATCGAGGAGAGATCATGCGACGCAGGACGATCGCCGCGCTGGCCGCGGCGGCAACCTTGGCACTGCTGGCGACCGGCTGTTCGGCGGGTGGCGCGGCCGACGACGACGCTCCCTCGAGCCTGGTCTACGCGACCGGCGAGCCCGACCACCTGACCCCGGGCCGGCAGACCGTGGCCTTCGACCAGGTGATGAGCGTCTTCGCGCCGCTGACCCAGACCGACGCCGACGGCGACCTGCAGTACGTCGCGGCCAAGAGCGTCGAGAGCGATGACGCCACCACCTGGACGATCACACTGCGGGACGGCTGGACGTTCCAGAACGGCGAGGCCGTCACACCCGAGAGCTACGTGAAGGCCTGGAACCACGTCGCCTACGGCCCGAACGCGTGGGAGAACAGCGGTCAGCTCGCCGGGATCGTCGGGTACACCGACCTCAACCCGGCGAAGGGCACCCCGAAGACCAAGGAGATGTCGGGGCTCGAGGTCACCGGCAAGGACACCTTCACGGTCACGCTCACCCACGCGGACAGCCAGTTCCCCCTGCAGCTCAGCCAGGCCCAGACGGCGTTCTACCCCATGCCCGAGGCCGCCTACGACGACCTGGAGGCGTACGACGAGAAGCCGATCGGCAACGGCCCGTACGAGATGACGAAGGCGTGGAAGGCGGACCAGGAGTTCACCGTCACGGCCTGGGCGGACTACGAGGGGACGAAGCCCGCCACCGACGAGGTGACCTTCCGCAGCTACTCCGACATGAACACCGCCTACACGGACGTCCTGGCCGGCAACGCCGACGTGCTGTTCCTGCCGACCGACAAGATGACGAGCGCGAAGGCCGACTTCGGCGACCGCCTGCACTCCTTCGACGCCCCCGGCATCGACTACCTCGGGTTCCCGCTGTGGGACGACCGGTACTCCGACCCCGACGTGCGCCGGGCGATCTCGATGTCGATCGACCGTGACGAGGTCAACGACGCGATCTACGGCGGCCTGTACGACCCGGCCACCGCGCTGACCCCACCCTCGATGTCCGGCACCGAAGAGGGCATCTGCGGCGACGCCTGCGAGTTCGACCCGGCAGCGGCGAAGAAGCTCCTCGCCAGCGCGGGTGGGTTCGACGGCACCATGACGCTCGTCTACCCGGGCGGCACCGGCCTCGACTCCCTGTACGAGGCGTACGCCAACCAGATCCGGCAGAACCTGGGCGTCGACGCCGAGGCGAAGGCCACCACCGACTGGGCGTCCTACTACTCGGAGCTCACCGACAAGACCGTCGCCGGCCCGCACTTCGGCCACTGGGGTGCGCTGTACATCAGCCAGCAGAACACGCTCCGCGCGCTGTTCACCACGGCCGGCGGCTGCTCCCCGTGCACCGGCTACTACCAGTCCGACGACGTCGACTCGCTGCTCGCGAAGGCCGACTCGGCCGGGTCCCAGGACGAGGCGAACGGGTACTACACGAAGGCGCAGGAGGCGGTCCTCGAGGACTTCCCGATCGTCCCGACCTTCTTCGACAAGTACTCGTACGTCACGAGCGACAAGATCGCGAAGCTGCCGGCGGTGGCGGGCAGCCCCGTGATCGCGCAGATCGCCGTGAAGTAGGGCGGGCATGGAGCAGCACACCGTCCTCGACCTGGTCCGCGACGTCCCCGACCGCGACGGCTTCCCGCTCGTCGACGACCTGCACGCACGGTTCGCCGCGCTCGCCGCGGCACACCCCGACCGGGTCACGGTCACCCGGATCGGAACGAGCCGCCTCGGTGAACCCCTGCACAGCTACCGCATCGGCACCGGGTCGCACGCGGCCGTCGTGGTCGGCGGGGTGCACCCGAACGAGCCGATCGGTTCGTGGACGGCGCTGCACCTCGCCGAGACGGCCCTCGGCGACGAGCGGGTGGCCGGGCTCGACGTCACCTGGCACATCGTCCCGACGATCGACCCGGACGGCATGCGGCTCAACGAGGCCTGGTTCCACGACCCGCACGACCGGGTCTCCTACTCGCGGCACTTCTACCGGCCAGCCCCGGACAGCCAGGTCGAGTGGACGTTCCCGAACAGCTACAAGTCGGTGTACTTCGACCAGGTGCTGCCCGAGACGCTCGCGTTCATGCGGCTCATCGACGACACCGCGCCGGACCTGCTCGTGAGCCTGCACAACGGCGAGATGGGCGGGGTCTACTACTACCTGTCCGAGGACCTGCCCGACGTCGTCGACACCCTGCACGCGGTGCCGGCCGCACTCGGGCTGCCGCTCGACACCGGGGAGCCGGAGTCCCCGTACCTGCGGGAGCTCGGCCCGGCGGTGTTCGCGATGGACGGCATCGAGACGGCGTACGCCTACCTCGAGGAGCTCGGCGTGGATCCCGGCGAGCACATCCACGGCGGGTCGAGCGCGGCGTGGGCGATGCGCCACGGCGCCCTCTGCGTGGTGGCCGAGCTGCCGTACTGGAGCCACCCCGACGCCGACGACCAGACCCCGACCGACGAGTCGTACGCCGACCTGCTGCGCCGGTGCGCGGACGAGCTCGGTGCCTCGGGTGCGGAACTGCAGGCGTTCCTCGACGAGGCGTCTCCGATGCTCTCGATCCCGTCCCCGTTCGTCGAGGCCTCCCGGGCGTTCGTCCCGATGCTCGTCGGGATCGCGGACACCGACCGCCGCCGGGCCGAGCGGGAACCGGCCGACCGGACGGCCACCGTCGCGGAGCGCTTCGGCTGCGAGGACCTCGTCCGCTGCTTCCGCCTGCGTTACGGCGGCATGCTCCTGCGTGCGGTCGAGGCGGAGACGACCGCCGGCACGGCGTCCGCGCCGCTCCGGCGGCTCCGCGACCGCCTGGCCGAGCGGTACGCGCACTGGCAGGCGGACGCGTCGACGGGTGCGCAGCCGATCCCGGTGGGGAAGCTCGTGGGCGTGCAGTACGGGGCGATCCTCGCCTGCGCGGCGCACGTGGCGGACCCGACCCGCGCCTCTCCCCACCGGCACGGCCCGTCCGCCGCTGGCGCGTCGGCCGGGAACCGGCGGCGTGGGCCCAGACCGTCACTGGTCACCACGGGAGAGCCGGGAGGCGCGTGATGCGTCCGACGCTCGCCGTCGGTCGCCGACTCGGCGGCCTGGTCATCGTGTTCCTCGGGGTGACCTTCCTGATCTACGCGATGACGTTCGCGCTGCCCGGCGACCCGATCAAGGCGCTCGGCGGCGAGCGCCCCCTCACCGACTCGGTCGTGCGGGCGCTGCGGGCGGAGTACCACCTGGACCAGCCGCTGTGGCTGCAGTACGTGCAGTACCTGGGCGGCCTGTTCCGGGGTGACTTCGGCACCGACTTCAACGGGCAGTCCGTCGGCGAGCAGATGGCCTCGCGGTGGCCCGTGACGATCACGCTGGCGCTGAGCGCATGGGCGCTCGAGATCGTCCTCGGCATCGGGCTCGGCGTGGTCTCGGCGCTCAGGCGCGGCACCGTGCTCGACAAGACGGTGCTCGTCGGCACCATCGTCGTCGGCGCCGTGCCCGTGTTCGTGCTCGGCGTGGCGCTGCAGCTGGTGTTCTCGGTGCGGCTGCACTGGTTCCCCGTCGCGGGCGTCACCGCCGGGTGGCCGACCGCGTACGTCCTGCCGGCGTTCGTGATCGCCCTGTTCGGCCTGGCCGCGGTGTCCCGACTCACCCGGACGTCGATGATCGAGACGCTCGACGCCGACTACGTGCGGACGGCCCGTGCCAAGGGGCTCGCGCCGGGCCGGATCGTCGGCGTGCACGTGCTGCGGAACTCGCTCATCCCCACCGCCACCTACCTGGCGACCGACCTCGGGTACCTGATGGGCGGCACCGTCATCATCGAGGGCATCTTCAACCTGCCGGGTGTCGGCAACCTGCTGTTCCAGGGCATCCGTTCGCACGAGGGCGCCGTCGTCGTCGGCATCTCGACCGCCCTCATCCTGGTGTTCCTCGTCACGAGCGTGCTCGTCGACCTGCTGCACGCCGCCCTCGACCCGCGCGTCCGGACAGGAGCCTCCCGATGACCACCGAAGCCCTCGGCGCCACCGTCGAACCCGTCGTCGGAGTCCGGCGCCGGCCACTGCTCGCCGCCGCACGGACGCCGGGGTTCTGGGTGCCCGGGTCGGTGCTCGTGGTGGTCCTGCTCATCGCGGCGTTCCCGCAGCTGTTCGCCGGGCTGTTCGGCCACGGCGACCCCCGGGTGTGCGACCTCGGCCGGAGCGGGGCGTCACCGACCGCCGGGCACCCGTTCGGCTTCGACCTGCAGGGCTGCGACGTGTACGCGAACGTCGTCTGGGGCACGCGGTCGTCGATCGCCGTCGCGGTGCTCACGACCCTGCTCGCCGGCATGGTCGCGGTCGTCGTCGGGACCGTCGCGGGCATGGTCGGCGGGTGGGTCGACGCCGTCCTCGCCCGGCTCACCGACGTGTTCCTCGGCTTCCCGTTCCTGCTGGGCGCCGTCGTCGTGCTGAACAGCGTGGGGGAGCGGTCGGTGCTCACGGTGTCGCTCGTGCTCGCCCTGTTCGGGTGGCCGACGATGGCCCGGCTCGTGCGGTCGAGCGTCCGCAGCGTCCGGGGCGCCGAGTTCGTGCTCGCCGCCCGGACGATGGGGTTGTCGACGTGGCGGATCACCACCCGGTACGTGCTGCCGTCGTCGATCTCGCCGCTGCTCGTGCTCGCCACCATCACCGTCGGCGGGGTCGTCGTGTCCGAGTCGTCGCTGACCTACCTCGGCATCGGGCTGGAACGTCCGGCGATCTCGTGGGGGCTGCAGCTGTCCGCGGCGACGTCGCAGTTCCTCCGGGCCCCGCACATGCTCATCGCGCCGGCGGCGTTCCTCGCCGTGACCGTGCTCGCCGTCATCGCGCTCGGCGACACGCTGCGCGCCGCACTCGACCCACGTCGGCGCTGACACGCCAGACTCGCTGCAGAACCGTTCTCGAAAGGACCACCGTGACCGACACCCTCTCCGCGTACCGGAAGACCCTGCCCTACATCCGTGAGTGGGTGTCGTACAAGGTGTGGCAGCTGCGGGTGCCCGGCGTGCAGGTCGCCGTCGGGTACGGCGGCGAGGTCCTGTTCGACGAGGCCTGGGGCTACGCCGACGTCGAGGCCGGACGCCGGCTGACCACCACCGACCTGTTCCGCATCGCCTCGCACTCGAAGACCTTCACCGCGACGGCCCTGCTGCAGCTCGCCGAGCGCGGGTCGCTCCGGCTCGACGACACCCTCGGCACGTACGTCCCGGCGCTGGTCGACGGCGGCTCCCCGCTCGCCGACGCCACCCTGCGCGAGCTCATGGAGATGGGTGCCGGCGTCATCCGCGACGGGCACGACGGCGACTACTGGTCCCTGCTCCGGCCGTTCCCCGACGAGCAGGAACTCCTGGCGCTCGTCCTCGACCGGGGCCAGAAGGTGCCGACCGGCTCGTCGTTCAACTACTCGAACCTCGGCTACTCCCTGCTCGGCCTGGTCATCGCCGCGGTGTCCGGGCGGTCGTACAACGACTTCGTGCGGGAGTCGATCACCGAACCCCTGGGCTTGCGGAACACCGGCCCCGACTGGGACCCCGCACGCGCCGACGACTTCGTGGTCGGGTACACCGGCTTCCACACCGCGCGGCACCGGCAGCGCATCGACCACGTCGACACCCGCGCGATGGCCGCCGCCACCGGGTTCCACGGCACCGCGTCCGACCTGGTCCGCTACTTCTCGCAGCACGTGATCGGGCAGGGCACCCTGCTCGACGACCACTCCAAGCGCCTCGCGCAGCGGAAGGCCTGGAGCGCCACCGACGACCCCGCCGCCCGGGGCTACGGCGCCGGCTTCATCGTCGACCGGATCGGCGGACGGGAGATCCGCGGCCACTCGGGCGGGTTCCCGGGGCACATCACCCAGTCGATGTTCGACCCGGCGTCCGGGCTCGTCGTGTCCGTGCTGACGAGTGCCGCCGCCGGACCCGCCACGCTCATCGCCACCGCGGTCATCGCCATGCTCGACGCGGCAGCCGACGCCGATGCCCCGGGGACCCCGGTGCCCGACGACGTGGACACCGCCGCCTTCACCGGGCGCTTCGCCAACCCGTGGGGCGTCACCGACGTCGCCCGGATCGGTGACCGGCTCGTCGAGGTCGACCCGTCCGGCCCCGAACCGATGGACACCCCCACCCGGCTCGAGGTCGTCGACGCCGACACCCTGCGGATGACCCACGGCAACCGCTTCGGCTCGGTCGACGAGGACATCACCTACACGCGCGACGACGACGGCACCGTCCGGGCGATCCGCGGCGGCGGCGGCATGTCGCAGGAGCCGTGGTCGATCCCGGAGGAGCGACCCGAGGTGGCCGCCGGGCTCGCCTCGTGACCGACGACAGGGGCACCGGCGACGGGGCCCCCGACGACGACCGGCTGCTCGGACCGGAGCGCCAGGCGTTCGTCGAGGAGTTCGCCCTGATGCTCAACGACGGCGCGGGCATGCCCCTCACCGACGCCCGGGTGCTCGGCTACCTGATGATGACCCGCGCACCGCACTCGTCGTCGTCCGACCTGCAGGCAGCGCTCGGCGCCAGCTCGGGGTCGGTGTCGATGGCCACCCGGCGGCTCGTCGACTCCGGGTTCGTGAAGCGCCACATCGTCCCCGGCGAGCGCAGCCACTACTTCCGCGCCGAGGCCGACGTCTGGGGCTCCTGGCTCGCCAGCGAACGGAAGTACCTCGACCGGCAGCGCGACATCATCGGCCGCGGACTCGCCGTCGTCGAGGGTGCCGGCCGGACCGGCACGGGCGACGTGGACGCCGAGGTCCGCGAGCGCCTGCTCAACGGCCGCGACTACATGCAGTGGCTGCAGGGCTACCACCGCAAGATGCTCGAGGAGTGGGAGGCCTTCAAGGCCGCCCGCGACGACACCGACCCCCCGGAGACCCCATGAGCGGCACCACCGACGTCCTGATCGTCGAGCACCTCACCGTCACCTTCGACGTCGACGGCGAGGTCGTCCGCGCCGTCGACGACGCCTCGTTCACCGTCGCCCGGGGCGAGGTCGTCGCGGTCGTGGGGGAGTCCGGCTCCGGCAAGAGCATGACCGCGATGACCGCGATGGGCATCGCCCCCGACGGTGCGCACGCCTCGGGGAGCATCCGGCTCGGCGACCTCGAGGTCATCGGCACCGACGAGCGCACCCTCCGGTCGGTCCGGGGCCGCAGCGTGTCGATGATCTTCCAGGACCCGTCCGCGGCCCTGAACCCGGTGTTCACCATCGGGTTCCAGCTCGCCGAGGCCGTCCGACGCACTGACGGCCCGCACGACCGCGCCGCCGTCCGGGAGCGCTCGCTCGAGCTGCTCCGCGCCGTGGAGGTCCCCGAACCCGAACGCCGCCTGGGCCAGTACCCGCACGAACTCTCCGGCGGGCAGGCCCAGCGCGTGATGATCGCGATGGCGCTCGCCGCCGACCCGGACCTGCTCATCGCGGACGAGCCGACGACCGCCCTCGACGTCACGGTGCAGGCCGAGGTGCTCGACGTCCTCCGCGCGCTGCGCGAGCGCACCGGCACCGCGATCCTGCTCATCACCCACGACATGGGTGTCGTCGCGGACCTCGCCGACCGCGTGGTCGTGATGCGCCGCGGACGCGTCGTCGAGACCGGCACCGCCGAGGCGGTCTTCGCCGCACCGTCCGCCGACTCCACGCGGGAACTCCTCGCTGCGGTCCCGCGGATGGGCACCGGGTCCGGCCAGGAGGCCCGGCTCGGCCCCGCCACGGAGCCCCCGGCCGCCGTGTTGGACGTCCGGCACCTCGTGGTCGAGTACGGCGGCGCCCTGCGCGGGCGCTTCCGCGCCGTCGACGACGTGTCGTTCACCGTCGGCCGTGGCGAGATCGTCGGCCTGGTGGGGGAGTCCGGCAGCGGCAAGACCACCATCGGCCGAGCCGCGGTCGGACTCGCGCCGATCACCTCGGGCTCGGTGGTCGTCGACGGCACCGACGTCGCCGGCGCACGACGAACCGCCCGCCGGCAGATGCGCCAGCACGTCGGCGTGGTGTTCCAGAACCCGCTCCGGTCGCTCAACCCGCGGTACACCGTCGGGCAGACCGTCGCCGAGCCGCTCCGCCAGATCCTCCGGCTGCCGCCGGTGCAGGTCGAGGAGCGTGTCGAGCGGCTCCTCGCCGACGTCGGTCTCGACGGTGGGTACGCCGAGCGCTACCCGCACGAACTCTCCGGTGGCCAACGGCAACGCGTCGCGATCGCCCGCGCGGTGGCCCTCGACCCCGCGCTCCTGATCGCCGACGAGCCGACGAGCGCGCTCGACGTGTCAGTGCAGGCTCGCGTGCTCGACGTGTTCCGCGAGCTGCAGGAGCGCCTCGGGTTCGCGTGCCTGTTCGTCACGCACGACCTGGCCGTGGTCGACACCCTGTGCGACCGGGTCGTCGTGCTGCACGGCGGCCGGGTCGCCGAACACGGGACGCGCGACGCCATCCTGCGCTCGCCCCAGGACCCGTACACACGACGGCTCATCCAGGCCGCCCCGGTGCCGGACCCCGGGGAGCAGGCACGCCGACGCTCCGAGCGCCTGGCCGCCCGCGCGGGCTGAGGGGGAGAGAGTCCGGGTCAGCGCACCTCGGCCGAGGCCCACAGCACGCCGACGCCGCGGCCCACCGGGCGCAGCAGCGGCACCGCGACGAGCACCGCGGCAGCCAGGTACGCGACGGCCTGCAGCAGCCCCGGGACCGCGAAGGCCACGCCGAGCGACTCCTGCGGGAGCGCCGTGAGGAGCACGGTCTCCGACAGCAGTGCGGTGACGAACCACGCCGCAGCCGCCACCGTGACGATCCAGCCAAAGGCCCGCTGCACACCCGGTGCACTCCGGACGGTGACGACGCCGAAGGCCACGAGCGCCGCCTGCGCGACGACGAGGAACACGTCGATCAACAGGCCGGGAACCAGCGACACGAGCGCGAACGCGAGCACGGACACCGCGAACGTGAGCGCCCGGCGGTCCCGAGCACGCACCGCGGCGACGAGCACGACGACGGCGGCGATGCCGGCGACGACCGTGGCGCCGAGGAGCAGCCCGCGGGGCAGGTCCCAGGGCGCCAACCAGACCGTCCCGACCAGTCCGGCCGCCCCGAACACCAGCGCCGCCACCACCGCGGCCGCCGACACCACCCGTACCCCCGTGCTGCTCTGCATGCCCGCACCCTATGCCCCGGCACCCCGCCAGGGGAACACGCTCCCCACCGTTCGGCGCCCCGACGACACGCCCGTCCGGCCCCGGGTGCTCGTCCAGACGACGCGGTCGACTTGACTGTCGTTCGAACACACGTTCGAATACCGTCGTGGGACGGCGTCGTGAGAACCGGTGGCAGCCCCCGGAACACCCGGAGGTGGAGCGTCCGCGCGCGTACTCCCTGTCCGAGGACGCCCGCGGCGGTGACGTCTGCCACGCCGTCACCCCGAAGCCGGTCTGGGCGTGGGTCCAGTTCCCGACCTTCCACGTCCGGGTGAAGGCCTTCGCGAAGAGCTGGACCCGCGACGCCGTGCTGGTGGAGTGGGCGCAGTTCGGGCAGCAGGCCGAGGCGTGGGTGTGGCGCTCCGCGGTGAAGCACCGCACGCTCCGTGCCGACCGGGACAGCGCGAACCGGAGTCCGCAGAGCGCACTGCGTTGACTTCCGCCCGCACCCCGAGGATGGTTTAGCGAACACGGGTTCAGCAAGTAACTCACTGATCGAGGCATCCGGTCCGGACCCCTGTTCCAGAAGGAGGCACCATGAAGAACGCAGCGGTGCCGTCCTGGGTCGCCCACGTGCTCACCCCGCCCGAGGTCATCAGCGCCTACATCGAGCGTCGGATCAACGATCCGTCCCTCCTGTCGGGCGAGCAGTCGGAACCCACGTACGCAGACTTCCTGCGCGACGAGTAGACGGTCTTCTCCCAGGAGGCCCGGATCACGCACCGCTGTCGGCGGACGTGATCCGGGCCTCCTCTTCGTTCACCCCACCGGTCCGCCGCGTCGGCGACGCGCCGACATCGTCACGCCGACGCTCGCGGCGGTGACGCACGCCAGGGCGACCGTCTCGAGCACCGTCAACCCCTCGGCCAGCACCACCAGGCCGGCCAGGGCGGCGATCGCCGGGCCGAGGCTCTGCAGCACGCCGAACACCCGCGTCGGCATCCGGCGGAGCGCGAGCATCTCGAGGGCGTACGGCAGCACGCTCGACAGCACGGCGACCGCACCGAAGACGAGCAGGAGCGTCGGTTCGTGCAGGACGCCGTCGACCGCGGACCGGAGCCCGAACGGCAACGACACGAGCATCGCGACCACCATCGACACGACGAGCCCGTCGACGCCGGGGATCGCGGCGCCGACGTGCCGGTTCATCACGATGTAGCCCGCCCAGCACCCGGCGGCCAGGACCGCCCAGACGACACCGCCCACCTCGGTCACCGCGGTCGGGCCCACGCCGAGCAGCACGACCCCGGCGAGCGCCAGCACGGCCCACAGCGCATCGCGCCAGCGCCGGGTGTGCACGAGCGACAGGGCGAGCGGCCCGAGGAACTCGATCGTCACGGCGACACCGATCGGGATGCTCGCGAACGACAGGTAGATGAAGACGTTCATGCCGCCGAGCGCCAGGCCGAGCCCGATCGCACCGAGCCACTGCGCCCGCGTCCAGTGCCGGATCCGCGGGCGGATCACCAGGGCGAGCACGACGGCACCGATGACGAGCCGGAGCGTGGCCGCCCCGACCGCGCCGACGTCGTCGAAGTGGGTCTTCGCGATCGCGGCGCCGAGCTGGACGGACACCATCGCGGTGAGGGCCAGCAGGGGCGCGGGGACCCGGTTCATCCCAGGTAGGCGAGGACGGCGAGGACACGGCGGTGGTCCTCTCCGGTGTCCTCGAGTGCGAGCTTGCCGAAGATGCTCGACACGTGCTTCTCGACGGCGCCGGTGCCGATCACCAGGGCTCGGGCGATGGCGGCGTTCGTGCGGCCCTCGGCCATCAGCCCGAGCACGTCACGCTCGCGCGGGGTCAGGGCTGCGAGCGGGTCGCGACGGCGGCTCATCAGCTGCGTGACGACCTCGGGGTCGAGCACGGTGCCGCCGGCGGCGATGCGGCGGACGGCGTCGTCGATCTCCTCGAGCCGGGTGACGCGGTCCTTGAGCAGGTAGCCGATGCCGGTCGCGCCGGCGGCGAGGACGTCCTCGGCGTAGGTGGCCTCGACGTACTGGGACAGCAGGAGCACACCTGTCCGTGGAGCGATCCGGCGGGTCTCGACGGCGGCGCGGACGCCCTCGTCGGTGAAGGTCGGCGGCATCCGCACGTCCATCACCACGACGTCGGGTGCACCCTCGGGCAGGGTGGCCAGGAAGGCCCGGGCGTCGGAGTACTGCCCGATGACGTCGATGCCGGCCTCGTCGAGCACGCGGGCCAGGCCCTCGCGCAGCAGGACGGCATCATCGACGACGACGGCCCGGATGCGTGCTGCATCCGGGCCGTCTGTCATGCCGACCAGCCTAGTGGGAGCGCGGACGCCCCCGTGGGGTCACGACCGCTGGTTCGCCGCCGTCGGCACGCCGTTCAGGGCCCCGAGGGGGATCCGGGCGGTGGCCTCGGTCGGGCCGCCCTCGGGGCTCGAGACGACCAGGTCGCCGTCGAGGGCCCGCATGCGGCCGATCAGGCCCTCGATCCCGTGGCCCTGCTGCGGCCGGGCACCACCCCGGCCGTCGTCGGTGACGCTGACGGTCAGGTACCAGAGGCCCGAGGCGTCGACGACCAGGCCGAGGTACACCCCGGCGGTGGTGGCGCCGGCGTGCTTCATGGTGTTCGTCAGGAGCTCGCTCACCGTGAAGTACACGTTGCGCTGGATCTCCGTGGCGAGCTCCAGGCCCTCGGGCAGCCGGACGTCCAGGCCCACCGGGATCGGGGTGCGGGCGACCAGTGCCTCGAGCGCCGCGACGAGTCCGCGGTCGAGCAGGATCGGCGGGGCGAAGCCGCGTGACAGTGCGCGCAGTTCGTCGAGGGCGTCCTGGGCGTGCTCGGATGCCTCGCCGATGAGCTGCTTGGCCTTCTCGGGGTCCTTCTCGAAGGCGCGCTCGGCGGCGGACAGGTCCATGCGGAGTCGCACCAGCCGCTGCTGCGGGCCGTCGTGCAGGTCGCGCTCGATCTGGCGGAGTGCCTGCCCCTCGGCGGTGACGGCACCGGCGCGGGAGGCCTGCAGGCCGGCGACGCGCTGCTCGAGTTGCTCGGCCCGGAAGCCGCCCAGCAGGCCGAAGTCGACCCAGTAGTGCGCGAGGACGGACCCGCGGGCCCAGAGCGGGAAGAGCACGACCGAGGCGGCCATCGACAGCAGCCCGGCGACGCCGATGCCGGCCACCACGCCGTAGTCCCAGCTCGGGTACGACAGCCCACCCACGCCGCCGAACGCCCATGCGCCCGCCACGACGACCGGCCAGGTGAAACCGAGGATCAGCAGTGCGCCGGCCCCGACGGTCACGACCGCGACGAGCGGGTACACGACCGCGGCGTGCAGCAGGTAGAGCCAGTAGTGCGGGTTGGCGACGGCCGACCCCGTGCGGGTCCACCAGTTCTGCTGCCAGCGGGGCGTCCAGTCCACCGGGCGGATCGGCCTCGGGTCCGCCCAGCTCATGCGGAGCTTCTCGAACTGTCCGAGCCACCGCGCCACGAACAGCGCGATGAAGAACATGAGCAGGACGAAGGGGTTGAACAGGTCCCGGAACCCGCCACCGAAGATCGCCGTCGGGAACGCGAAGTACAGCGTGCAGAGCAGCACGGCGGTGAGCGCCATGTAGCCGAAGTCCCGCGGCAGGCGCTTCCACGCGTCGCGGTAGAACTGCCCGGCGGTCATGCCGGACCCGCGACCGGAACCACCGACCGGACCGGACCCGACCCGCGGGGTGGCGCTCCACGACGCCGGAGGGGACTGCGCGGCGTCCTGGGAGTCCTGGGGGTCCTGGTGGTGCTGGCGCGGGTACTGGGGCATCGGCTTGGTGGCTCCAGGGGGCACGGAGTCGCCCAGCGGGACGGTCTGGGCCTGGTCGGGCGAAGGCGTGACGTCGTCCAGCGGGACGGTTCGCGCCTGGTCGAGACGGTCGGTGTCGGTCATGCATCCAGCCTCGCGATCGCGGAGCCGTTCCCCCATCCTGCCCTCTCCCCACCCCGGGTGGGGTTATCCCCCCTCTTCCACAGACCGTCCGATCCACGCCCGCGCGTCCTGCCCGTGGATCACGCTCGTCGGATGGGTGATGCGCTCCGCGCACTGATCGACGCCGTCGGGCTCCAGGTCGGGCCGGGCACCGAGGTCCGGTCCGACGACGAGGCGTGGACGCTCGACGTCGAACCGACGGGCACCCGCGTCTGGGTGGCGACGCGGTCCCGCTCCGTGTGGATCCGGCGCGGACACGACATCGCGATCGTCGACGCCGGCACCGCTGCCCTCGTCGAAGGGCACGCGACGATCACGATCAGCACGGGCCCGGAGCGCTCCGGCCCGCCCGATGCCGCTGCGACGTACGCGTTCCCGCACGAAGCACTCTTCGCGCTGACCGGTGTCCTCGTCGGTGCCGCAACGCTCGGACCCCTCGCCGACGAGGTCCTCGCACTCCCGGCCATCGCGACGACCGGTCCGCCCGGGGCTCCCTCACCCGATGTCGGCCTCGCGCTCCGCCACGTCGGGCACCTGGACGGCGGGAGGTGGCACGGCGCGCAGCAGCAGCCCCTCGCCCGACTCGTCGTCACGCCGGTGCTCCGCGACAACCCGCCCCCGATGCTCGGCGACAACGGTCTCGCGCGGGTCCTCGACCGCCTGTTCGATCCCGCCGGTCAACCATCCGTGCGGGAGATCCTCGTCGGCATCGACATGTCGGAGCGCACCCTCGAGCGCCGGTGCGTCGCAGCGACGGGATGCTCGCCCGCGCAGCTCGGCCGCTGGTACCGCAGTCTCGCCGTCCGGAGCGCGCTCAGTCGTGGAGACCGCCCGTCCGACGTCGCGACCCGCTTCGGCTTCAGCACGACGTCGTCCATGCGGCGGGCCCTCGAGCGGGTCCGACCCCCGACGAACCGCCGGTGACCGTCGACCGCGGGGGAAGGCAGTTCCGCTTCGCATCGATGACGGTTCTGGTTCACGATCCTCGGGTTTCGTGAACCAGAACCGTCACGGCGCGGAGAAGACCACGTCGTCCCGCGCCGTCGCAGGTGCGGTGTGGCGCGCCGGTCGCGGCGGCAGCACGAGTGAGTCGTCGGCGCCGACCTCCGGAGCGGTCAGGCGGGGGCGCGGCCGGTGGACTCGCGGACACTCAGGGTGAGCGAGGGGCCCGGGCGTGACGGGAGCGGGGCACTGGCGTCGATCTGCGCGCGCAGCAGAGTCGCCGCACGCTGCCCGAGCTCGACCGTGTCGCGGGTGAGCGAGGTGATCGCCGGCCGGACGAGCCGGATCATCGCCGAGTCGTCGAAGGACACGATCGAGACGTCGCCGGGCACCGCGACGCCCATCTCGCTCGCCACGCCCAGCCCGGCGACGGCGAGCACGTCGTTGTCGTAGACGATCGCGGTCGGTCGGACGCTCCTCGACAGCAGGGTGCGGGTGGCGCTCGCGCCGGCCTCGGCCGAGTAGTCCGTCGGTACCGAGACCGCGTCGTCGAGCCCCTCGTCGGCCGCGAACGCCCGGAGCCGGTCCATGCGCATGGCGGTGTGCTCGAACTCGGGCCTGCCGGCGACGTGCGCGATGCGCCGGTGCCCGAGGGCGTGCAGGTACCGCAGAACCGTGTCGGTGGCGTCCGAGTCGTCGATCCAGACGGTGGGTGCGGCGCCGTCGGGGGAGGGGTGCGAGCCGACGACGACGGTCGGCATGCCGAGGTCGGCGAGCAGGGCGAGCCGGGCATCGTCGCGACGGGGGTCGATCACGATGACGCCGTCGACACGGTGTCCGCGCCACCAGTCCCGGTAGGTCTCGAGTTCCTCGTCCGCGTCACGCGCGACGAGCAGGTTCATGCCGACGTGGGTGCCGGCGAGCCCGAGCTGGATGCCGGAGATCAGATCGCCGAAGAACGATTCCGTGCCCAGGGTCCGGGCCGGGCGGTTCAGCACGAACCCGATGGAACCGGCCTTCGCACCGCCGAGTGCCCGGGCCGCGGTGTGCGGCTGCCAGTCGAGCTCGCGGGCGATCTCGCGCACGCGGCGGCGGGTCTCGTCGGAGACACCGGGGCGGTCGTTCAACGCGAACGACACCGCGCTGATGGACACGCCGGCCCGCGCGGCGATGTCGGCGATCGTCGTTCGACGCTTGGTGGCCACAGGGTTGACTATAGCGCTTTAGTCATTCACAGTGGCTGCCACACACGGGTTCGGTGACTGTTGCTGAACCGGTTCAGCTATGACGAGGGAGTCAGACGCCATGAGGACCACCACACGCATGACGAGGGGCCGCGCCACCGCGCTGCTCGCGACGGCCGCCGCGACGGCGCTCGTCCTGACCGGCTGCTCGAGCGGCGGGAACGCGGCCGACGGCGGCGACGGCGAGATCAGCGGCACCATCACCCTGCAGACCTGGGCGCTCACGCCGACCTACACGGGCTACCTCAACGGGGTCATCGAGGACTTCGAGCAGGCCCACCCGGACGCGAAGGTCAAGCTGCAGGACCAGCCCGGCGACGGGTACGCCGACAAGGTGCTCAGCCAGGCTTCGTCGAACAGTCTGCCCGACGTGATCAACCTGCCGCCGGACATCGCCCTGCCGCTCGCGAAGCGCGGGTTCCTGCAGGACGTCGCGAAGGACGACTCGAAGCTCGACAGCACGTACGTCCCCGGGGCACTGGACTCGTACGAGTACAAGGGCGTCGACGGCACGTTCGGGTACCCCTGGTACCTCAACACCGACGTGAACTACTGGAACTCGACGATGTTCGCCAAGTGCGGCCTCGACGCGAAGAACCCGCCGAAGACCACCGACGAGCTGTTCACGCAGGCGAAGACCATGCACGACAACTGCCCGACCGACTACCTGATGAGCCGCAAGCCGGGCCTCGGTGACTTCACGCTCGCCGGGGTCAAGGTGCTCAACGCCGACGGCACGAAGTTCACCTTCGCCGACTCGTCGAAGGCCGCCGACCTGATCGACCGCTACAAGGACGCGTACCAGGACGGCTACATGCCCTCCAACGTGCTGAACAGCGACTACCTCGGCAACTCCACCCTGTTCACGCAGGCCAAGGTCGCCTGGACCACCGGTGGCGCCACCTCGCTCGCCGACTTCGAGAAGAACAACCCGTCGCTCAAGGGCAAGGTCACCGTCAGCCCCGCACTCGACACCCCGCCGCTCTACGTCCAGGGCCTGTCGGTCTCGAGCAAGTCGAAGTACCTCGCCACCGCCGAGGCCTTCGCGAAGTTCATGACGAACGCGAAGAACCAGGAGGCGTTCGCCCACGAGGTCAACATCTTCCCGTCCACCACGTCGTCGCAGTCCGACCCGTACTTCTCGAAGGACGACGGCACCGTGAACGGCGAGGCCCGGGTCCTGGCGAACGAGGCCCTGAAGACGGCGAAGGTCATCAACCCGGTCGAGGCGAACTCCGCGATGACGGACTTCCTCGACCAGCAGATCGCCCTCGCGATGAAGGGCCAGGTGGCGCCCGAGAAGGCGCTGCAGACCGCCCAGACCAAGATGAACAGCCTGCTGGCCAACGGCTGATCCAGCCCCGAAGAAGGAAGAGGGAGGATCGTCATGCGTGCCAACCGTTGGTACACGCCCTGGTTGCTCGTCCTGCCGGCACTGATCTGGCTCGTCGCGTTCAGCCTGTGGCCCTCGATCAACACGGTCCGGTTGTCGTTCACGAACGCCAGCCCGCTCGGCGGCGTCAGCCAGTGGGTCGGGGTCGAGAACTTCGAGACCCTGCTCGCCGACCCGCAGGTGTGGGAAGCGCTGCTCAACAGCGTCATCTACATGGCGGTGTGCCTGCCGCTGCTGACGGTCCTCCCGCTCCTCATCGCGGTGCTCGTGCAGCAGAAGCTGCCCGGGATCGCGTTCTTCCGCACCGCGTTCTACACGCCGGTCATCGCGTCCGCGGTGGTCGTCGGGCTCATCTGGACGTGGATCCTCGACGACCGCGGCGTCATCAACGAGATGGCGCAGGCCCTCGGCGTCGTGCAGGGCAGCGTCCCGTTCCTGACCGACCGGTGGCTGCTGCTCCTCAGCGCCATCAGCCTGACGGTGTGGAAGGGGCTCGGCTACTACATGATCATCTTCCTGGCCGCCCTCGGGAACGTCGGCAAGGACCTGCACGAGGCCGCCGCGCTCGACGGCGCCGGCGCGGTCCGGCGCTTCTGGTCGGTCACGATGCCCGGGGTCCGCGGCACCATGACGCTCGTCGGGATCCTGGTGTGCGTCTCCGCGCTCCGGGTGTTCAGCGAGCTCTACATCCTCACCAACGGCACCGGCGGGCCCGGCGGGCAGGACAACTCGCTCGTCATGCTCATCCAGCAGTACGCCCGCGGCTTCACCGGCAACCTCGGCTACGCGTCCGCCCTGAGCCTCCTGCTCTTCGTCGTGACGCTCGTGCCGATGCTCGCCCTCGCCCGGATGAACAGCAAGGCGGACAAGTGACGAACACGACCAGCACGACCGAACCCGTCATCGGCGGCGCGCAGGGCGCAGCCAGCCCGACGCCGGACGTGACCGGCGCGACGGGCGCGGGGCGGGCCTCCAGGCAGAACGGACGCGACGGACGCAAGCGGCGCCGCGCGGTCTGGGGCGTCATGTCCACCCGCGAGAAGGTCGTCCGCTACGTCCTGCTCATCGTGGTGCTCTTCATCACGATCGGCCCGTTCCTGTGGCAGCTGTCCACGTCGCTCAAGGGCGCTGGCGAGGACATCTACACGGCGAACCCGTCGTTCATCCCGTCCGAGCCGACCATCGAGAACTACCTGAAGGTCGCCGCCGCGATCCCGGTGTGGCGGTACATCGGCAACTCACTGCTCGTCGCCGCGATCGACGTGCTCGGCAACATCGTGTTCGCGACCCTCGCCGGCTTCGCCCTCGCCCGTCTGCAGTGGCGACACCGGAAGCTCGTGCTCGGCCTGTTCCTCGGCACCCTCGTGCTGCCCGGCGAGGCGACGATCATCTCGCAGTTCGTCACCGTGAAGGACCTCGGCCTCGCCGACAACCTGGTCGGCGTCGCCCTGCCCGGCATGATCGCGGCGCTCAACGTCCTGCTGATGTTCAACGCGTTCCGGCAGATCCCCGAGGAGATCGACCAGGCCGCGGTGATGGACGGTGCGAACGCCCTGCAGCGCCTGCGCTACATCTCGCTGCCCGCCGTGCAGGGGACCATCGCCGTCATCGCGATCTTCTCGTTCATCGGTGCGTGGGACGACTTCCTCTGGCCGCTCATCGTGCTGCAGTCGCCCGAGAACCTCACCCTGACCGTCGGGTTGCAGTACCTGCAGGGCACGTTCGCCACCGACCAGCGGATGATCGCGGCCGGCACCATGATCGCCTTCATCCCGATCGCCGTGATCTTCGCCGTCCTGCAGCGCTTCTTCTTCAAGGGCGTCGAAGAGGGCGGTGTGAAGGGCTGATGCGCTTCGGGGTCAACTACACGCCCTCGGTCGGCTGGTTCCACTCGTGGCTCGACTTCTCGCGGTCGGACACCGCCAGGGACCTCGAGGCCATCGCGTCGATCGGCGCCGACCACGTGCGCATCTTCCCGCTCTGGCCGGTCGTCCAGCCGAATCGGACACTCATCCGGCAGCAGGCCCTCGACGACGTCGCGACGGTCGTCGACCTCGCCGACTCGTTCGGGCTCGACGTCAACGTGGACGCCCTGCAGGGGCACCTGTCGAGCTTCGACTTCGTGCCGTCCTGGCTGGACAGCTGGCACCGCCGCAACATGTTCACCGACCCGGACGTGGTCGCGTCGACCGCCGCCTACGTCCGGGCGCTCGCCGGAGCGGTCGCCGACAGGCCGAACCTGCTCGGGATCACCATCGGCAACGAGGTCAACCAGTTCGCACACGCGCCGCACCCCGCACCGCACGCGATCACGGCGGAGCAGGGGCACGCGTGGGCGGCGGCGATGGTCGCGGCGGCGCGAGCGGGGCTGTCGGACGGGTCGTCGGGGTCGGCCGGGTCGTCGGGGTCAGCCGCGTCGTCCGTGTCGGTCGGCCTGGAGGCACGGCTCGACCCCGCCTCGTCGGTCCCGTCCGCCATCGGGTCGCGCCCCGGGCCGCTGGTCACCGTCGCGCAGTACGACGCGGCGTGGTACGACGACGCCCAGCCCTTCGGCCCGGAGCACGCGGCGGACCACGGTGACGCCACGGTCACACACTCGTGGGTGTTCAACGGCTCGGCGGCCCTGCACGGCGCCCTCGGGGCCGGGTCGGTGCGGCACGGGGAGTACCTGCTCCAGCTCGCCGCGGCCTGGAACCGCGACGCCGCCCGTCCGAACTGGCTGCAGGAGGTCGGGGCCCCCACCAACGTCGTCGACCCCGCCGACGCCGCCGCGTTCACCGAGCAGACCATCCGGCACGTCCTCGACGCGCAGCAGGTGCTCGGGGTGACGTGGTGGTGCTCCCACGACGTCGCCCGGTCGCTCGCGGACTTCCCGGAGCTCGAGTACGACCTCGGGCTGTTCACGAACGACGGACGACTGAAGCCCGCCGGCGAGGCGTTCGCCGCCCTCGCCCGCGCCGAGCACACCCGCGACGCCCGCGCCGCACCGCCGGCCACCGCGCTCGTCCTCGACGACGTGCTGTCCGACGGCACCGACCGGCGCGGCACCCGGGCCGACTGCGCCCCCGGCGGTCGGTTCGCCGCCGCCTGGCTCGCCCTGGCCGAGGCCGCGCCGGACGGCCGCGGCCCGCAGGTCGTCCTGCGCTCCCGACTGTCGGACACCGCGCTGCTGGCCGCCCGCGGCATCGACCGCTGCGTCGACGTGCCGTCCGACCTCGACACCACCACCGTCCGCGTCGCCCACCCGGCGACCACGCCCTGACCCCGGAAGGCCCCATGCACGACGACATCCCCCTCACCACCGGACGCGCCCGCCGGGTGCTCGACGAGCGGATCACCCCCGCGGTGCACGCGACCACGACGGCCCTCGAGACCGCCTGGCACGAGCTGCCGGGGGAGCCGATCCCCCCGACCGAGGGGCTCGCGCTCACGTTCGAACCCTACGAGGTCGGCACGCCGTGGGGTGCGGCCTGGGGCACGACGTGGTTCCGGCTGACCGGGACTGTGCCGACCGAGTGGGCCGGACGCCGGGTGGAGGCCGTGATCGACCTCGGCTTCGACAAGAACATGCCCGGGTTCCAGTGCGAGGGACTCGTCTACTTGGCCGACGGCACACCCGTGAAGTCGATCAACCCACGCAACCAGTGGGTCCTGGTCACCGAGCGGGCCGAGGGCGGGGAGACCGTCGAGCTCTTCGTCGAGGCCGCGTCGAACCCCGTCCTGCTCGACTACCACCCCTTCCTGCCGACGCAGGAGGGCGACGTGCAGACTTCGTCGTCGAAGCGCCTGTACGCCACCCGCCGGATGGAGCTCGCCGTGTTCGAGTCCGAGGTGCACGAACTCGCCCTCGACGTCGACGTCCTGCTCGAACTGCAGGCCGAGCTGCCCGCCGGACCTCGACGCATGCGGATCCTGCAGGCCCTCGACGACGCCCTCGACGCGCTCGACCTGCAGCACATCCCGGAGACCGCCGGTGACGCCCGTGCCGCGCTCGCGGAGGTGCTCGCCGCTCCCGCCGAGGCCTCGGCGCACACGATCTCGGCCGTCGGGCACGCCCACATCGACTCCGCCTGGCTCTGGCCGGTGCGCGAGACCATCCGCAAGGTCGCCCGCACCACCTCGACCATGACCGAGCTCATCGACCAGACCGACGACTTCCTGTACGGCATGTCGAGCGCGCAGCAGTACGCGTGGATCAAGGAGCACCGTCCCGAGGTCTACGCCCGCGTCAAGGCTGCGGTCGAGGCCGGCCGGTTCCTGCCGATCGGCGGCATGTGGGTCGAGTCCGACACAGTGATGCCGACCGGCGAGAGCATCGTCCGGCAGTTCTCGCAGGGCCAGCGGTTCTTCGAGCGCGAGTTCGGCATCCGGCCCAAGGGTGTCTGGCTGCCCGACAGCTTCGGGTACTCGCCGGCGCTGCCGCAGCTCATGCGTCGTGCGGGCTTCGAGTGGTTCTTCACGCAGAAGATCTCGTGGAACCAGGTGAACAAGTTCCCGCACCACACGTTCCTGTGGGAGGGCATCGACGGGTCGCGGGTGTTCTCGCACTTCCCGTCGATGGACACCTACAACTCGCGGTTGTCCGGCAGCGAGGTCGCGAAGGCCTCCCGTCAGTTCCGCGAGAACCGCCTCGCCACCGGCTCGATCGCGCCGGTCGGCTGGGGTGACGGCGGCGGTGGGACGACCCGCGAGATGACCGGCACCGCGGCACGGCTGGCCGACCTCGAGGGCAGCGCGAAGGTCCGCTGGGAGCACCCGGACGCGTTCTTCGACCGGGCGAAGTCCGAATTGACCGACCCGCCGGTGTGGGTGGGGGAGCTGTACCTCGAGCTGCACCGCGCCACGCTCACGTCGCAGCACGGCACGAAGCAGGGCAACCGCCGGTGCGAGCAGCTGCTCATCGAGGCCGAGCTCTGGGCCGCGACCGCCGCCGCCCGCACCGACTTCGCCTACCCGTACGACGAACTCGACGCCCTGTGGCAGCAGGTCCTGCTCCAGCAGTTCCACGACATCCTGCCGGGCACCTCGATCGCGTGGGTGCACCGCGAAGCGGTCGAGCGCTACGCCGAGACGGCCGCGGCCCTGACCGCGATCATCGACCAGGCGCTCTCGGCGCTCGCCGGTACCGGAGACGCAGCCGTCGTCGTGAACCCGGCCCCGTTCCTCCAGGCCGGTGCACCAGCGCAGGGAGCGGTCCTGGCGACCGACGTGGCGGCGGTGACCGCCGTGTCCCTGACCGAGCAGGACGGCGGGTACGTGCTGGCGAACGACCTGGTGCGGGTCGTCGTCGACGCGCGGGGGCTCGTGACGAGCGCCGTCGACCTGGCGAGCGGACGCGAGGCGATCGCGGCCGGCCTGGCGGCGAACCTGCTGCAGCTGCACCAGGACTTCCCGAACATGTGGGACGCGTGGGACGTCGACCGGTACTACCGGAACCGCGTCGAGGACCTGGTGTCGCTGTCGGCCCTCGACGCATCCGTCGACGAGGCCGGGGTCGCCCGGGTCGTCGTCTCGCGGGCCTTCGGCGACTCGACGGTGACGCAGGAGATCGTCCTGGCGCCGGGGTCCCGCACGGTCGAGTTCGACCAGGTGACCGATTGGCACGAGACCGAGAAGTTCCTCAAGGTGGCGTTCCCGCTCGACGTCCGTGCCGAGCACACCGTCGCGGAGACGCAGTTCGGCGCGCAGAAGCGGGTGACGCACACGAACACCTCGTGGGAGGCCGCGAAGTTCGAGACCTCGATGCACCGCTACGTGCTGGTGTCCGAGCCGGGCTTCGGCGTCGCGCTCGTGAACGACTCGATCCACGGCTTCGACACCACGCGTGACGCCGTCGACGGGCACGTCACCACCACCGTGCGGCTGTCGCTGCTGCGGGCACCGCGGTTCCCGGACCCCGAGACCGACCAGGGCGTGCAGACGCACCGGTACGGCATCGTCATCGGCACCGACCAGCTCGGAGCCACGTCAGCCGGCGTGCGGATGAACGCGGGCGCGCGGACGATCACCGGGGCGCACGGCTTCGACCCGATGGTGCAGGTCTCCGGCGACGTCGTGCTGTCGAGCGTGAAGCTCGCCGACGACCGGTCCGGCGACCTGGTCGTACGGGTCTACGAGCCGTCGGGGCAGCGGGGGACCGGGGGCATCGAGGCCGACGGCGCGGAGTTCGGCCCGGCTGCCGAGGTGACGCTGCTCGAAGAGCCGCTGACCCCGGCCGGGGCGGTCGACGCGTCCTCGTTCGCCGTCGACGCCTACGAGGTCCGCACCTTCCGCTTCCCACGCAAGTGATCGATCCATCCACACAAGGAGGAACGCCATGAAGAAGTCCACGAAGTTCAGCATCGCGACCGCACTGGTCGCCATGCTCGCGGCACCACTGGTGCCCGCCGCAGCATCCGCGGCGCCCTCCTCGTCCGGGTCCAGCCACGGGCACGGGCACGGTGCGTCCCACGGCGGTGGGCACGGTCACGGGCACCACGCTGCGCCCGCCAAGTCGGGGCCGACGAGCATCGCCTACGTCGAGGTGAACAACGACGAGCTCGCCAACGTCGGCCGGTACACGCTGGCGAACGGCGCGAACGCGTTCGACGTGGCGATCATCTTCGCCGCGAACATCAACTACGAGGACGGCAAGGCGGTCCTGTACAACAACGAGAACGTGCAGCGCACCCTCGACCAGGCCGCCACGCAGATCCGCCCGCTGCAGGCCAAGGGCATCAAGGTCACGCTCTCGGTGCTCGGCAACCACCAGGGCGCCGGCCTCGCGAACTTCCCGACGAAGGCCGCGGCGCGGGACTTCGCGGCGCAGGTGTCGGCGACGGTGAAGCAGTACGGACTCGACGGGGTCGACCTGGACGACGAATACTCCGACTACGGCGTGAACGGTACCCCGCAGCCGAACCAGCAGTCCATCGGCTGGCTCATCAGTGCCCTGCGTGCGGACATGCCGGGCAAGATCATCTCGTTCTACGACATCGGCCCGTCGTCCGACGCCCTGAAGACGGCGAACCCGTCGATCGGCGGGAAGCTCGACTACGCCTGGAACCCCTACTACGGCACCTACACGGCGCCGACGATCCCGGGCCTGCCGAAGTCGAAGCTGTCCGCCGCCGCGGTCGACATCCAGAACACCCCGCAGGCCACGGCGGTGTCGCTCGCACAGCGCACGAAGGCTGACGGGTACGGCGTCTTCATGACGTACAACCTGCCGGGAGGCGACGAGTCGGCGTACGTGTCGTCGTTCACGAACGTGCTCTACGGCCAGGCCGCGTCGTACCGCTGACGCTCGCGTCCTGACGGCGGCTCGCGCCCCGTGCTCCCCGGCTCCGGCCTGGAGGCGCGGGGCGCGTCCGTCGTCCGGTCCCGCTGGTCCGGGGGAGGCACCAGTTCCTCCTCGCGAATGACGGTTCCGGTTCGCAGACCCCGGCGATCGTGAACCGGAACCGTCATCCACCGAAAACGAATCCCGGCCCGGCGCGCTCGACGCCGCGGTCGTACGATCGCCGCATGGAGCTCGAGTTCCGCGGCGAGGTGATCGAGTGGCGCGGCCCGTCACCGTTCTTCTTCGTCGTCGTGCCGCCGGACGCCGCCGAGGTCATCGCCGACCTCGCGCCGGTGCTCACCTACGGGTGGGGTGTGATCCCGGCCCGCGTGACGATCGGCCCGGTGACGTGGACGACGTCGCTGTTCCCGAAGGACGGCGGGTACCTCGTGCCGTTGCGGGCGGCGGAGCGGAAGCGTGCCCGTGTCGATCTCGGTGACTCCCCGGAGATCACCCTCGAGTTCGCCGACCCCTGACGGGAGAGGTGAGGTTGTGGAGGGGATGACGGGAATCGAACCCGCGTAGCCAGTTTGGAAGAACGTCCCTTATACATTACGGGCGCAAACCGACGTGAACCGCATCGGCCCTCTTTGAGCTGTTCTCGCCCGTACTTTCGGACGTTCACGAGGAGTGTAGCGGTTCACGTCGGTTCACCACGGTTAGGGGTGGTGGGGCGCGGCAGGAGGGGTTTACGGAGGGGTGAGTGACTAGTCGATGCCTTTCGGCCGCAGACCCCATCGCTTCTCAAGGCGCTCCGCAATCGACCACTCTCGGACTGGTCCTGCCAGAGAGCTATCCAAGTCCGATACGTCGATGTCGTGCTCGCGCGGTTCCCAAGCCAAAAGGGGGTTGCGCGCCGTTGCGCTCCACAGCACGAAGGGATCTTGAGCGAGCGTGTGGTCAGGGCCGTTCGCGTAGGCAGCCACGGTGATCGCCGTTTCGTTATCGAACCCGAAGTCCTCCTCTATGAGCACGTGACCGATCAACAAGGCACTTCTGCCAAACTCTCGAAGATCGAGTACGAACCGGGTGGGGTCGCCCGCGATCAGACCACGATTGCGCAGCAGGTGTAGGCGGGTGCCGTCGAACTCGGGCAGTTCCAGGAGTGAAAGTGTCCAGCACACTGCCCAAGGCCACCGCGGCTGAAGTGTCCACATGTCGCCCGCTCTCGGCTTGTCGATCTTCGGCAACTCCCAAGGGCGTACCGCGCTGACCGAGAATATCTGCCCCTTGCGAAGGGATGACAGCGATGGGAACTGGGCAGATCTGCGTTCAATCCTCTGACCGTCGAGAGATGCGGCGACATACCCAGAAGAATGGTAGTGAAGCTTCGGGCGGTGCTTCGTCTCCGAGTATTCGCTACGCAGGAGCCTGCGCCCAGCGGGATGCGTCCCGTACCGCCACTTCACGTCGGGTATCAGGGCCGGAGTGACATGAACGCCGCCGTCGGACGCGAAGCTCAGGGTGGCGATGGCCCGGAAGTCACCGGTGCCGCCTCTGATCACGCCGAGTCGAACACCCTTCTTCAAGCGCCTCGGCTCAGCCACGCTTCGCTCCATCCGGCTTGCGGCGGCGAAAAGAGTCACCCGGTTGAGTGACGAACGGCCCTTCACCTGCCAATCGGCCTTCCCATACCGCGAGGAGCATTGCGCACGCGTCCTGCACGGCTTTCTCTGCCTCCTGGTAGAAGTCCACGCTCGGCACGTATTTGCCTTGGCGATCTTCAACGCCGATGTCCGCACTCCACCATAGGTCGCCCATCACGCCTTCTACTTCCTCATCCCCAACCCTCTCGTGGAGCAGCATGGACCCATCAGCCAGCGAGAGGTCGTAAGTGAGTTGCCTGGCTGGTCCGACGGAGCGGCCGCTCCGCAGGACCGGAGTGAAGTCGTGTTCGAGCTCGGCTGGCAGCACAGTGCCAACAGATGGCGTTCGGTGCTTGTTGTCGTTGTCGAAGTCGTTCAGGCGAGCCAGAGGGTGTCGGGAAGGGCTGTCCGACAGAAACGGCTGCGCGGCGTAGACGGGTTTCCACACCCAGCTTGGGACTTCGCGCAGGTGGCGCTTGCGCTGATCGGCCCAATCCTTCTCGTCCGTCACAATTGGATACTGAAGTCGACGCTTCGGCGCTAGTCCCTCCACCTTGGCGAGCGTCACGAGCGTGGTGTCGAGGGCGCTCCGGAGGTGATGAATGGCCTCCCCGAAGGTCAACCCCCAGCTTGTGAGGTCTGCTTCGTGTTCAACATGGAGGCGTAGTCCCCAGCCGTGCCGGTCCTGGTCAATGACGGTTTCGAGTCGCAGTGGCTGAAGATGACGCCAGTCTGCTACCTCGGAGTCGAGCTCCAATGCGCGCAAGCGCGCTCGGTCCAGCCGCGCTCCTAGCTGCACCTGAAGGCGTGCAACCTCCGGGTAAGGCGTGGGAGGGAAATGCACGCGTGGAGGGTTGGAAGCAGCCTCGCGCCAGAACTCGGGACTCGCCATGTTCAGAGACTACCGCCGCGCTTCCCCTGCCTTTGGTCGCTGATCCATCAGGCCCTCACGCCGCATGGCCCTGGCCTGCTCCTGCACGGTGAGCGGGCGCTTCGCCCGTTCCTTGTCGTCACCGGTGTACTCGGTGGCGCGGTTGGTGTTGGTGTTCACGAGGATTGCCTCTCGTCATTGTCGATAGCGCCGGTAAAACAAAACGGCGCTTTTGCCATACCGTGTTAGTTTGCGGCGTATGGTTAATGCTAACGCAAACGGAAGGAACGCAATGGGTAAGCGTGGACCACAGCCCCTCGGGTATGAATCAGAATTGCGCACGACCCTGCCAAAGGAAGTAGGGGACGCGCTCGATCTAATGGTGCGACTCGGCGGCGTATCCAAAGCGACGATCGTGCGAGTAGCCCTGATCGACCACCTGAGCACCCTCGGCGTGCTGTTCCCCGAAGTCGCCGACACGCTTCACTCCACCACCACCCGCGGCCGACTCAGTAGCGACCGCCTGACCGAGAAGGAAGACCGATGACCGTCAACACCACCCCCCCCCGCCTACGGCGGACCGCGTGCAGCGAAGAACCTCCGGCAGAAGGCCGGCGACTACCGCGGTGCAGCCGAGGAACTGCGCGCCGAGCTGGATGCCGCCGAGCGTGCGTTCGGCGCTGCGTTCGAGCGAACCGACCAGACCACCAGCACCCGGGACCGCATCCGCGGCCTGGCCAAGCGCCCCGCGCGCCGGATCGGAGCCTGACATGTCCGTCTTCGACTACAGCCCAGCCGTGGCAGCCGACCCGGAGGTCTACCGCATTCACGCTCGCGAGGAGAGCTACCCCAACTCGGCCGCAGAGCAGACCGAGATCAAGCGCGTGGACGACGCCGTGTTCGACCGCGTGCGCGTCTACGAGAACTCCCTGGTCGGTAGCTCCCAAGCTCTGGTGGAACGGGGAGCGGCCCTGACGCGAGAGACCACGCAGGTCGAGCAGTCCATCCGCGAAGAGGTCGAGTACGCGCTGGATCACGAGAGTCGCACGGACCTGAAGCAAGTCGCCGCTCGTTACACCGCGCTGCACAGCCGGGCGCAGCAGAAGATCGAAGAGCTCGAACGGCTCGCTCGGGAGGCCGAGTGGCTGGCAGAAAAGGCCGAGGACCCCTACGGCGCGTACAGGAGCCTCGTCGTTCGATATCCAGCGCTCAGCAAGAAGTACTGACCTAACAGAACACCGCCCCGACTCCCAGGAGAAGAGTCGGAGCGGCGGAGGGACTTGACCGTGACATCAAATACTCTACCAGAGCGCCCCTTGGACGCGTTGCACGCGCTGTGGAACTGGAAACGCAGCTGGCCGAACCTCGACCCCGTGCCATCCGCGCCCAGCGACAGCCCGCTGCGCCACTTGAGCCGCGTGGAGCTCGCTACCATGCGACTGCGTGCAGACCTCACCGCCGAACGCGTGCCGTGTCAGGGCATCGTGTTCGACGCTGCAATGCGAATCGCCGTGTGGGCGGACCGTCGCGTCCTGCCGTACATGTCTGGGTGGACCGTGGCACGCGAGCTGCAGAGCTTGTACTACCCGAGGTCCTTCGCAATGAAGATGCCCGTGCGTGGGCTGGACCTGCTCGTCGCGGTCGATGCATCGCACGAGCACCACGGTGTCTCCGTGACGCTTGACGCGGAACCAACCGACGGCCGCCACCACCGGCCAATGCGGCTTCGTGATAGATTCATCGAACTCTGACGACCGCCGTCGAAATCTGCAAGCCGTCAGGCTGCGCTGATCAATCGTCGGACCCGCCGAATGACATACGTAACTAGTTTCTGAGCACCACCCACTTACGCCTGTGGTCGCACCCGCGACGCGCGAAGCGGTTCCTACCTCCGGACAATGAGTAAGCCGGATCCAGGGTGAGAGCCGAACCCGCGTCGCTAGCAGGCGGAACGACACGACCTCAGTCCTGAGATGACCAGAGCGTCTGCCGGAGTGGCCCTTCTGTTCCCAAGAACAGAGGCCGCCCAGCGCGCTCTTTTTCTATGCCCTCGGGGCGGCCTCTTCAGAGAGGCCTCCATGACACCCGCAACTCCTGCTCGACTGCGTTACCCGCAGGCCGCGGCCTACCTCCAGGTGACGGAGCGACAGCTTCGCCGGCTCGTCGCAAATCGTCGCATCGGTTTCGTCAAGCTCGGCAGCTACACCGAGTTCACAACTGATCAGCTCGACGCGTACGTCGGCGCTCACACCTACGAGCCGGAGCGGCACTCGTGAGCGCCGGAAGGGCGCCGTTCGGGTACGAGCTCGATACGTCGTACACGTACACCGACGAAGACGGCGCGTATCTGTTTGAACACCGCCGGTACCGCAGCGTCCGGCCGGGCATGCGCGCGAAGACATTCCGCTACTTCGATCAGACGTCAGGGCTACCGCACAAGCCCGACGGCGCGGACCGATGGCTGTACCGACTGCCCGCTGTGCTTGCTGCCATTGCCGAAGGCAAGACGATCCACTGGACCGAAGGCGAGAAAGACGCTGACGCACTGTGGGCCGCTAGCGTCCCGGCGACGTCCATCCACCAGGGCGCGGGCAAGTGCACACCCGAGCAGGCTGCTTGGCTTCGCGAGGCGCGCCGGGTGGTGATCTGGGTCGACAAGGACGAAGGGCACTGGGAGATCGGTGCGTACGACGCGGTCCGTCGTCGTGACTTCCTGGTACGGACCGGCTTGCCTGCTGCACGTGTGCGGTTCGTGAAAGCGAAGGGGCCGGGGAAGGATGCCGCCGACCACATGCTGCGGTACCGGCCAAACCAGGCACTCCGGGCGGATGCCAGCAAGCTGGCAGCGTTGGCCGCGCGCTATCAGCCGAGCATGGCGCGGAAGCTGGGGTATCGCCGTGGCTGACGACGTGCTCGATCCGCGACACGCAGCCCCGGCCGCCGCTGAGATGCCGCAGTGGTTCATCGACAAGGTGCTACAGCAAGACCACGGTCTTGACCGCCCCTTGACTGACCGCGATGCACGCCAGCTTTGGCACCTTGAGCTAGCGGAGATGAACCGCGCGGGAGCGCGCTCAGAACGGTTCAAGCGCTTCGGCGCGGCCGAGCTCGCAACGGAGCCGGAGCCAATGCAGTGGCTCGTGCGCTCGGTGTGGCCTGTCGGTGCTTACGGCGTTTACGGCGGCGCGAAGAAGACGCTGAAGAGCTACATGCTGATGGCGCTGGCAGTTGCGGTGGCGAGTGGTTACCCATTCCTGGGCCGCTTCGAAGTGCCCGATCCGCGGCCGGTGTTGCTCTACCTCGCCGAGGGAGGTCGCCAGAACGCACAGCGACGGCTGCAGTCCATCGCTGCCTCGATGAACGTCGACCTCGGCACACTTCCGCTGTCGGCGGTCTTCGATGCCGCTCCGATCGGGTCGGAAGAGCTGAGCGCAGCAGTCACACGAGACGTGGCAGACCTCGCTCCCGGCCTCGTCGTGCTGGACGCGCTCTACCACTTCCACGCGGCGGGGGTCGAGGCGCAGAACCTCTACGAGCGCGGCCCGATGCTGGCGGAGCTGCAACGGCTCGTCGTCGGACCAGACCGAGCGCTCATTGTCGCAGACCACTTCTCCAAGTCCGCGAGCCAGACGAGGGACCTCGACCTCAACTCCATCTCGCAGTCGGGTGTAGCGGAGTGGTCGCACTCGTGGGGCCTCGCACGTCACCGTGAAGCGCCGCGTCTCAGGGAGGGCGAGTTTCGGCTACAGGTGCAGTTCGCCGGCCGAGACGGCTACGGCCAGGACTACGACATCGATTGGTCGATGGGGCGGCTCGGCGCTGATGGGCTGCACGAAGGCCCCCTTGAAGTACTCGTGCGGGACCAGGGCGGAGACCTGATCACGACGAGCGCCGACCGGGTGCGTGCGGCGATCCTGCGGCTGCTGAAGGACGAACCCCTGCAGCACAGCAAGTCGAACGTCGAAGAGCGGGTCAAAGACCAAGAACACGTCGGCGGAGGCACCGTTCGGGCTGCCTGGAATGTGCTGGAAACAGAAGAGCGAATCGCCTGGGAAAAGTTGCGCAAGGCAGATGTCAACGGCGGCCGCGCCCGCACTGTATGGCGTCTGGCCGATGGCGAATCCGACCCGGCGCAGTGGTCCGCGGGGGCAGACCGATGACGCCCTAGGAGCGGAGCTGGGATCCGTGCAATTCGACTCCGCTCGGAATCTCGACAGCTGGAGCGGAGTCAGACCGGGAATGGCGCTACTTCCCCAGAAACCCGCCGTTCGCAGCTCCGCTCGGAAGGGAGCGGACTTGGAGCAAACACCACCCTGCGCAGCGTTGGCGGGCGGGCGGCGGCGTCAGCCCCGCCTACCCCGCTCGGCCTATAGGAGCGGACCCGGTGGAGCGGAGCTGGCCAGCGAAGCCCGTACAGAGGCAATTCGATACTTCACGATTCGACAAGGAGATCAGGTCATGACCAAGAACAACAGCTCGGACCTCATGCACGCCGATACCCGTTGCACCGCGCGCCGCCGTAACGGGGAGCCGTGTCGGAACTGGGCGATGCTCGGAACGAACGTCTGCCGTATGCACGGCGGCGCTGCCCCGCAAGTAAGGCGGCGGGCACAGCAGCGCATCCTCGAAGCTAGCGACAAGGCGGCAGCTCGGCTGGTCGAGATCATGCAGGACGCCAAGGTGCCGTACGCGGTGCAGCTAGCTGCCGCCCGCGACCTGCTGGACCGCGCCCAGCTGGCCGGGAAGCAGGAGATCGAGATGGGCGTGACTGTCAGCCTCTTGGAGCGCAACATCGACGCGGCCCTCGTCTACGACCTGGACGACGACGACGTGACCGAGCTCCCGGACAAACCGGACGACACCCCCGACTACTCCGCCGAGGAAGCCGCCGCCGACGCCGCCATGGAGGAGCGTCAGGCTGCCCGCGCCCGCCGCCAGCGGAAGACCGGCAACCCTGCACCGCGCACCGCGGCCGAACGCGGTGCACAACAGCCCAAGCCGGTGCAAGCCGGGCCGCAGGTCCGCAAGGGGCGGCGGACCCCGTGAACCAGTCGCGGCCCAGGCGTCCTTTCGATCGGACTGTGTCGGCCGAACGCCTCCGACCAGGTACCCCAGTGACCCCTCGGACGCGTTCGGGCCGCAGGCTCGGATATTCGGCAGGTGCTAGTGAAATCTCAGATGCTGCGGTTCGATTCAGCTCGAGGCGGAAGGCGCAACCGGACGTTTCCGCCGCGGACCGAGAGGACAGAACCATGACCGTGCAAGAGCTGATCGACCTGCTGAGCCAGTACAACCCGACGACCAGGGTGCAGTTCCGAATGGTCGCGGACCAGGAGTCGGCAGGGCTGCTCACCGACGAGGACGGCGCTCCCGTTATCGGGCTGACGCGAGAGGGCTCGGTCTGATGCACGTCATTGGGTACGTGCGCGTCAGCACGGAAGAGCAGGAGCGGTCGGGCCTCGGCGTCGAGGCGCAGGTCGAGGCCATCCACGCTGAGGCCAGCCGCCGCGGGTGGACGGTCGAGGTCGTGGCCGACCTCGGCCGCAGCGGAAAGGCCGTGAACCCGGAGCTGCGCCGCGCGCTGGACCTGCTGCGGACAGGGCAAGCGGAAGCGCTCGTCGTCGCGAAGATCGACCGCCTGGCGCGGTCGGTGCTGCACGCGAGCGAGATCTTGGTCGCGGCGCAACAGCAGCACTGGAACCTCGTCATCCTCGACCTAGCGGTGGACCTTGCTACGCCACAGGGTCGGGCGATGGCACAGATGCTGGCGACGTTCGCCGAGTTGGAGCGGGAGATGATCTCTGTCCGGACGAAAGACGCCCTCGCTGCTCGTGCCCGCCGTGGCGAGCGCAATGGTCGACCGTCCGCCATCCCAGCCGGGCTGATGCGCCGCATCGTGCTGTCGCGGGACGCCGGAGCGAGCTTCCGGTCCATCGCCACGGAGCTCACCGACGAGCAGTATCTGACGCCCACTGGCCTGACCACCTGGAGCGAGTCTGTTGTGCGGCGCGCGTACAACTCCATCGCCCGAGTCGGGGCGGTGGCGTAGTGGCACACGTAAGAGAGGTAGAGCGCAAGACCGGCCGCGGGTACGAGGTTCGCTGGCGCGACGGCGGGAAGTTCCGGCAGCGGTCGTTCACGGTCAAGCGCGAGGCCGAGCGGTTCGCCCTGACGGTGGAGAACCAGAAGGCGCACGGCCAGACGACCGAGCCGTTGGCCGGACGCAGCAAGAGCTTTGAGGAAGTGGTGCAGGCGTCCCTCGCGGCGTCCCGCGCGAAGCTGAAGCCGAGCACATACGCCGGGTACGTGCAGCTGTATGACGCCCGCGTGCTGCCGACCTTTGGCAAGCGGCGCATCTCGACGATCACGTCGGAAGAGGTAGAGGGGTGGGTGGCTGACCTCATCGCGACCGGCCGCGCGTCCTCCACCGTGCGCAACCACTTCATCGCACTGAACAAGGTGTTCCGGTACGCGCTGCGGCACCGGCTGATCGCCCACAACCCGTGCGATGCCGTGGACATCCCTCGCGCCACCAACGCCGAGGGGTTCGCTCCGGTGTTCCTCACGGCGGCGCAGCTAGAGCAGGTCGCCAAGGAGCTGGACGAGTACGCGCCGTATGGGCTGCTGATCCGCTTCGCCGCGGGCACAGGGCTACGCGCCGCCGAGCTGCAGGGGCTACGCATCCGGGACCTCAACCTCGCGGCCGGGCACGTGGAGGTTCGGCAGTCCATTCGACGCGTGAACGGCGAGTGGCAGGTCGGTACCCCCAAGAGCGCCCGCTCCACCCGGAACGTGCCGCTGCTCTCGCGCTCGCTCATCGCTGACCTGCGCGAGTACCTGCTGGCGCACCCGCACAGCGGCGACCCCGATGCGCTGTTCTGGCCAGCACGCAGCATCGGCTCTCGCCGGCTCGACTGGAGCCGCAACATCGACTGTGGGGGAGTGCGAGCCTACTAGCTCGTGCCAGCGGCCCAGCGGGCGGGCGTGGTGCAGCGCATGCGCTTCCACGACCTACGCCACACGTACGCTTCGCTGATGCTCGCGGCAGGCTTCAAGCCGTACGAGGTCAGCCGCTGGATGGGGCACGCCTCGGTTTCCACGACGGACACCATCTACGGGCACCTGTACCCGACCGACTACCACGACCAGATCGCTCGCTTCGAGTCGTTCGTCGCGGAGGGTTAGGGCGTCCGCTCAGCCATGAGTTGCCTCCCCAACGGCACTGTCTTGGCGAAACGGTCGCCGGTGGCGAGGCCGGTTGTGGTGCCTAGGGTCTGTGGCAAGGTCGACCACAGCTCCTTTGCGGCGTCCAGCACATCTGTCCGGTAGCTAGTGCCAGTCGAAACGTGGTACCCGATACCGAGGGCGATAGCTTCGTAGGACGTGCTGGAGAATCCGCCGCGGAAACTCGAACGCTGTACATCCCACTTGCGGAAAACGGCCTCAGATCCGTGGGACGCAATGATATTGAAGGTCGTGTCGAACACTTCGCGGAGTTCCGCGGAGCGAGACGGATACTGCTCCGCGAAGTTGAGAGCCCAGTTGTCCAGTTTAGTCGGGAAATCACCCAAGCCTCCGCGCTTACCCTTGATCTCGCGGTCGTGCAACATCAGGAATCGGAGAATGAGTTCCAGGTCGAACTGCTCATCGATCAGGCGGTCGCCCAAAGCCATCGTCTGAACAAAGTTGTCGTTACTACTGAGCTGGTGCAGCCAGGCAAGGACCTCGCTGTTCACCCCTGCAATCAGAGCAGTTCGGATCTCCTGGGGTGTGAGGATCGACCCGTAGCTGTTCAGGCGCTGGAAGAGGTCGAACTTCGCCTTCGGGTCCGAGCTCCGCTTGATGACGCGAATATCCAAACGCGCCAGGCGCACGTCGAGCATTTGTGCGTCGGTCAGAGACGTTGAGCCTAGGCCGCCCCAAGTCTTCCCCTCGAGGTCTGGGAGGTACGTCGTGGCTGCAAGAAGGAGCGGTTCCTTCTTACCATCGAGGTCGGGGAGGAGCCCCTGGAGCTGAAGCAGGGTACTCACTCGCTGCAACCCGTCGACTAGTTCCCACTTACCTGTGTCGTCCTGTGCAACGAAGATCGACGGAATAGGGATGCCCAGAATGATGCTTTCGACAAGCCGACTCTTCTGGTCGTCCGTCCAACGGAAGAGTCGTTGAAACTCCGGGCGAATGATGAGCACGCCCTCTTTATAGAGGCTGGTGAGCTCGCTGATCGACATGCTGATCGTGTCTGCTGACACTTCCCGGCGCGCTGCTGAGATTTGCTCTTCTAGGTTATTCACCGGATCTCCTCGCTAGCAATGTCTTGCGCCAATTCTGCAAGCCCTGGATAAACGCTCGAACGCGTTACGCCCATCAAGGTGAGTTGCGTCCGTATCTCATCGGGGTCCCGCGTCAAGACTATCTTGCGCAAAACGCCCTCCTCTTGGACCATTTCATCAAGAGGCGTCATCGTTTTACCTGAGACGGTGAAAGCGCCACTCTGC
Source organism: Curtobacterium sp. MCPF17_051 (assembly GCF_003234595.1). Taxonomy (NCBI): domain Bacteria; kingdom Bacillati; phylum Actinomycetota; class Actinomycetes; order Micrococcales; family Microbacteriaceae; genus Curtobacterium; species Curtobacterium sp. MCPF17_051. The sequence continues at coordinate 208,810 of NZ_QKSE01000002.1, read as the reverse complement.
GCGGCGATGCGGTCGCTGTTGTAAGTTCCATAGATCGCGACTGGCGCTCGCGCAAATTGGGTATCTGCCACGCCGGGTTCCCACTGATCCAGCAGTTTGTCGGTCGTTGCCATGATCCCGACCGGCAGCCCGTCAAGGCGTGGATTGGTGTGGTTGAGCTTGACCGGGTCGAGGATCCAGATCGTGGGCTGGCAGGCTCCTGTGCCGCATTCGCATCGGGAACGATCGTGATCGAGCGCGAAGTACACGGCCATGAGCAGGTTGGTGGTCCAGTCGAGCAGGCGCGTTGGCAGACCGTAATGCTGCATCGCGAAGAGGTGTTCCCAGTCTGTTTGAGGGTATCCGGCTGGCCAGTATGGGAGGCTCCGCTGACGGAAGCGAGTCAGGAGCCTCGTCTCCAGATCGAGCACCTGGCTGGACGTGACCTCCGTCTGGCCTGGGGCGGGCTGCATCCGGCGCCATAGTGATGGAACGAGATGGCGGGAGGCGCAACCCTGACCCCTGAACCAAAACTGCTTCTCTGGCCTCAGCGTTAGGACTTGGGAGACAAGCTCCGGGATGTCGACTGAGCTGCTCTCGCTTACCGTCACGAGTCGACGGTATCTCATCAAGGGCCATCGCGAGGCGAGGGGTTTTGGAGGGGTTCGGCCTCAGTGCCCGTCGCCTGGGCGGGCCTACTTCTCAGTAGCCACAAGAGAGGGGATGACGGGAATCGAACCCGCGTAGCCAGTTTGGAAGACTGGGGCTCTACCATTGAGCTACATCCCCGTGCCTGCGCACCAGGCGCAGCCCGACCATCGTAGCGGACGAACGAGCACCGACATGCCGACGCGCGTCATCCCGAAGCCGGACCCCGGCGCCGCGCGGACCATCCGCTGGTCGCGGGTGGTCTCGTACGTGCTGGTGGTCCTCGCCGCCGCGGTCCTGTCCCTGCGCCCTGACCTGTTCGGCGATCCGCAGTCGCAGCCCGCGCACGCACTGCTGCACGTCTGGCGGATCGTCGTCGGACTGCTGCTCGCGGTCGCCGCACTCGGGGTCCAGGTGGCCGTCGGGATCCGTTGGCGACGCGGACTGCGACGTGCCGCTGACGACGACTGAACAACGTCCGGGAACAGCGCGGCGTCGGACCGCTAGACTCACCGGGGTCGCATGCGCCCTGCGCGTGCGCGGCCGATCCCTGGCACACACCAACGGGGCGTAGCTCAGCTTGGTAGAGCGCCCGCTTTGGGAGCGGGAGGTCGCAGGTTCAAATCCTGTCGCCCCGACCAGGTCCTTCGAGCACCACCGACCACACGAACGTCAACCAACAGGAGAACATCCCTTGGCCACCAGCACCGTCGACAAGGTGAGCGACACCCGCGTCAAGCTCACCGTGAACGTGACGCCGGACGATCTCAAGCCGAGCATCGACCACGCCTACAAGCACATCGCCGAGCAGATCAACATCCCCGGCTTCCGCAAGGGCAAGGTCCCGCCGGCGATCGTCGACCAGCGCGTCGGCCGCGGCGAGGTCCTGAACCACGCCGTCGGTGACGCCATCGACAACTTCTACCGCCAGGCGGTCGAAGAGCAGGAGCTGCGCATCCTCGGCCGTGCCGAGGCCGACGTCGCCGAGCTGCCGAACGTCGCGGACTTCACCGGCGACCTCGTCCTCACCTTCGAGGTCGACGTCCGCCCTGAGTTCGACCTGCCGGACTACTCCTCGTACGAGCTCACCGTCGACGCCGTCGAGGTGTCGGACGACGAGATCGAAGAGGAACTGCAGAACCTCCGCACCCGCTTCGGCACGCTCGTGACGGTCGACCGTCCGGCGAAGACCGGCGACTTCGCGCAGATCGACCTCACCGCCAGCATCGGTGACGACGAGGTCGACTCGGCCACCGGCGTCTCCTACGAGATCGGCTCCGGCGACCTGCTCGAGGGCATCGACGAGGCGCTCGAGTCCCTGACCGCCGGTGAGTCGACGACCTTCGAGTCGAAGCTCGTCGGTGGCGACCGCGAGGGCGAGACCGCCCAGATCGCCGTCACCGTCACCGCCGTCAAGGAGCGCGAGCTCCCCGAGGCCGACGACGAGTTCGCCCAGATCGCCAGCCAGTTCGACACCATCGACGAGCTCAAGGCGGACCTCAAGGAGCAGATCGCGAAGTCCAAGACCTTCGGTCAGGGCGCCGCGGCTCGCGACAAGCTCGTCGAGAAGCTCACCGAGGACGTCAACATCCCGATCTCGGAGCAGCTCATCGCCGACGAGGTGCACCGTCACCTCGAGCAGGAGAACCGCCTCGAGGACGAGGAGCACCGCAAGGAGGTCTCCGAGTCCAGCGAGACCGCCTTCCGCTCGCAGATCCTCCTCGACGCGATCGCCGAGAAGGAAGAGATCCAGGTCTCGCAGGAGGAACTGACCCAGTACCTCATCCAGGCCGCCGCGCAGTACGGCATGGAGCCGGCCGAGTTCATCAAGGTCATCGACCAGAACGGCCAGATCCCCGGCATGGTCGGCGAGGTCGCCCGTTCGAAGGCGGTCGCGACCGTCCTGTCGAAGGTGACCGTCAAGGACACCAACGGCGACGCCGTCGACCTGTCCGCCTTCACGGCGGGCGTCGCGCAGGAGCCGGCAGGGGACGCCGAGTAACGATCTCGACGCCACCAGCACGACTTGACGGGAGGCACGGTGCCAGCTGGCACCGTGCCTCCCGTCCGTCGTTTCCGCACCTTCGCATTGCCGACAGCGAACAGACGAGAACTGGTGCGTTGCACCCGATAAGTTCGACAACAAGCGACAACTGAACGGGAGCTTTTCCATGGCCGAAGCAACACTGAACCCCAGTGTTTTTGACCGCCTTCTGAGAGACCGGATCGTGTGGCTCGGCTCCGAGGTCCGCGACGACAACTCGAACGAGATCGCAGCCAAGCTGCTGCTGCTCGCCGCCGAGGACCCTGAGAAGGACATCTACCTCTACATCAACTCGCCCGGTGGTTCGATCACCGCCGGCATGGCGATCTACGACACGATGCAGTTCGTCCCGAACGACATCGTCACCGTGGGCATCGGCCTCGCCGCGTCGATGGGACAGTTCCTGCTGTCCTCCGGCACGCCCGGCAAGCGCTACATCACGCCGAACGCGCGCGTGCTGCTCCACCAGCCGTCCGGTGGCTTCGGCGGTACCGCCGCCGACATCCAGACGCAGGCCAAGGTCATCCTCGACATGAAGCAGCGCATGGCGGAGCTCACGGCCGAGCAGACCGGCAAGTCGGTCGAGCAGATCCTCAAGGACAACGACCGCGACAACTGGTTCACGGCGCAGGAAGCGCTCGAGTACGGCTTCGTCGACCACCTCCGCGCCTCGAGCGCCGAGGTCATCGGCGGTGGTGGCACCGTCGGCGACGGCGAGACGCCCACCAGCGCAGCCGAGCCCGACGCCCAGTCCTGATCACCACCGAAGAAAAGGAAACGAGAATGCATCTCCCCATGCTCGGTGGCGCGCAGAACGTCCCGGCTCCGTCCAATCGGTACATCCTGCCGAGCTTCGAAGAGCGCACGGCCTACGGCTACAAGCGCCAGGACCCGTACGCCAAGCTGTTCGAGGACCGCATCGTGTTCCTCGGCGTGCAGGTCGATGACGCGTCGGCTGACGACGTCATGGCCCAGCTGCTCGTGCTCGAGTCGATGGACCCCGACCGCGACATCGTGATGTACATCAACTCGCCCGGTGGCTCGTTCACCGCGATGACGGCGATCTACGACACGATGCAGTACATCCGTCCGCAGATCCAGACGGTCTGCCTCGGCCAGGCTGCCTCGGCCGCGTCGGTGCTCCTCGCCGGTGGCACCCCCGGCAAGCGCCTCGCGCTGCCGAACGCCCGTGTGCTGATCCACCAGCCCGCGACCCAGCAGGGTGGCGGTCAGGCGTCCGACATCGAGATCCAGGCGGCGGAGATCCTCCGCATGCGCACCTGGCTCGAGGAGACGCTGTCGAAGCACTCCAACAAGACGCCGGAGGAGATCAACCACGACATCGAGCGCGACAAGATCATGTCCGCGCAGGAAGCCGTGGAGTACGGCCTGATCGACCAGGTCCTCACCAGCCGCAAGAACCTGCCGGCGCTCGTCAAGTAGCACCAGCACGAACGACGAAGGCCCCGCACCGAACGGTGCGGGGCCTTCGTCGTTGCGCGGTGGTCAGTCGTCGGTGTCGTCGGACTCCGGGGCCGGCTTGCGACGCAGGAGCAGCAGCACCGCGACGACCACGCCGACCAGCACGATGCCACCGGCGCCGATCCAGATCGCGTCGGACGCCGCCGAGTCGCTCGACCCCGAGGCCGTGCCGGTGGTGGTGTCCGAGCCGGTGTCGTCGTCACCCGCAGTGGCGCAGGTCGGGGGCTTCGCCGCACCCGAGGCCGGAGTGAAGCCCGACGGTGCCTTCCAGGTGAAGGGGTACTCGTCGGACACGGTGTGCCCGTCGGCGGAGACGATCTGCCACTCGACGGTGTACCCGCCCGAGTCGCCGAGTGCGGCGGTCGTGGTCATCGACGGCCCCTCGACGTCGACGCAGCCGTCCTCGTAGTACCTGCCGTCGGGGCCGACGATGCGGAACGCGAAGCCCGACCCCGAGTCGCCGATGTCGAGCAGCTTGTCGTTCGTCGTGATGTCGAACGTCTCCGGCAGTTCGGTCAGGGTGCCGCCGACCTCGGGGTCGGACGAGACCAGGTAGTTGTGCGCGCTGGCCGGACCGGCGAGCCCGAGGACCGCACCACCGGCGATCGCGACGGCCGCGGCGGTCCCGGCCACGAGCCTCCAGGCAGAGGGCCGCGGGTGGGACCGACGCGAGCCGCGCCGCGTCACTTGGCGGAGCTCCGACGACGCGTGCCGGCGACGGCGACGACCAGTGCGACGGCACCGAGCACCAGGCCGCCGAGGCCGAGGAAGCGACCGACCAGGTCGGGGTCGCTCGAGGCGGTCGTGCCGGCGGCCTCGGCCGTCGGGGTCGCGGCGATCGGGTCACCGTCGTCGTCCGTCGCCTCGGCGGCGGTCAGCGTGATCGAGGGTGCCGGGTGCTCGGGCTCGGCTTCGCCGGCCTTCTGCTCCTGGTTCCACTCGACGCTGCCCTTCTCGCAGGTCTGGATCGCGGGGAACTCGACGAGGTCACTGGCCTTGCCGTCCGGCAGCGAGAACGAGAGTGCGAAGGTGTCGCGCTCGTCGGCGGGCAGGGGGGTCTTCGCGGTGTACGTGACGCTGGTGACACGCTCGGCGGCCGTCTCGGCGTGGTCCTCGTCCGATGCCGAGGCCGACGGGTCGGTGTAGGGCTCGGTCGCCTTCGTGATCGTCCAGTTCGGGTTCACGGTGGGCGTGACCTCGATGACGGACTCCGGCACCTGGAACTCGATCTTGGTGGTGGGGGAGCCGTCGCAGCCGTGCGGGACCGAGAAGGTCGCCGTGGTGTACGAGTTCGCTGCGGTCGACGTGGCCGTGGCGGACACGTGCGCGCTGGCCGTCGTGGCGCTACCGAGGACGATGACGGCCGCGACACCGAGGGTGACGGCGCCGCCGGCGGCGAGACGCTTCTGCATGGGGTTCCTTCCGGGGTGGTTCTGCACCTGCTGTTCTACAAGATGTAGAGAAGTCCGGATCACCGTAGCAGGGTCGCACGCCCAGGGCGAACGCGCGGGCGGATTCCGGAGGGGCATCGCGGTCGGTGTCACCGGTTGCGGTTAGGCTCGTGTCCACGACGAGGTGCCCACCAGCAGCGGTGCACCAGCGGTGGTGCGACAGCGCGGCCGACATGTCCAATCAGGGAGGCACGGGAATGGCACGCATCGGAGAGAGCGGCGATCTCCTCAAGTGCTCGTTCTGCGGCAAGAGCCAGAAGCAGGTCCAGCAGCTCATCGCCGGACCGGGCGTCTACATCTGCGACGAGTGCGTCGAGCTCTGCAACGAGATCATCGAGGAACGTCTGGCCGAAGCCGGCGAGGACACCTCGAGCGGGGACTTCGAACTGCCCAAGCCGCGGGAGATCTTCGACTTCCTGCAGGAGTACGTCATCGGGCAGGACCCGGCGAAGCGCGCCCTCGCCGTGGCCGTCTACAACCACTACAAGCGCATCCGGGCGCAGGGGCAGATCACCGCCGCCGAAGACCGCGACGACATCGAGATCGCCAAGTCGAACATCCTGCTCATCGGCCCGACCGGCTGCGGCAAGACGTACCTGGCGCAGACGCTGGCCAAGCGCCTCAACGTGCCGTTCGCCGTCGCGGACGCCACCGCCCTGACCGAGGCCGGCTACGTCGGCGAGGACGTCGAGAACATCCTCCTCAAGCTCATCCAGGCCGCCGACTACGACGTGAAGCGCGCCGAGACCGGCATCATCTACATCGACGAGGTCGACAAGATCGCCCGCAAGGCCGAGAACCCGTCGATCACGCGCGACGTCTCCGGCGAGGGCGTGCAGCAGGCGCTGCTCAAGATCCTCGAGGGCACGGTCGCCTCGGTCCCGCCGCAGGGTGGCCGCAAGCACCCCCACCAGGAGTTCATCCAGATCGACACGACGAACGTGCTGTTCATCGTGGCGGGTGCGTTCGCCGGGCTCGAGGACATCGTGTCCTCGCGCGTCGGCAAGCGTGGGATCGGCTTCGGGGCGCCCCTGCACAGTGCGACCGACCACCAGGACCTCTACTCCGAGGTGCTGCCGGAAGACCTGCACAAGTTCGGTCTCATCCCCGAGTTCATCGGCCGTCTGCCCGTCGTCACCACGGTGTCGCAGCTCGACCAGGCGGCGCTCATGCAGATCCTCACCGAGCCGAAGAACGCGCTGGTCAAGCAGTACCAGCGGATGTTCCAGATCGACGGCGTCGAGCTCGAGTTCGACCAGGGTGCGCTCGAGGCCATCGCGGACCTCGCGGTGCTCCGCCAGACGGGCGCCCGCGGGCTCCGGGCGATCCTCGAAGAGGTCCTCGGCCCGGTGATGTTCGACGTCCCGTCCGACGACGACGTCGCCCGCGTGGTGATCACCCGTGAGTCCGTGCTCGAGAACGCGGCGCCGACGATCGTGCCGCGACCCCGGGCCAAGCGCGTCGAGAAGTCGGCGTAGCCCTCCGGAACCACGAAACGGACACAGCACCTCGGAATTCCGTGGTGCTGTGTCCGTTTCCTGGTGCAAGCCGGGGCCGGGGCCGGGGCCGGGGCCCGTGCCGGTGTCGCCGCCGGCGCCGCCGGTGTCGCCGCCGCGCCTACTCCAGCCCGCGGCGCCGCAGCAGCGGGCCGACCTCGGCGTCGCGGCCGCGGAAGTCCCGGTACGCCTCCAGTGGGTCCTTCGCCCCGCCGACCCCGAGCAGCCGCTCGGCGAACCGCTTGCCAGCCCCGCGGTCCAGCCCGCCGTTGTCGCGGAACCACTCCACCGTGTCGGCGTCGAGCACCTCGGACCAGATGTACCCGTAGTACCCGGCGTCGTACCCGCCCGAGAACGTGTGCGCGAAGTACGTCGACGAGTAGCGCGGCGGCACGGCCTCGACCGCGATGCCGGCGGCGGCGAGGGCGTCTCGCTCGAAGTCCTCGACGGACGTCACCGCCGCGGCGTCGGCTGCCGAGAGCCGGTGCCACGCCTGGTCGAGCAGTGCTGCGGCGAGGTACTCGGTGGTGCCGAAGCCCTCGTTGAACCCCTCGGACTCGCTGAGCCCCAGGACGAGCTCGGGCGGCAGGGGCGCGCCGGTCTCGTGGTGCTTCGCGTAGTTCGCCAGCACGGACGGCCACGACAGCCACATCTCGTTCACCTGGCTCGGGAACTCGACGAAGTCCCGCTCGACGTTCGTGCCGGAGAACCGCGGGTAGGTGGTGCGGGCGATGAGGCCGTGCAGGGCATGCCCGAACTCGTGGAAGAGCGTCTCGACCTCGTCCTGGATGAGCAGGGTGGGGGAGCCGGCGGACGGCTTCGCGACGTTGAGGTTGTTGACCACGACGGGCAGGGTGCCGAGCAGCTCGGACTGCTCGACGACGGGGTTCATCCACGCGCCGCCGCGCTTGCCGTCGCGCGTGTAGAGATCGAGCAGGTACAGTCCGACGGGCTCGTCGTCGTCGCCGGTGACCTCGAAGACCCGCACCTCGTCGTTGTAGCCGTGCAGGTCCGGGCGCTCGGTGAAGGTCAGACCGTACAGGGTGCCCGCGGCGTGGAAGACCCCGTCGTGCAGGACCCGGTCGGCCTCGAAGTACGGGCGGAGCGCGGTGCTGTCCGCGGCGAACTGCTCACCTCGCAGGATCTCGGTGGCGTACGCCCAGTCCCACGACTCGATGTCGAAGCCGACCGTGCGCGACCGGACCGCGCGTTCGTCGTCGGCGTTCCGTGCAGCAGCGCCGACGAGCGAGGACAGCAGCCCGTCGACGGCCTCGGGGGTCTTCGCCGTCTCGTCGGCGGTGACCACAGCGGCGTGGTTCGGGAACCCGAGCAGCTCGGCGCGCTCCGCGCGGAGCCGGACGATGCGGAGCAGCACGTCGCGGTTGTCGTACTCGTTGCCGCGACGACCGCGGGCGAGCGACGCGCGCATGATCCGCTCGCGCAGGTCCCGGTTCGCCAGCGAGGACAGCCACGGGTGTCCTGTGTAGAGCGGCAGCGTGATGAGCCAGCCGTCCAGGCCCCGGTCGGCAGCCGCGGCGGCCGCGGCGGACTTCGCACCGTCGTCGAGCCCCTCGAGCTCGTCCTCGCTGGTCACGTGCACGGCGGAGTCGTTGGTGTCCTCGAGCAGGTTCCGCTCGAAGGTCGTCGTGAGGGTCGAGAGCTCCTGGTTGATCGCGGTCAGACGCTCCTTGCCCGCGTCGTCGAGGCCCGCGCCCGCCAGGGTCATCTCGGCGTGCGTCCGCTCGACCAGTCGCAGTGCCTCGCCCGCCAGTCCGGCGGCCTCGGCACCGTCGAGCACCGCCTGCACGCGGGCGTACAGGCGGGAGTCGAGCGTGATCGCGTCGCGGTGGGCGGCGAGGAGCGGGGAGACCTCGGCCTCGAGGTCGTGCAACTCCGGGGTCGAGTCGGCCGACGACAGCGTGAAGAACACGTGGCTGACGCGGGTCAGCAGCTGCCCGGATCGCTCGAGTGCGACCAGGGTGTTCTCGACCGTCGGGGCGTTCGGGTCGGTGGCGATGGCCTCGACCTCGGCGCGCTGCTCGGCCATGCCGGCCTCGAACGCCGGTCGGTAGTGCTCGAGTCGCACGTCGTTGAAGGGCGGCAGGGCGTAGGGGAGGGTGCTCGGGACGTCGAACGGGGTTGCCATCTGCCCACCCTATGCACGGGTGCTGGAGTGCGTTCCTTCCCATGACGCCCGGACTGGGAAGCGGATTCGGGCGTACCTGGTCGAAACAACCCACCCGGTACGCCCGGAAGCACCAGGTACGCCCGGAAACACCAGGTACGCCCGGAACGACCCGGTACGCCCGGAAACACCCGGTACGCCCGGAAACAACAGGTACGCCCGGAACGACCCGGGGAGCGCACCCGCGCGCGGCGCGACCAGTGAGCGGACGGGAGGCCCGTGGCGGTCTCGCCACGGGCCTCCCGTCCGCATCGTGGTCGCGGGTCAGCGCATCGCGGCGTCGATCAGGGTCACGGCGGCACGGCGCGCGTGCGCGGCCGGCGCCGTGGTGCCGGCGATGGCCGCGGTGGTCTGCGCGCCCTCGGCGAGCAGTGCGAGCTGCGCGGCGAGCTCTTCGGCGTGCTCGGGGTCGGTGACGACCTCGGCGGTGAGCCGCTGCACGAACCGCTGGAACGAGTCCTTGTGCTCGCGCGCGATCTCGGCGACCGCGGGCGAGGTCGCGCCGAGCTCGCCGAACGCGTTGATGAACCCGCAGCCGCGGAACGTGTCGTCGCCGAACCACGACTCGAGGAAGTCGTAGACCGCCAGGAGCTTGTCGCGCGGGCTGGCCGCAGCCTCGACCGCGCCGTGCACGCCCTGCTCCCACATGTCGTGGCGGCCGGCGAGCACCGCGGCGATGAGCTGCTCCTTGCCGGGGAACGCCGCGTACAGCTTCTTGAGGGAGACCCCTGCGCCCGTGCGGATCTCGTCCATCCCCACGGACTGGATCCCGCGCGTGTAGAACAGCTGGTCCGCGACCTCGACGATGTGTGCTCGGACGTCCGGCTCGACGGTGCTGGTGGCCATGTGTGTACCCCGTTCCCTGAGTGTTCACCGTTCTCGACTTGCGCCGGGAACGGGCGTTCTCTACTGTAGTCCACATCGGCGGAGAACGATCGTTCTCCGCGATACCCAGGGAAGGAACGATCATGGGTGCCATCACCGTCGGAACCGAGAACAGCGTCGACATCGAACTCCACTACGAGGACAAGGGCCAGGGGCAGCCGATCGTGCTGATCCACGGCTTCCCCCTCGACGGCAACTCGTGGGAGGGGCAGGTCCCGATGCTCCTCGAGGCCGGCTACCGCGTCATCACGTACGACCGCCGTGGCTTCGGCCAGTCCTCGCAGCCGTCCACCGGCTACGACTACGACACCTTCGCCGACGACCTGCACACGGTCCTCGAGACCCTCGACCTGCGCGACGTGATCCTCGTCGGCTTCTCGATGGGCACCGGTGAGATCGCCCGCTACATCGGCCGCCACGGTGAGGACCGGATCGCGAAGGTCGCGTTCCTGGCCTCGCTCGAGCCGTTCCTCGCCATCACCGACGACAACCCCGACGGCGCCGGCCCGATGTCGTTCTTCAAGGGCGTCGCCGCCGACGTGGCGAAGGACCGCTACGCGTACTTCACGAACTTCTACCAGGACTTCTTCAACCTGTCGGAGAACCTCGGCTCCCGCATCTCCGAGGAGCAGGTCCGCAACGCCTGGAACATCGCGGCCGGCTCCGGCTCGATCGCGTCCGCTGCAGCACCCCTGACCTGGCCGACCGACTTCCGCCAGGACATCCCGAAGGTCACCGTCCCCGCCCTGATCGTGCACGGCACGTCGGACAACATCCTGCCCATCGACGCCACCGGCCGACGCTTCACCCAGGCCCTGCCCGCGGCGGAGTACGTCGAGATCGAGGGCGCCCCGCACGGCCTGCTCACCACGCACACCGCCGAGGTGAACGAGGTCCTGCGCACCTGGCTCGCCGAGTCCTGATCCCTCGGCGATCACGCGGGCGCTCCCCGGAGGGGGCGTCCGCATCGTGAGCAGGAATGGTCGGGTCCCCACCGGGGACCCGACCATTCGTGCACACCGAGCGAGGTCCGCGCAGCGAACCACGCGCAGCGCGCCGCGCGCTAGTCCTCTTCGCCCGCGTCGTCGGGGTTCGTCACCTGGGCGTGCCCGAGCGCGTCGAGGTGGATCGAGGTCCCGTCGTCGAGCTCGACGATCGGCTTGCCCTCGAGGAACGTCAGGGTCCAGCCCCACGTCGCCGTGTCGACGGATTCCGCCGCGAGTTCGTCCTCGACCTCGCGCACGGCGACGACCATCACCTCGGGCAGTCGCGCAGGCGGCTCCCCACCCACGTTCCAGCGTGTGCCCAACTGCATCCGTGCCTCCAGTCCGTTCGTTTCGTGAGCAGGAATGGTCGGGTCCGCCTGACGGACCCGACCATTCCGGCTCACCATGCGTCGTGCGCGAGCCTACGACGCCGGCTGCTCCGCGAGCTCGATCTCGGTGACGGCGAGCTCGTCGCCGTCGACGAACGACAGGTTCTCGATCCGGCCCACGGCCGCCAGGTCCACCGCTGCGCGCTCGATGAGCACCCGCGTCTCGGCGGGTGCCGCCACGACCGCACGCGTCACGGGCGTCTTCTGCGACGCCTTCGCCGCCGTCTTCGCGCCGCGGATGCCGATGAGCGCCTGTCCGACGGCCGCGAGCAGCCCGGTGGGGGCCGCCTCGGTCGGCAGGTCGGCCGCGGTCGGCCAGGAGGCCCGGTGCACGCTGGTGTCGTGGGTCCAGGCCCACACCTCTTCCGTCGCGTACGGGAGGAACGGTGCCAGCAGCCGGAGCAGCACGTCGATCGCGCCGCGCAGCGCCAGGACCGCACTCGCCTGCGTCTCGTGCGTCGCGTCGGACGCGGTGCCGTAGGCGCGCTCCTTCACGAGCTCCAGGTAGTCGTCGCAGAACGTCCAGAAGAAGCGCTCGGTGATCTCGAGGGCACGGGCGTGGTCGAAGCCGTCGAACGCCGCGGTGGCCTGCTCGACGACCGCGCCGAGCTCGGCGAGCATGTCGACGTCGAGTGCCTCGGTGACGCTGGTGGCGCCCTCGGGCAGCGGGAAGCCGTAGACGAACTTCGCCGCGTTGAGCACCTTGATCGCCAGACGGCGGCCGACCTTGATCTGCTTCGGGTTCTGCGGGTCGAACGCCGCGTCGGTGCCGAGCTTCGACGAGGCCGCCCAGTAGCGGACCGCGTCGGCGCCGTGCTGCTCGAGGATCGACAGCGGCGTGACGACGTTGCCCTTCGACTTCGACATCTTCTTGCGGTCGGGGTCGACGATGAAGCCGGAGATCGAGGCGTGCTTCCACGGGACCACGTCGGCCTCGAGCTGGCTGCGGAGCACGGTGGTGAACAGCCAGGTGCGGATGATGTCCTGCGCCTGGGGGCGGACGTCGTACGGGTACACCAGGTCGTAGAGCGCCGGGTCGGTCTCCCACTTGCCCGCGAGCTGCGGGGTGAGCGACGAGGTGGCCCAGGTGTCCATGACGTCGAGCTCGCCCTGGAACCCGCCGGGCACGCCGCGCTGGTCCTCGGTGAAGCCGGGGGCGGGCTCGGAGGCCGGGTCGACGGGCAGCTGCGCCTCGGTCGGCACGATCGGCTGGTCGAACACCGGGTTGCCGTCGGCGTCGAGCGGGTACCAGACCGGCAGCGGCACGCCGAAGAAGCGCTGGCGCGAGATGAGCCAGTCGCCGGAGAGGCCACCGACCCAGTTGTCGTAGCGGACGCGCATGAAGTCCGGGTGGAACGCGATCTCCTCGCCGCGCTGGCGCAGCGTGCTCTTCAGCTGCTCGTCGCGCGCACCGTTCACGATGTACCACTGGCGGGTCGACACGATCTCGAGGGGCTTGTCGCCCTTCTCGAAGAACTTCACCGGGTGCTGGATGGTCTTGACGTCACCGATCAGCTCGCCGGACTCGGTCAGGGCGTCGACGACGACCTTCTTGGCCGAGAACACGGTCTTGCCGGCCATCTCGGCGTAGAGCTCCCGGCCCGTCGCCGACTCGATCCAGGCGGGCTCGTCGGAACGCACGCGGCCGTCGAAGCCGATGATCGCGCGGTTCGGCAGCTGCAGCTCGCGCCACCACACGACGTCGGTGGTGTCACCGAAGGTGCAGACCATCGCGATGCCGGCGCCCTTGTCCTTCTGCGCCAGGTGGTGTGCCAGCACCGGGACCTCGACGTCGAACAGCGGGGAGCGGACCGTGGTGCCGAAGAGGTCCTGGAACCGCTCGTCGTCCGGGTGTGCCACCAGGGCGACGCAGGCGGGCAGGAGCTCCGGGCGGGTGGTCTGGATGACGACGTCGTCGCCGCCGTCGGTGCGGTGGAAGGCGATGCCGTGGTACGCGCCGGGCATCTCCTTGTCCTCGAGCTCGGCCTGCGCGACCGCGGTGCGGAACGTGACGTCCCACAGGGTCGGGGCGTCGGCCTGGTAGGCCTCGCCACGCTCGAGGTTGCGCAGGAACGCGCGCTGGGCGCTGGCCCGCGAGGTGTCGTCGATGGTGCGGTACGACTGGGTCCAGTCGACCGACAGGCCGAGCGTGCGGAAGAGCTCCTCGAACTGCTGCTCGTCCTGCACGGTCAGGCGCTCGCACAGCTCGATGAAGTTGCGGCGCGACACGGGCAGCTGGTCGGCGGCCTTCGAGGACTTGCCGTCCCCGCCCTCGAACGGCGGCGTGAACTCGGGGTCGTACGGCAGGGTCGGGTCGCAGCGGACCCCGTAGTAGTTCTGCACGCGACGCTCGGTGGGCAGGCCGTTGTCGTCCCAGCCCATCGGGTAGAACACGTGCTTGCCGCGCATGCGCTCGAACCGGGCCTTGAGGTCGGTGTGCGTGTACGAGAACACGTGGCCGATGTGCAGCGAGCCGGAGGCGGTGGGCGGCGGGGTGTCGATCGACCACACGGCGTCGCGGTGACCGGCGGCGTCGCGGTCGAAGCGGTAGGTGCCGTCCTGTTCCCAGACGGGCCCCCAGACCTGCTCCAGTCCGTCGACGCTCGGCTTCTCGGGCATGGGCTTGGTCATGGTGCACCTTCCGTCCGTGTGTGCGGCACCGAGTCCGTGATGAGGTGCCTGAGTGTTCCGCGCCTGACGCGCGGTGCCCCAATCGTAGCGGCCGCGCACGGGCGCGCAGCCGGACGACGGGCGGCTCGCGGCCATCGCCGATCGGCGCCTAGCACACCGACCTGTCGGACACGCCCGGAGCCTGCTAGTCTTCCTGGGTTTGTCCGGCGAGCGCAGGGTTCGCAGGAGCTGCAACGTCGCCGTCCGCCGGACGCCCGAAGGAAGCACCGCACCCCGGAGGAACGACTTGGCACCGAACAACGCACCCCACCAGCACGGCGATCGGCCGTTGCGCACGAAGGGCGCCGCGAAGCGCGCTCGTCGCGATCTGACGAAGGACGACGTCACCGTCGTCGAGGAGTCGCTGCTCAAGCGTGCCGTCGCGGCTGCCGCGCTCGGCAACGCCATGGAGTGGTTCGACTTCGGCATCTTCGCGTACCTGACGGTCACCATCTCGCAGGTGTTCCTGCCGCAGGGCGACCCGGCGGCGAACATCGTCGCCACGTTCGGCTTCTTCGCCGCCGCGTTCATCGTGCGCCCGATCGGCGGTGCCGTGTTCGGCCCGATCGGCGACAAGATCGGCCGCCAGAAGGTCCTCGCGCTGACGATGATCCTGATGGCCGCCGGCACGCTCATGATCGGCCTGATCCCGTCGTACGACACGATCGGCTTCTGGGCCCCGGTCCTGCTGCTCGTCGCCCGCTTCGTGCAGGGCTTCTCGACCGGTGGTGAGTACGGCGGCGCCGCGACCTTCATCGCCGAGTACTCGCCCGACAAGCGCCGCGGCTTCATGGGCTCGTGGCTCGAGTTCGGCACCCTCGCCGGCTACGTGCTCGGCGCCTCGATCGTCACCGGCCTGCAGTTCGGCCTGTCCGAGGACGCCCTGCTCAGCTGGGGCTGGCGCATCCCGTTCATCATCGCGGGGCCCCTCGGCCTGATCGGCCTCTACCTGCGTCTCAAGCTCGAGGAGACCCCGGCGTTCCAGAAGCAGCAGGAGCAGGCCGCCGAGCGCGAGGGCCAGAAGACCCCGTTCCTCAAGCTCTTCGCCGAGAACTGGCGCTCGCTCATCATCTGCATCGGCCTGGTCCTGGTCTTCAACGTGACCGACTACATGCTGCTGTCGTACATGCCGACCTACCTCGAGCAGAACCTCGGCCAGAACGCCACGTTCGGCCTGATCCTCATCGTCATCGTGATGCTGCTCATGATGGTCGTCATCACCTTCGGTGGCCGACTGTCCGACCGGTTCGGGCGCCGTCCGGTGCTCGCCGCCGGCTGCATCGGCTTCATCCTGCTGTCCTGGCCGGCCCTCAAGCTGGTCCAGACCGGCACCGGCGTCGGCGTCTTCGCCGGCCTGCTGATCCTCGGCGTCGTGCTGGTCACGTTCACCTCGACCATGCCGTCGACGTTGCCCGCGCTGTTCCCGACGATCATCCGCTACGGCGCCCTGGCGATCGCGTTCAACGTGTCGGTGTCGCTCTTCGGCGGGACCACCCCGCTCGCGACCGCCGCGCTCATCAACGCCGCGAAGGACGCCGGGTACGGCTGGGCCGAGGACATCCCCGCGTTCTACCTGATGCTCGCCGCCGTGATCGGCCTGGTCGCGGTGTACTTCACCAAGGAGACCGCCGCGAGCCCGCTCATGGGCTCCGGCCCGACGGTCGGCTCCGAGGACGAGATCGCCGGCGTCATCGAGGACTACAACGACCCGACGTCGGAGCTCGCGAAGTCCGACTGGGCGAAGGACTTCTCGACGAGCGAGATCCCGATCATCTCGGCCGACGCGGCGCAGAAGGAACCCTCCGGTTCCTGACCACGGGGCCGCGGTGACGTCACGCGCGCAGCGACAGTCCACGGGCGCGAGCGCGCGTGGACTGTCGCTCAGCCCGTGAGGTCGGTGGCGGGCCGGCCGGCGCCGAGGCCCGCTGCCAGCCGCTCGGCGGCGTGCAGCAGCCGTGCGGTCACCGGGTGGGCGGGGTGCGCGAAGACCTCGGCGGCCGGTCCGTGCTCGACGACCGCGCCGCGGTGCACCACGAGGACGTCGTCCGCCATCCGACGGACCGCTCGCAGGTCGTGCGACACGAACACCATCGCCACCCCGGTCTCGTCGCGGAGCCGTTCGAGCAGCCGCAGCACGGCGTCCTGCACCGTGGCGTCGAGGGCGGTCACCGGCTCGTCGAGCACGATCACCTCGGGGTCGGTCGCCAGCGCGCGGGCGATCGCGAGCCGCTGCCGTTGCCCGCCGGACAGGGTGCGGGGGGAGCGGGACCGCAGCACGGGGTCGAGGTCGACCTGCCGCAGTGCCGCGTCGACCCGTTCGCCGAGCGCCCCGCGAGCCCGCCGTTCGTCACCGCGCGAGAACGCGTCGGCGAGGACCCGCTCCACGCTCCACCGTTCGTCGAACGTCGCGCCGGGGTCCTGCACGACGGCCGCGACCCGGTGTCGTCGGGGGCGTCGCTCGCGCTCGGGCAGCGGGACCCAGGGCCCGTCGTCGAGGGTGACCGTGCCGGCGTCGGGCGTCTCGAGCCCGAGGAGCATCCGCGCCAGCGTCGTCTTGCCCGAGCCCGAGGCGCCGATCACCCCGAGCACCCGTCCCCGCTCGAGCGCGAACGACACGTCGTCGACCGCGAGCAGCGCGCCGTACCCCCGCGAGAGTCCCTGCGCCGCGAGC
The DNA here is from genome assembly GCF_003234595.1 of Curtobacterium sp. MCPF17_051. Classification (NCBI taxonomy): domain Bacteria; kingdom Bacillati; phylum Actinomycetota; class Actinomycetes; order Micrococcales; family Microbacteriaceae; genus Curtobacterium; species Curtobacterium sp. MCPF17_051. Next base: position 191,924 of record NZ_QKSE01000002.1, on the reverse strand, counting down.
ACCCCCCTCGCACCATGCGAGGTCGGCTCCGAACCGTGCGAGGTCGGAACGGCAGCGGGCGACGCGGCAGCACCGGCCGCGCGCACCAGCGCCCGGGTCGCGGGGTGCGTCGGTGCCGCGAAGACCTCGGCGACCGCGCCCTCCTCGACGATCCGGCCCTCGTGCACGACGGCGACCCGGTCGGCCCACCCCGCGACGAGCCCCAGGTCGTGCGTGATGACGAGCAGTCCGGCGCCCCGTGTCTGCGCCGCCCGCAGCTGCTCCATCACGGTGACGGCGACCCCGGCGTCGAGCGCGGTCGTCGGTTCGTCGGCGACCAGCAGCGCGGGGGACCCGACGGTGGCCGCGGCGATGAGGGCCCGCTGTCGCATCCCGCCCGACAGCGTTCCGGCGAGCCGACCGTCGGTCGCGATGTCCGGGTCGAGGCCCACCGCGGTCAGGGCGTCGCGCACGGCGTCCACGCGCTCGGCCGCACGCATCTCGGTGTGCAGGCGGAGGCTGTCGGCGACCTCGCGCCCGACGGGGCGCAGCGGGTCCAACGCGCCCAGGGCCTCCTGGCCGACGTAGCCGACCCGTGATCCCCGCAGCCGGCGCCACCGCCGGTCCGTGTACCCGTCGACGTCGACACCGTCGACCGCGAACACGTCGGCCTGCACGGCGGCGCCGGGCGCGGACAGGCCGAGCACGGCGCGGGCGGTGACGGTCTTGCCGGAGCCGGACGCCCCGACCAGGGCGACGCACTCGCCGGCGTCGACGCGCAGGTCGACACCGTGCACGATCGGGGTGCCACCGATGGCGACGGTGAGCCCCCGGACGTCGAGGACGGCGCTCACCGCGTGGCCCCGGTCCGTCGGATCGCCCGGCCGAGCACGGTGACGGCGGTCGCGAGCACCACGATCGCGAGTCCGGGGAAGGTGCTCATCCACGGCGCGGTCTGCAGGTAGGTGCGACCGTCGGCGAGCATCGCGCCCCACTCCGGCGCGGGCGGGGGCGTGCCGACGCCGAGGTAGCTCAGCGCCGAGGCCCACACGACCGCCTGCCCGACCCCGAGCGTGGCGACGGCGACGACGGGCCAGAGCGCCGTCGGCAGCACGTGTCGGACCACGGTGCGGGCGGGGGAGCGGCCGAGCAGCACCGCCGTCTCGACCACCTGCGAACTCCGGGCGGCCCGGACCAGACCGCGCACGATCCGGGCGTAGCCGGGAGCGGTCGCGAAGCCGACCGCGAGCACCGCCGGCACCGGACCCGGACCGGTCACGGCGATGACGACCAGGGCGACGAGCAGCAGTGGCAGGGCGAACGCGACCTCGGTGACGCGGCCGATGACGGCGTCGAGCAGGCGTCCGAGTCGTCCGGCCCCGGCGCCGAGCCCGGCGACGACGCCGAGCAGGACGCCCGCCCCGCCGCCGATCAGGGTCGCGGCGACGCCGACGACGAGCGATGCGCGGGTCCCCGCGACCACCCGTGCCAGGACGTCGCGTCCGGACTCGTCGGTGCCGAACGGGTGCGCGCCGCTCGGCGCAGCCAGGGCATCTGCTGGGTGCACCGCGAGCGGGTCCCCGCCGCCGAGCAGGGCGGGCCACGCCGCCGCCACGACGGCGACCAGGACGACCACCCCCGCGGTGATGCCGCCGGCGCCGAGCGTCCCCCCACGGACGCGCTCGGTGCCGGCGGCGGTCTGGTGGCCGGGCGCTCCGGTCTGGAGGCCCGGGTCGGCGATCCCGCTCACCGCGCGCCCGCCGGACGGCCGGGTCCACGGCGTCGCGCGTCGCCAGGGCGGGAGGTCGCGTTCCGTGCGTTGCTGCGCGGGTCGACGGCACGCTCGACCAGGTCGGCCACGGCGAGTACGACGACGTACGCTGCCGCCGACACCATCGCGATGCCGGCGACGAGCGGCATGTCCCGCTGGGTGACGGCGGTGACGAGGGCACGGCCGATGCCGGGCAGGGCGAACACGGACTCGACGACCACGGCTCCGGAGACGAGCGACCCGAAGGCCCATGCGGACAGCGCGATCCCGGGCAGGGCTGCGTGCCGGAGCAGGTGGCGTCCGAACAGTCCGACGCGGGTCTCGCCCCGGCCCCGGGCGGCGAGTGCGAAGGCGGAGCGCTGCGCGTCGACCACGCCGTCGCGCACGGTCTCGGCCAGGTACCCGGCGACCGGCACGGCCACGGTCAGCACCGGGAGCACCCACCCGCGCGCGGTGCCGTCACTGACCGCCGGCACCCATCCCAGCGAGGTGGCGAACACCACGATGAGCACGCTGCCGAGCCAGAAGTGCGGCATCACGCTCGCGGTGACGCTCAGGGCGCTGGTGAGCTCGGCGGCGATCCGGCCGCGCTGCGTCGAGGCCCACGCGGCGACGATCGCCAGCACCCAGGCGACGACGAGGCCGGCGACCGCGAGCGTCAGCGTGACGGGCAGCTGCTGGGCGAGGAGCGTCGCGACCGGGGTGCGGAAGGCGTACGAGTCCCCGAGCTGGCCGGTCGCCAGGCGTCCGAGGAACACCGCGTACTGCACCAGGACCGGCTGGTCGAGGCCGTACTCGTGGCGGACCTGGGCGACGGCCTCGGCCGAGGCCTGCGAGCCCGGTCCGCCGAGGATCGCGAGCGCCGGGTCACCCGGGATGAGCCGGATCGCGACGAAGACGATCGTCGCGACGGCCCAGAGCACGCCGATGCCCCCGGCGAGCCGCCGGACGGCCCACCAGACCCATCGCATCCGGGTCAGCGGTCGATCCAGGCGGTGCCGAACCAGGGCGTCGAGACCGGGGTCGTCTGGATGCCGTGCACGGCCGAGCGCACCAGGAAGTGGTTCTGCTGGTCGTACAGGGGGAGCACCGTGCCGCTCGCCAGGATCGCTTTCTGGGCCTGCTCGTACAGGTCGGCGCGCTCGTCGGCGTCCGAGGTGCGGGCGGCCCGCTCGAGCAGCCGGTCGAGCGCGGGGTCGTCGAGCTGGGCGAGGTTCGCGAAGTAGCCGGACGGTGCCGGTTCGATGCTCGCGCTGTCGTACAGGATGCGCAGGACGTCGGGACCGACCTTCGTGTACGGGGCGCTGACGAGGTCGTACTCGTTCGCTGCGAGAGCGGCGTACCAGCTGGACAGGTCGAGTTCGTCGAGCACGACCTTGAACCCGACGGCCTTCTCGGACGCCTGGATCTGCTGGAACAGGCTGCGCTCGGCCGGCACCGACTGGTTCGTCGAGACGGGGAACGTCACGGTGAGCTGCTGGCCGTCCTTCTCGCGGATGCCGTCCGAGCCGACCTTCCACCCGGCGTCGTCGAGGAGCTGCTTCGCCTTGGACGGAGAGTGGTCGAACCGGCTCTTTTCCGAGTACGCGAGCGGCTCAGCGCTCGAGAGCACCGAGTACGAGCGCTTCGCGGTGCCGAGGAACAGCGACTGCAGGCCGGGGTCGATCTCGGCACCGGCGATGAAGGCCTGGCGCACCGCTTCGTCGCGGAAGACCCCGTGACCGGAGTTCAGCTCGAGCCGGTTCGAGGCACCGGGGCGCGGGGCGTCGAGGTCGCGGATCGCTCCCTTCGCCGACGCGGCCTTGAGCTGGTCGGGCTGGGCGTTGTCGATCACGTCGACCTGGCCGGACTGCAGCGCGGCGTAGCGCGAGGTCGAGTCCGGCAGGAACCGCCACGTGATGCCGGACAGGCGCGGCTTCGTCGCCCCCCAGTAATCGGTGTTCTTCGTCAGGGTGACGCGGTCGCCGTGCTTCCAGCCGGTGACCCGGAACGGGCCGGTGCCGACGGGGGACTCGCAGTTCGTCGCCTGCTCGCGCTCGAGCGCCTTCGGGGACTCCATGCCCAGCCAGGGCTGCGAGAAGGACTCGAGCAGCGCGCTGTCCGGCCGGCTCAGCGTCAGCGTGACGGTGTGCTCGTCGGTGGCGGTCGCCTTCGTGATGGACTGCAGTGCCAGGTAGCCGGTGCTCGAGGCGGTGGCCGGGTCCTGCACGTGCTCGATGTTCGCCACGACCGCGGCGGCGTCGAACGGGGTGCCGTCGGTGAAGGAGACGTCGTCCCTCAGGGTGAACGCCAGGGTCTTCCCGTCGTCGCTCGTGGTCCACTTCGTCGCGAGCTCGGGTGTCGGCTTGCCGTCCTCGAGCCCGACGAGCTCCTCGATGTACTGCGTCGCCAGGAGCGCCTGCGGGTAGTTGCCGCCGACGTGCGGGTCGAGGCAGGTCGGTTCGGCGTCGCCTGAGGCGTAGGTGAGCGTGCCGCCCGCGACCGGGGTGCTGCTCCCGGTGCTCGTGCCCGGTCCGCTGCAGGCAGCCAGGACGAGCAGGACCGCCGAGGCGCCCGCGACTGCGGTGAGGGTTTTCTGTACTGAGTCCAAGATCATGGCGGATCGAGTCTAGCGGTTTACTGGGGCCCATGGACGAACCGATCCGCCGCGGTGGCCGCCCCCGACGATCGAGCGCCGAGGTGCTCGCGGACGCCGCCGCCGAGCTCTTCCTCGAGCAGGGGTACGGACGCACCACGGTCGACCAGATCGCCGCCCGCGCCGGGGTCAGCCGCGCGACGTTCTTCAACTACTTCCCGGCGAAGGCCGACGTGATGTGGCTCGAGCTCGACGCCGCCGTCGCCGGCCTGCCCGGGTACCTCGCCGCGTCGACCGAGCCGAGCGTCGTCCGGGCCGTCGAGCAGGCGCTCCTCGCCGCAGCCCGTGCCCACGACCCCGAGCGGGTTCCGTGGGCCGTCGCGCAGGCCGAGGTGATGGGCATCGGGCCCGAGCTGGTGGCGGGCGTCGCGGTCCGGGTGACGGCGCAGCACGAGGCCGTCGCCGCCTTCGTCGCGGGCCGCACGGGGGAGCAGTCGCGCTCGCTCTGGCCGCAGACGGTGTCCGGCGCGATGCTCGGGGCCGCCGCCGCTGCGTTCGGGGTGTGGGTCACCGACGGGGTCGGCCGCCGTGCGCTCGTCGAGTACGTCGCGGCGGCGCTCACCCCGGTGGTCGCGGGCCTCGACGCCCGCTGACACGCCGGCGTCTCGCCGCGACGAGACGCGATCGTGTAGCGCGAAAGTCCTGACGCAAGACGCCGTCGTGTCGGCACCACGCCCCGTTCCCCGCGAGACGCCGCCGAATTCGGCGGCGTCTCGCGCACGTGGCGGCGTCTCGCGGTGACGCCGGCGTGATGCCTAGACGCATGACGCCGGCATGATGCGGTGACGCCAGCGTGATGCGTAGACGCATGACGCCGGCGTGATGCGCAGACGCCGGCGTCGTGCGGTGGGCGCAGCCGGTGGCGGGCCGGGAGGCTCGTTGCGGGCTGGTGCCGCGCCTCCAGTCCGGTGGTGGGCCGCGTTCTCGTGCGCGCCACACGCCGGCGTCCTCGCGGGACGCCGCGCAGCTCGCGAGACGCCGCCACGTTCGGCGGTGTGTTGGCGACCTGGCGGCGTCAGCGGAAGACGACGGCGTTTCTCGGCCAAGCCACGACCCTCCCGACCGCCCGAAGCTCGCCCGACGCCCACCCGTCCGGCCTCGGACGCGTCACTCCGTCCGCAGGGTCCCCGCGCCACCGGACGCCACGTCCGAAGCGGTGCCGTCCCGGACGACCTCGGGCACGTCGCCGTCGGTCGGCACCAGCGACTCGTCGCCCGGGTAGCTCAGGGTGAGGACGGCCTCCTCGATGTACGGGCTGTCCTCGAGCGACTTCTCCACGTCACGCAACCGCACCGCCACGTGCTCCTCGGTCTCGTTGCCCGTCAGGTCGACGGCCGCGACGAGGTACACCCGCGACGGCCCCACGAACTCCAGGTGCAGGTAGGTGACCCGCTCGACCTGCGACCGGCCCAGCAGCTCGACGAGCACCGCGTTCTCGAGCTCGGGGGACGTGCTCTCGCCGAGCAGGAACCGGCGGTTGCGGTCGATCAGGACGATCGCGACGACCCCCAGCAGCACACCGATCGCGATGGAGCCGAGCGCGTCGAAGACCGCCAGCCCGGTGACCTGGTGCAGGAACACCCCGAGGAACGCCACGACCAGGCCGATCAGCGCCGCCGCGTCCTCGGCGAACACCGCACGGAGCGTCGGGTTCGACGACTGCAGCACGTGCCGCAGCACCGGGACCTTGCGCTTGGTCGCGGCACCGTGCGCCTGCCGGTAGGCCTGCAGGAAGCTCGTGCCCTCGAGCAGGAACGCGACCCCGAGCACGACGTAGTTGAGCACGACGTCCTCGGCCGGCCCGGTGTCCCCGAACTCCGAGATGCCGTGGTAGATCGAGACGATCGCACCGGCCGTGAACAGGCCGAACGCGGCGAACATCGACCAGATGTAGGTCTCGCGTCCGTACCCGAGCGGGTGCGCGGTGTCCCGCTTCTTGCCGCCGCGTCGTTCCGCGACGAGCAGGAACACCTCGTTGCCGGTGTCCGCCCAGGAGTGCGCCGCTTCGGCCACCATCGAGGCCGAACCCGAGACGAGCGAGGCGATCGTCTTCGCGATCGCGACGAGCAGGTTCGCCCCGAACGCGATCAGGACGGTGACGAGTGACTCGGGGCGTTCTTCTGCGGGCATCACTCAAGCATGCTCCCGTCCGGTAAAGTCGTGTTCCAAGAGCGTCGATCCGGCCATCACCGGGGAGCTTCCGGAAGAACGCGGAGCGCATCAGCGCCTCCGTCAGTAGAACCGGGCGGGTTCGGGACCGTCACCACCCCCGACACAGAGTGGTCGCACAGCGCACGTTGGGCGGCAAACGAGGTGGTACCGCGGAACCTGCTTCCGTCCTCGTGGAGATCGAGCGAACCCACAAGGAGTCCCGGTGCCGTACCCGTTGAACGCCGATGCCGATGGCGTCGTCCCCTCGCCGAGCTTCCCCGCCGTCGAGCGGGGCATCCTCGCCTTCTGGAAGCGCGACGACACGTTCCAGGCGTCCATCGACGCGCGCGAGGGCTGCCCGGAGTGGACCTTCTACGACGGCCCGCCCTTCGCCAACGGCCTGCCGCACTACGGGCACCTGCTGACGGGCTACGCCAAGGACGTCTTCCCGCGCTACCAGACCATGCGCGGCAAGCAGGTGCACCGCCGCTTCGGCTGGGACACCCACGGCCTGCCCGCCGAGCTCGAGGCGATGCGCCAGCTCGGCATCACCGAGAAGCACGAGATCGACGCCATGGGTATCGACGTCTTCAACGCCGCCGCCAAGAAGTCCGTGCTGCAGTACACCGACGAGTGGCAGGAGTACGTCACCCGCCAGGCGCGCTGGGTCGACTTCGAGGACGACTACAAGACCCTCGACGTCACCTTCATGGAGAGCGTGCTCTGGGCGTGGAAGCAGCTCTGGGACAAGGGCCTGGCGTACGAGGGCTTCCGGGTCCTGCCGTACTGCTGGAACGACCAGACGCCGCTCTCCAACCACGAGCTGCGCATGGACGACGACGTCTACAAGATGCGCCAGGACCAGTCCGTCACCGTCTCGTTCCCGCTGCACGGCGACCGCGCTTCCGCGCTCGCCCTGACCGGTGTGCGGGCACTCGCCTGGACGACGACCCCCTGGACCCTCCCCACGAATGCCGCGTTGGCGGTCGGACCGGCGATCACCTACGCGGTCGTACCGGCGGGCCCTGGAGGCGCGGCTGACGGTGGCGAAGCGGGTTCCGCCTCGTACCTCCTCGCGTCCGACACCGTGGCCGCGCACGCGAAGGAGCTCGGCTACGCCTCGGGCGACGAGGCGCTCGCCGCCGTCGCGCGCACGCTGACGGGCGCCGAGCTCGATGGCGTCGAGTACGAGCGCCTGTTCGACTTCCTGGCCGAGCAGGAGGGGTACGACAACGCCTGGCGCATCCTGGTCGCCGAGTACGTCGAGACCGGGGAGGGCACCGGCATCGTGCACCAGGCCCCGGCCTACGGCGCCGACGACCAAGAGGTCTGCGCAGCAGCCGGCATCCCCGTCGTGCTGTCGCTGGACGAGGGCGGCGTCTTCACGTCCCAGTTCGGCGAGGTCGCCGGGATGCTCTGGTCGGACGCGAACAAGCCGCTGACGAAGGCCGTCCGCGACGCCGGGCGACTGCTCCGCCAGGCGTCCTACGAGCACAGCTACCCGCACTGCTGGCGGTGCCGGAAGCCCCTCATCTACAAGGCCGTCTCGTCGTGGTTCGTCCGCGTCACCGAACTCCGCGACCGCATGGGCCAGCTCAACCAGGACATCAACTGGGTGCCGGACAACGTCAAGGACGGCCAGTTCGGCAAGTGGGTCGGCAACGCCATCGACTGGTCGGTCTCGCGCAACCGCTACTTCGGCACGCCGATCCCGGTGTGGCAGTCCGACGACCCCGAGTACCCGCGCACCGACGTGTACGGCTCGCTCGCCGACATCGAGCGCGACTTCGGCCGCCTGCCGGTGAACGCCGAGGGCGAGGTCGACCTGCACCGCCCGTTCATCGACGATCTGACGCGGCCGAACCCCGACGACCCCACGGGCAACTCGACGATGCGCCGGATCACCGACGTGTTCGACGTGTGGTTCGACTCCGGGTCGATGCCGTACGCCCAGGTGCACTACCCGTTCGAGAACCGGGAGTGGTTCGAGTCGCACAGCCCGGCCGACTTCATCGTCGAGTACATCGGGCAGACGCGCGGCTGGTTCTACGTCATGCACGTGCTCTCCACCGCGCTGTTCGACCGTCCGGCGTTCCGGAACGTCATCAGCCACGGCATCGTCCTCGGCTCGGACGGCCAGAAGATGTCGAAGTCGCTCCGGAACTACCCGGACGTCTCCGAGGTCTTCGACCGCGACGGCGCCGACGCCATGCGCTGGTTCCTGATGTCCTCGTCGGTGATCCGCGGCGGCAACCTCGTCGTCACGGAAGAGGGCATCCGCCAGGGTGTCCGCGAGTTCATGCTGCCGCTGTGGTCGACGTACTACTTCTTCACCCTGTACGCGAACGCCTCGGGTCCCGACGGGTACCGGGCCCAGCGCCGGACCGACTCGACCGACGTGCTCGACCGGTACCTGCTCGCGAAGACCCGGGTCCTCGTCACCGACGTCCGGACGCACCTCGACGCGCTCGACACCCCGCTCGCTGCCCAGGCCGTCCGCGACTTCGCCGACGTGCTGACGAACTGGTACGTCCGCCGCTCGCGCGACAAGTTCTGGACCGGGGCCGACGCGGACGCCGGGATCGAGACCCGCGCGGCGTTCGACACGCTGTACACCGTGCTCGAGACGCTGACCAGGGTCGCCGCCCCGCTCGCGCCGCTCGTCACCGAGGAGATCTGGAAGGGCCTGACCGGTGGGCGCAGCGTCCACCTGACGGACTTCCCGGACCCCGACGAGTTCCCCGCCGACGACGCCCTCGTCGACGCGATGGACCGTGTGCGCGACGTCGCCTCGAAGGGCTTGGCGCTCCGCAAGGCCACCGGCAAGCGCGTCCGGCTGCCCCTCGCCACGCTGACCCTGGTGGTGCCGGACCCGGCGGCGGTCGAACCGTTCGCCGACATCCTGCGCGACGAGCTCAACGTGAAGCGCGTCGTGCTCGAGGAGCAGGCCGAGGAGTCGCTGGCGCAGTACGGCATCGAGCGGAAGCTCACCGTGAACGCCCGCGTCGCCGGCCCCCGCATCGGCAAGCAGGTGCAGCAGGTGATCCCGGCAGCCAAGAAGGGCGACTGGACCGCGACCGACTCCGGCGTGACCGTCGGCGGCGTCGACCTGATCGAGGGCGAGTACTCGCTCGACCTCACCGTGGCCGACGCCTCGGTGGCCGTGGCGTTCCTCGACGAGGGCGGCTTCGTGGTGCTCGACACCGTGACCACGCCCGAACTCGAGGCCGAGGGGCTCGCCCGCGACGTCGTCCGCGCCGTCCAGCAGGCCCGCCGCGACGCCGACCTCGACGTCAGCGACCGCATCGCCCTGACCCTCCAGGTGGACGACACGGCCGACGGCGCGGTCCGCGCGCACCAGGAGCTCATCGCGGGGGAGACCCTGGCGACGAGCGTCGAGATCCTGCCCCTCGGGGCGGACGACACCACCACCGACGTCGGTGACGGTGCGAAGGTATCCGTGGAGGTAGCACGCGCATGAGTGACGACGACCAGTACGACGACCACGAGGCGAACGAGGAGTTCGTCGGACACGACGAGTTCGACGGCCGCGACGAGGACGGCATCCGGATCCCGGTCGGCCCCTCCGGAGACGCTCCAGCCGACGCCGTGCCCTACGGGGGCGACGACGACGAGGTCCGCCGCGTCGAGGCCGCCCTGTACGCCCGCATCGGTGAACAGGCCCCCGAGCGCCGGCTGACCGCCACCCGCCGCGCCGTCGAGCTGCTCGGCGACCCGCACCTGGCGTACCCGGTGATCCACGTGACGGGCACGAACGGCAAGACGTCGACCGCGCGCACCATCGAGAGCATCGTCCGGGCACACGGTCTGCGCACCGGCCTGATGACGAGCCCGCACCTGGTGTCGATCCGGGAACGCATCGTGGTCGACGGCCAGCCGATCGCGGCGGACCGGTTCGTCGAGAACTGGGACGACATCGCCCCGGTGCTCGAGATCACCGACCGCGAGCTCGCCGACAAGGGCGAACTCCCGCTGACCTTCTTCGAGGCGCTCACCGTGCTCGCCCTGGCGTGCTTCGCCGAGGCGCCGGTGGACGTCGCCGTGATCGAGGTCGGCATGGGCGGCGAGTGGGACTCCACCAACGTCGTGCAGAGCCAGGTGTCGGTGTTCACGCCGATCGCCATCGACCACGCGAAGCAGCTCGGTGCCACGGTGGCCGAGATCGCCCGCACCAAGTCGGGCATCGTCAAGCCGTCGTCCGCCGTGGTGTCGAGCCGGCAGGTCCCCGAGGCCCTCGCCGAACTCGAGCGCGCCGCCGAACTCACCGAGTCCACCCTGGCCGTCGAGGGCACCGTGGGCCCCTTCGAGCCGGTACCTGACCGTCGCGAAGCGGCGGGCAGGCCGAGCTCGCAGGGATTCAGCGTCGTCGACGTCACCCCGGCCGTGGGCGGACAGCTCATCACCGTGCAGGGCATCGCCGGCCGCTACGACGACCTGTTCCTGCCGCTGTTCGGCCGGCACCAGGCCGAGAACGCCGCCGTGGCGATCGCGGCGGTCGAGTCGTTCCTCGGCCGCGGGGCCCAGGCCCTCGACGAGGACGTCCTGTCCGAGGGCATCGCCGGCACGACGAGCCCCGGTCGCCTGCAGCCCATCGCGACCGACCCGACCGTCGTCGTCGACGCCGCGCACAACCCGCACGGTGCGAAGGCCCTGGCCGAGGCGCTGCCGGTCGCGTTCCCGTCCGAGCACGTCGTCGGCGTCGTCGGGATCCTCGGAGACAAGGACGCCCGCGGGTTCGTCCGCGCGCTCAAGGACACCGTCGCCACGTTCGTCGTGACGCAGCCGCCGGGGGAGCGAGCGCTCGACGCGGACGAGTTCGCCCGGGTCGTCGTCGACGAGGTCGGCGAGGACCGCGTCGTCGTCGAGCCGTCCCTGGCGTCCGCACTGCAGGAAGCGCGCAGCCTGGCCGACGAGGCGGACGCCGAGGACGCCCTCGTGCTCGTCGCGGGCTCCATCGTGATGGTGGGCGCGGTCATGGACCTCGTGCACCGCGAAGGCGAGGCGAAGTGACGGACGCACCAGGGGCCTCCCGGCCGGGCCGCGCACCGCGCACCCGGAAGCCGCGCCGCGAACGCGGGGCGCAGGAGAGCCTGCTCTCGATCACCCTGGTGCTCGAGGCGATCATGTTCTTCTTCCCCATGCTCGTCGTCTTCGGCAAGGGCACGCTTCCGCCCGCAGCGGCCTTCGGCGGCGGCATCGGCGCGATCATCGTCCTCGCAGCTGCCTCACGTCTGACGGGCAACCCGGCCGGTGTAGGGTTCGGGTGGCTGCTGCAGGCGGCCATCCTCGCCACCGGGTTCATCGAACCGTTCATGTTCGCGGTCGCCGTGGTGTTCCTGGCGCTGTGGGTCTTCTGCTTCGTCAAGGGCGGTCAACTGGACCGCCAGAACGCCGCGCGCCGAGCGGCCATGGGCGAGGACTGACCACCACATTCGACCCCGAACACAGGGAGTACTGCGTGTCCGACTTCGAAGAGACCCTCGTCCTCGTCAAGCCCGACGGCGTCGCCCGCCAGCTGACCGGTGAGATCCTCCGCCGGATCGAGGCGAAGGGCTACGAGCTCGTCGACCTGAAGATGCTCACCGCACCGCGCGACCTGCTCGACGCGCACTACGAGGAGCACCAGGGCAAGCCGTTCTTCGAGCCGCTCGTCGAGTTCATGCAGTCCGGTCCGGTCGTCGCCGTGCGCGTCGCCGGCAACGGTGCGATCGCGGGCTTCCGCTCGCTCGCCGGCACCACCGACCCGACCTCGGCCGCGCCCGGCACCATCCGTGGTGACCTCGGCCGCGACTGGGGCCTCAAGGTGCAGCAGAACCTGGTCCACGGTTCGGACAGCCCCGAGTCGGCCGCGCGCGAGCTCGCGCTCTGGTTCGCCTGAGCGGCGGGCACGACGTGACGAACAACGACCGACCCACCAAGAACGAGCGGCGTCAGCACGCCCGAGAGGTCGCACGCCAGCGAGCCGACGCCGAGAAGCGCCGCAAGCGCCGCAACAAGTGGTTCCTGCAGGGCGGCATCGGCCTGGGCATCGTGGCGATCGCCGCGATCATCGCGATCGTCGTGGTGAACGTGAACAACGCGCCCGTGGTGTCCGCAGCGGGGCCGAAGAACATGGCCACCGGGGCGATCCAGTTCACCGGCCAGGACGGCAAGGTCACCCCGGTGACCACGCCGGCCGTCTCCGCGACGGGCTCGGCCTCGCCGGTCCCGACAGCGAACAGCGACGGTGCCGTGACGGTCACCGAGTACGTCGACTGGGCCTGCCCGGTCTGCAAGCAGTTCGAGGCGGCCTACTCCGACCAGATCCTCGACAAGGTGAAGTCGGGCGACGCGACCCTGGCGATCCAGCCGGTGTCGATCCTCGACCGCAGCTACGCGGGCTCCCGCTACGCCAGCCGTGCCGCGAACGCCGCCATGTGCGTGGCGAACTACGCGCCGGACAAGTTCCTCGACGTGCAGACGCAGTTCTTCGAGAACCAGCCGGCCGAGGGCACCAAGGGCCTGACCAACTCCGAGATCGCGAAGCTCGTCAAGGCGGGCGGCGCGACCGGTTCTGACCTGTCCGAGTGCCTGTCGTCCGAGCAGTTCAAGGGCTGGGTGACGAAGTCCACGCAGGCCGTCACCACGAACGAGGCGCTCGCGGGCACGCAGGGCTTCGGCACGCCGACGATCGTCGTCGACGGCAAGCGCCTGGACGACCTGAGCACCGTCATCACCGCGATCGACGCCGCGGCGAAGTAACACTCCCCGAACGACCGACGGCCCTCGCTCCCATCCGGGAGCGGGGGCCGTTCGTCGTGCGGCGGGCGGGCGGGCGGTCGCACGGCGAGGACGCGGCGGGACGGTGCGCGCGGCTAGGACGCCCTGCCGTGCTTCCGGACGAAGGCCGCGAACGCGTCGACGTCAGCGAGGGACGCCGCGCCGTCCGCGTTGTACTGCTCGCCGTCGACGATGATCGTCGGCGTGCTCGTGATCCCGTCGAGCGACGAGTTCGGCACCGGGTCGTGCATCGCCCGGTTGGTCGCGTCGGCGACCCACCCGGCGAAGTCCTGCCGGGTGATGCACGGTGTCACGGCCGGGTCCGTCGCCCCCGCTCCGCGCGCGAGGGACGCCAGCTCGTCGTTCGTGAGTCCGCGCGTGCTCTCCGAGGGCTGGTGTTCGTACAGCGAGCTGTTGAACGCCAGGAACGCGTCCGGGTCGTGGTCCGCCACGCAGGCGGCAGCCGCAGCCGAGCGGGTGGAGTACCGGGATCCGAGCGACACGCGGTCGAGCAGCCCGAGCGGATGCAGCTCGAGGGTCGCGGTGCCGTCCTCGACCCACTGCCGGATCCGGGACATCTGGGCCGTCTCGAACTGGTTGCAGTACGGGCACATGTAGTCCGCGTAGATCGTGATCGCGGTCTCGGAGCCGTCCTGCTCGGTCGGCGTCGGGGTCCCGCCGTCGGGCACCGCCCGCGTCTCGACGGGCACGATCCTGCCGTTGACCCCGGTGAGCAGGACGCCGTCGCTCGCCGTGTTGCGCGGCCCCGGACCGGCGGGCTGCACGGAGTTCGCGATCACCAGGACCACCACCGCGATCACCGCGAGGCCGCCGACGATGATCCCGCTGATGCCGAGTGTGCGGAGGCGGCGTCGGCGCGACTGCTCCGCCGCCCGTGCCGCTCGCGCGCGTTCACGTGCGGCGTCCCGGCGCGCCCTGCTGCTCTCGTTCTCGTTCATCGATCCCGAGCGTAGGGGCAGCGGGGACGGCTCAGAAGCTGGTGAGGACCGCGGGGAACTTGATGATGATCGTGACGATGATGACCAGGTAGTTCGCCAGCGCGAACGCCCAGCTGAAGGGCAGGAGCGACCGCCCGACACCCTGCGCTCCGGCGCCGAAGCGACCCTGGGCGGCGTTCCAGATCGTGAACACCCAGAACATCGGGATGGTCATCGACCAGACGAGCATGCACCACGGGCACAGGGCACCGATGACGAAGACGGTCTGCGTGAACAGCCAGGTCACGAACACCCACGCCAGGAGGACACCGGCGTTGAACGCGATCCAGAACCAGCGCGAACCGTTCCGGAACCCGGCGAGCAGCAGCACGGCGACGGCGATCGGCGCGACGAACCCCATGACGCCGAGCAGCGGGTTCGGGAACCCGAACAGATGCCCCTGCCAGCTGGCCATCACGTCGGAGCAGTTGATGAAGGGGTTCACGTCACAGCTCAGGACGGCCTTCGGGTTCTGGTACTTCGTGAACTCGTCCAAGACGAGCCGGAACGAGCCGAACAGGCCGACGATCCCGGTGACGAGCAGGAAGACCGCCATCGCGATCGGACGACGGGGGGCAGGTGCAGACGCGGTCACGCGGTCATCATCGCATGCGGGTTCCGGTGCTTTCGGGGTGCGGCATGCGATAATGCCTGGAGGTCGTGCGGCCAACCGCACACCGAAGAGAGCTTTCCGAGTGACGCCCCACCGGGCTGAACCCGGACGATCCGGTGCGGTGAGAGCGCACTGTGGTCGGGACAGCGTCACTCCGACGCCGAGCCGACCCGGGCCGGGTGCCCGGACCGGAACGGGCGCGGACGCAAGCGAAGTTGACGCAGACCGGTCACGAGACAGCGAGCGCGGGGGCGTCGACGCCGCCCGCCACAACTACAGAATTCCCGCCGCCCGAAAGGGTGCGAGTGGGGCCGAGGAGTGCACCAGTCCATGGTGGAGCAGAACAACGACAACACGACCAACGACGAGAACGCGCCGAAGCGCCGGAGCCGCCTGTTCGGCGGTCGCCGCGCCCGGTCGTCCGGCCAGGAGGCCCGTGGGGGCGCCGAGCAGGCACCCCACGCCGACGAGACCCTCGCGCTGACGGGCGGCGCTGACGCCCGTCCCGCGGCCAGCGTCGGGTCTCCCGATTCGCCGGATTCTCCCGATTCGCCGGACTCCCCGGCATCGCCCGTCGAGCCGACCGACACCGGGGCGGTCTCCGTCGCGGTCGAGGCCGTGGCCGACAGCGGTGCCGAGCCGCACGACGTGAGCACGCTGACCGGTGACCTGCCGGTCGTGACGGGCGACCAGTCGGGCACCGCGAGCGACGGGGCGGACGCGGACCGCGCCTCCCGTCCGGCCGACGCCGCACCGACGGCCGAGGCGAACGACGACGCCGCACCCGCCGACGAGCCGTTCGTGCCGAAGGCCACGAGCACGCTCAGCCTGATCTTCCACGCGCCGGTGCTGCCGGAGCTGCCGCAGCGCGCGCCCCGGTTCGATCGCGACCGCGACCGCGACCGTGACCGCGACGAGGACGACCGCTACGACCGCGAGGACCGCTTCGACCGCGATCGGGACCGTGACGACCGCGACGACCAGGGCGGCTCGCGCCGTCGCTCGCGTCGCCGTGGTTCGAGCGCGGACCGCGAGGCCCGCGAGCCGCGCGACCACCAGGAGCCGCGCCGCCGCGAGCCGGAGCTCATCACCGAGCCGCAGCGCATCAAGGGCTCGACCCGACTCGAGGCGAAGAAGCAGCGCCGTCGTGACGGCCGCGACGCCGGACGCCGCCGTCAGGTGGTCAGCGAGGACGAGTTCCTCGCCCGCCGCGAGAGCGTCGACCGCCAGATGATCGTCCGCTCCAGCTCGTCGACGATCGAGATCGGCGTGCTCGAGGACGGCATCCTCGCCGAGCACTACATCACCAAGTCCGAGAACGTGTCGCTCATCGGCAACGTCTACCTCGGCAAGGTGCAGAACGTCCTGCCCTCGATGGAGGCGGCGTTCGTCGACATCGGTCGTGGCCGGAACGCCGTGCTCTACGCCGGTGAGGTCGACTGGAACTCCGTCGAGACCGGCAACCACGGTCGCCGCATCGAAGCAGCGCTCAAGCCGGGCGACAAGGTCCTCGTGCAGGTCACGAAGGACCCGGTCGGCCACAAGGGTGCCCGCCTCACCAGCCAGATCTCGCTGCCGGGTCGCTACCTGGTCTACGTGCCGAACGGCTCGATGAACGGGATCTCGCGCAAGCTGCCGGACACCGAGCGTGCCCGACTGAAGAAGATCCTGAAGGAGGTCCTGCCGGAGCACGCGGGCGTCATCGTCCGCACCGCTGCCGAGGGCGCGACCGAGGAGCAGCTCACCCGCGACGTGCAGCGCCTGACCAGCCAGTGGGAGGCCATCCAGAAGAAGGTCGCCGGCGGTCACGCCCCGGTGATGCTGCACTCCGAGCCCGACCTGCTCATCAAGATCGTCCGCGACGTCTTCAACGAGGACTTCACGAAGCTGATCATCGACGGCGAGGCCGCCGGCGGCACCATCGACGAGTACCTGTCGGCCGTCGCCCCGGACCTCAAGGACCGCGTCGTCCGGTACGAGGGCCCCGACTCGTTCGAGGAGTTCCGCCTCAACGAGCAGATCGACAAGGCGCTCGACCGCAAGGTCTGGCTGCCCTCCGGCGGTTCGCTCGTCATCGACCGGACCGAGGCCATGACGGTCGTCGACGTCAACACGGGCAAGTTCGTCGGCTCCGGCGGCAACCTCGAGGAGACGGTCACGAAGAACAACCTCGAGGCCGCCGAGGAGATCGTCCGGCAGCTCCGCCTGCGGGACATCGGCGGCATCATCGTCGTCGACTTCATCGACATGGTGCTCGAGGAGAACCGCGACCTCGTGCTCCGCCGTCTGGTGGAGTGCCTGAGCCGTGACCGGACGAAGCACCAGGTCGCCGAGATCACCTCGCTCGGCCTCGTGCAGATGACCCGCAAGAAGATCGGCGTCGGTCTGCGCGAGTCCCTCGACGAGGTCAACGCCAAGATCAACGACAACAACGCCGACCCGGGCCCGAGCAAGGGTCGTCGCAAGGGCCGTGGCGGGAACGGCAACGAGAACGGCCGGTCCGGCAACGGCGGGAACGGCGGCAACGGGAACTCCGGTTCGTCGGGGTCGTCGAACGGGGCGTCCAGCCAGGCGCACCAGATCACCGACGACGTGAAGAACGCGCTGTCGCGGATCGCCGCCTCGACCCTGTCGCACGACGAGCAAGAGGCGGCAGCTGCTGCCGTGACCGCCACGGAGGCCGCGGCACCGTCGTCGGCCGACGCGTCGACCGGCACGGACAGCACGGGTGGCGAACAGCCGACCGGCTCGAAGCGTCGTCGTCGTGGCCGTGGAGGCCGCGGGGCTGACCAGCAGACCGGAGACCAGCAGAACGGCGACCAGCAGGCCGCTGCACCGGCTGGGGCCACCGAGGCGCCGCAGGCACCTGCCGCCGAGCAGTCGGACGCACCGGAGTCCTCGGCCACCGCCGAGCCCACCGTGGTCGTCGAGCCCGAGGCGCGTGCGCCGAAGGGCGCTGCTCCGGCCGTCACGGAGACCGCGGCCGCACCGAAGGCGAAGGCCCCGGCCCGCCGTCGCGTGAGCTCGAGCGCCACCGTGACCCCGACCGACAACACCGTCGCGATCCTGGACATCCCGATCGCCGCGGCGCCCAAGCGCGAGCCCCGCGCGGTCGCCCCGGACGCCGAGTCCCTGCTCGACTCGGTGCTCCAGGCGCTCCCGGAACCGAAGCAGCCCGGACAGGGGCGCTCGCGCTCGCGCCGGGTCTCGTCGCCGAGCATCAGCGCTCCGGCCACGCCGACGGAGGAGCCGACCGACGACGCCGACGGCTCCGACGGCGCAGTGATCCTGGGGAACTGACGTGACGAACCCGGGCGACCCGCAGCAGCAGCGTGGGTACTACGGTGCGGGCTGGTCCCAGCCCGCACCGCCCGGCCCGGGTGCCCAGCAGCCCGGTGGCCCCGTGCCGCCGCAGCAGGGCGGTGTGCCGCAGTACGGGCGTCAGCCCGGTGCCGGCGCGCCGTACGCCCCGCCGCGGCCGCCCCGTGCCCCGGCAGACCCGCGTCGGGCCTTCGCGCCCGGGGCCTCGGTGACGAACACGGCCGGTGCGCTCATCGCCGTGGTGGCCCTGGTGCTCGTCGAGTTCGTGTCCGGGCTCTTCGGGCTGCTCGGCACCTCGCTCGTGGTCAGTCCGTTCCGGCACTACGGCGCCGGCACGAGCCTGCTCGGCAGCTTCACGACCGGGGTCTTCGTGGCGCCGTTCCCGTACTACGTCGGCGCGTTCCTGGCCCTGGCGTTCCTGACGCCGATCGACCGTCGCAGCCCGCTGCCGAGGCTCCTGCTCCGCGTGGTCCTCGCCGGCGCCGCTGGCACGGTGGCCCTGATGCTCGTCGGGGTCTTCACCGGGTCGCTCGGAGCGACCACCGCAGGCGCCTCCCAGCTCGTCATCGACGTGGTCACGCGGCCGCTGCAGAACGGTCTGCCGTTCACGGTGATGCTCCTGGCGACCGCCACCGCGGCCTGGCTCTGGCTCGGCCGACCGCGCCGCGGACGAGGCCCGTCGACGACCCCGGGGATGCCGGGCACCGTCCGACCCGCCGACGCGGTCCCGCCGTCGACGATCCAGCCGCAGCAGCAGCAGCCTCCGCAGCAGCCCCCGGCGAACCCCTGGGGCGGACCAGCGCCCCGCTGAGCCCGTTCCCGGCCCCTCGCACGCGCAGCCCTGCGAGCCGGCGGCGCGCCGTGCGAGGTGCCGCGTGGGGCGGACCCGCACCGGGCCTCCCGGCCGTCCTGAGGCGCTGTCAGAGGCCGCGCTTGTCGCGCTGCGCCACGCGCAGCCCACTGCGGATCAACCGCAGTACGAGCTCGCGACCGGTCACCGCCGAGGCGCCCGCGGCCACGAGTTCGTCGTAGCGCGCGAGCGGGACGTCGTAGTGGTCGTGGTCGAACGCACGGCGCGGCACACCTGCCCGCGCAGCGAACGCGTGGAGTTCCGCGTAGGATTCATCACTGACGAGGTGCGACCACAGTGTGTCGTGGGCGGGCCACGTCGGTGGGTCGATCAACACGGTCACCGTGCAATCGTACGGGTGTCGCCGTTTGACCGGACCCAGGGTGATCGAGTATTCTCGGTCCCTGGTGTCAGCGGGCCGTTCTGCCTGCGTCGCCGATCGGGCCCGGCCTTCCCGGGAGCCGCTCGTGCAGAAGTGGGCACCCGAGACTTCCCTCAAGCAGAGTTACGTAAGGATTTCCACGTGGTTTACGCAGTAGTGCGCGCCGGCGGCCGTCAGGAGAAGGTCGAGGTCGGCACCATCCTGACCATCGACCGTGCCAAGGCGGACGACAAGGGCAACATCGACCTCGCCCCCGTGCTCCTCGTGGACGGTGACAAGATCACGTCGGCGGCTTCCGAGCTCGCGAACGTGACCGTCACCGCCGAGGTGCTCGACGACCTCCGTGGTCCCAAGGTCATCATCCAGAAGTTCAAGAACAAGACCGGGTACAAGAAGCGCCAGGGTTTCCGCGCTGAGCTGACCCGCGTCAAGATCACCAAGATCGCGTAAGGGAGTCAACTCATGGCACACAAGAAGGGTGCGAGTTCCACTCGCAACGGTCGTGACTCGAACGCACAGCGCCTCGGCGTGAAGCGCTTCGGTGGCGAGGTCGTCAACGCCGGCGAGATCATCGTCCGCCAGCGCGGAACCCACTTCCACCCGGGCGCCAACGTCGGCCGCGGTGGCGACGACACGCTGTTCGCCCTCTCGTCCGGTTCGGTCGAGTTCGGCACCAAGGGTGGCCGCAAGGTCATCAACATCGTCAACGCGTAGTCGTTCGAACGACTGCAGCTGGAGGGGCGGGCCGAGTGCCCGCCCCTCCTTCGCTTTTCCCGCCGACGATCCCGTCGGCACAACGAAACACCAGGAGTGGACCCATGGCGACCTTCGTCGACCGCGTGACCCTGCACCTCAGCGCGGGGCACGGCGGCAACGGCTGCGTGTCGGTCCGCCGTGAGAAGTTCAAGCCCCTCGCCGGGCCCGACGGCGGCAACGGCGGTGACGGCGGCGACATCGTGCTCGTGGCCGACCCCCAGGTGACGACGCTGCTCGGCTACCACCGTTCCCCGCACCGCTCGTCGAAGAACGGCCAGCCCGGCATGGGCGACCACCGCAGCGGTCTCAGCGGCGAGGTCCTCGAGCTCCCGATGCCCGTCGGCACCGTGGTGTACGACGAGTCCGGCGAAGTCATCGCCGACCTCACCGAGCCCGGCATGCGCGTCGTCGTGGCTCCCGGTGGACAGGGCGGCCTCGGCAACGCGGCGCTCTCCACCACGAAGCGCAAGGCCCCCGGCTTCGCGCTGCTCGGCACCGAGGGCTGGGCGGGGGACATCAGCCTCGAGCTGAAGACCATCGCCGACGTGGCCCTCGTCGGGTTCCCGAGCGCCGGCAAGTCCTCGCTCATCGCGGCCGTCTCCGCCGCCAAGCCGAAGATCGCGGACTACCCGTTCACGACCCTCACCCCGAACCTCGGCGTCGTCGAGTCCGGTGACACCCGGTTCACCGTCGCCGACGTCCCCGGTCTGATCGAGGGCGCGTCCGAGGGCAAGGGCCTGGGCCTCGAGTTCCTGCGCCACGTCGAGCGGTGCGAGGCGCTGCTCCACGTCATCGACTGCGCCACGCTCGACCCGGGCCGCGACCCGATCAGCGACCTCGACGTCATCCTCGGCGAGCTCGAGCGCTACCCGGTCCCCGAGGGCCAGGTGCCGCTGCTCGAGCGCCCGCAGCTCATCGCCCTGAACAAGATCGACGTGCCCGAGGCGCAGGAGCTCGCCGAGTTCGTCACCGCCGAGCTCGAGGGCCGCGGCTACCGCGTCTTCCCGATCTCCACGGCGTCCCGCAAGGGGCTCCGCGAGCTGACGTTCGCCCTGGCCGACATCGTCGAGCAGGCCCGCGCCGCCCGTGCTGCCGAGCCCGTGCCGGAGCGCATCGTGCTCCGCCCCCGCTCGGTCAACGAGAAGCCCTTCACCGTGCGCGCCGAAGGCGGCGAGGAGCACCGCTTCTACCGCGTCCGCGGCGCCAAGCCGGAGCGCTGGGTCCAGCAGACCGACTTCACGAACGAAGAGGCGATCGGCTACCTGGCCGACCGGCTCGCGAAGCTCGGCGTCGAGGACGGCCTGTTCAAGGCCGGAGCCGTCGCCGGCTCGACCGTCGTCATCGGTGGCGACGGCGGCATGGTGTTCGACTGGGAGCCCACGCTCACGTCGACCGCGGAGCTCATCACGAGTGCCCGCGGCACCGACGCCCGCATCGGTGCGACCTCGCGTCCGACCCGCAACGAGCGGCGCGAGGAGTACTTCGAGCGGATGGACGCCAAGGCGGCCGCCCGTGCCGAGCTCGAGCAGGAGCGCGTCTCCGGGCTCTGGGTGGACGACGACGTGGTGACCAGCGACCAGCTCGGCACCAGCGACCAGGTCGAGACCAGCGACCAGAAGGACTGACCGCGGCATGACCGACACGACCGCCCGCACCGACCTCGGACCCGTCACACGGCGCGAGGACATCCCGCGTGCGCGGCGGATCGTGGTCAAGGTCGGCTCGTCCTCGGTCAGCGGTGACGCCGCCGGCCAGATCGGCCCCCTGGTGGACGCTCTGGCCGCCGCCTACGGTCGAGGGACCGAGGTCGTGCTCGTGTCGTCCGGTGCGATCGCGACCGGGTTCCCGTTCCTCGGGCTCGAGGGCCGACCGGACGACCTCGCCACGCAGCAGGCGGCGGCCGCAACCGGGCAGAACGTCCTGATGTTCCGGTACCAGAAGGAACTCGACCGGCACGGTGTCGTCGCGGCGCAGATCCTGCTCACCGCCGGTGACCTGCAGAACCCCACGCACCGTGTGAACGCCCAGCGGGCCATCGACCGGTTGCTCGCCCTGCGCGTGCTCCCGATCGTGAACGAGAACGACACCGTCGCCACGCACGAGATCCGCTTCGGCGACAACGACCGGCTCGCGGCCCTGGTGGCCCGGCTGCTCGGCGCCGACGCCCTCGTCCTGCTCTCCGACGTCGAGGCGCTCTACACGGCACCCCCGGAGCAGCCGGGCGCGACCCGCATCGACGAGGTGCCGTTCGGCGACGAGCTGGCCGGGGTCACCTTCGGCTCGATCGGCACCGCGGGCGTCGGCACCGGGGGAGCAGGGACCAAGGTCGCCGCCGCGCGGCTCGCGGCCGAGGCGGGCACCGCGGTGCTCGTGACCGACACGGCGCTGGTCGACCGCGCGCTGGCGGGCGAACACCTCGGCACCTGGTTCCACGCCGCGCCGCGTCCCTGACACGGCCCGCAGTGCGCCACGCCGCGCCGCGCCGCGCCGCGCCTCGCGGGTGGCACCGAGTGGTCACGACTCCCCGTTGGGTCGCGGTCGTGTGGTCGGGAACCGTCGCCGCGGGCGGCGCGGAGCGTCGATCTGCGACCGCTCGGCGGGCGGGGGACGACGTGTCGTGACCGCTCGGCGCGACCGGTCGACGGGGTGGACGCGACCGCCTGGAGGCCCGGTGCGTGTCCGGGGACCGGTGGCGGGCCTCCAGGCGGTCGCGACTCCCCGTTGGGTCGTGGTCGTGTGGTCGGGAGTCGTCGCTGCGGGCGGCGCGGAGCGACGATCTGCGACCGCTCGGCGGGCGGGGGACGACGTGTCGTGACTGGTCGGCGCGGCCGGTCGACGGGGTGGACGCGACCGCCTGGAGGCCCGGTGCGTGTCCGGGGACCGGTGGCGGGCCTCCAGGCGGTCGCGACTCCCCGTTGGGTCGCGGTCGTGTGGTCGGGAGCCGTCGCCGCGGGCGGCGCGGAGCGTCGATCTGCGACCGCTCGGCGGGCGGGGGACGACATGTCGTGACTGGTCGGCGCGGCCGGTCGACGGGGTGGACGCGACCGCCTGGAGGCCCGGTGCGTGTCCGGGGACCGGTGGCGGGCCTCCAGGCGGTCGCGACTCCCCGTTGGGTCGTGGTCGTGTGGTCGGGAGTCGTCGCTGCGGGCGGCGCGGAGCGACGATCTGCGACCGCTCGGCGGGCGGGGGACGACATGTCGTGACCGGTCGGCGCGGCGGACCGGGCCTGGAGGCACGGCGAGCGTCCGGCACGCCCGTCACGAACCGGGGGACGGACCTACAATCGGTCCATGTCGTCGATCGCGCCCGCCCCGACCCTGACCGACAAGCTCGTGGCGGCACGGGCCGCCTCGTCGGCGCTCGCGACCGCGACGACCGCCGTCAAGGACGCGGCCCTCGGCGCGATCGCCTCGGCGGTGCGTGCCGCGACGGACGAGATCGTCGCCGCGAACCACGACGACCTCGTTGCCGGCGAGGACGGCGGACTCTCGTCCGGGCTGCTCGACCGGCTGCGACTCGACCCCGTCCGGATCGAAGCCCTCGCCGCCACGGTCGAGCACGTCGTCGGGCTGACCGACCCCGTGGGGGAGCACGTGCGCGGGTCGCAGCTGCCGAACGGACTCCAGCTCACCCAGGTGCGCGTGCCGTTCGGTGTCGTCGGGGCCATCTACGAGGCACGCCCGAACGTCACCGTCGACATCGCCTCGCTCGCGCTCAAGTCGGGCAACGCCGTCGTGCTCCGTGGTGGGTCGGCGGCCCAGCACACGAACGCCGTGCTCGTCGCCCGGATCCAGGACGCGGTCGAGTCGGTCGGCCTGCCCCGCGACCTGGTGCAGACCATCGACGAGTTCGGGCGCGCCGGTGCAACCGAGCTCATGCGCGCACGTGGCCTGGTCGACGTGCTGATCCCGCGGGGGAGCGCCACGCTCATCCAGACCGTCGTCACCGAGTCGCAGGTACCCGTCATCGAGACCGGTGCGGGCGTCGTGCACGTGTTCCTCGACGCGTCCGCGCCGGAGCAGCGTGCGGTCGACATCGTCCTGAACAGCAAGGTGCAGCGGCCGAGCGTGTGCAACGCCCTCGAGACCCTCCTGGTGCACGAGGCCGCGGCCGAACGACTCCTGCCGGTGCTGGCCGACCGGCTGCGGGCGTCCGGTGTCACGCTGCGCGGCGACGACGCCGCGCGGGCGATCGTGCCCGGGGTGCTCCGAGCCACCGAGGACGACTGGGCGACCGAGTCGATGGACCTCGACCTGTCGATCCGCGTCGTGCCCGACGTCGACGCGGCGATGGCGCACATCGCCCGATGGTCGACGCACCACACGGAGTCGATCGTCACGAACGACGTCGACACCGCCGAGCGGTTCCTGGCGACCGTCGACTCGGCGGTCGTCATGGTGAACGCCTCGACCCGGTTCACCGACGGTGGCGAGTTCGGTTTCGGGGCCGAGGTCGGCATCTCGACGCAGAAGCTGCACGCGCGTGGTCCGATGGGCCTGCCGGAGCTCACGAGCACGAAGTGGATCGTGCGCGGCTCCGGGCAGATCCGCGGCTAGACTGAACGGCGTCTTTCCCCGACCGAACGGAGCACGAACGATGACCTTCCTCGCAGAAGCTGCTGAGCACGCCTCCGGGGCGCCCGCGTTCGTGTTCCCGATGGTCGGCGCCCTCTTCTTCATCTTCCTCGGCTTCGTGACCTGGAGCTTCCGCGACGTGGCCTACCGCCACTCCCAGAAGTTCGAGGCCACCCGCCACCACGAGACGGGTGTCGACGAGTTCGGCCACACCAAGATCTGACCGACCACTCGATGCTCGAGACCACCGGACGGCCACGCATCGGCGTGATGGGTGGCACGTTCGACCCCATCCACCACGGGCACCTGGTCGCGGCGTCCGAGGTGGCGCGGGCGTTCGACCTCGACGAGGTCGTCTTCGTCCCCACCGGACAGCCGTACATGAAGTCCGACGTCACCGACGCCGAGCACCGGTACCTGATGACCGTGATCGCCACCGCGTCGAACCCGATGTTCACCGTCAGCCGCGTGGACATCGACCGCCCCGGGCCGACGTACACCGTCGACACCCTGCGGGACCTGCACGAACAGCGACCGGATGCCCAGCTCGTCTTCATCTCGGGCGCAGACGCCGTTCAGCAGATCGTCGACTGGAAAGACCATGATGGTCTCTGGGACCTCGCGCACTTCGTGGCCGTGACGCGTCCGGGACACGCCTTGAGCATCACCGGATTGCCCGAGCGGGACGTAAGCTTGCTCGAAGTCCCTGCACTGGCCATATCCTCGACGGATTGCCGTGACCGGGTTCGACGGGGTTTCCCCGTCTGGTACTTGGTTCCCGACGGTGTCGTCCAGTACATCTCCAAGCACCATCTGTATCGGAGCGTTGCATGAGTTCGTCCGACGCGCAGCCGCCCCTGTCGCGGCGCCAGGCGCGCGAGCGGGAGCGTGCCGCCGCGGCCGGTTCGCAGCCCGCGACGCCGCCCCCGACCGTCGCCGCACCCGCCGCCGAGACCCCCGAGTCCCGCCGCCGTCCCGGGTCGCACGTCGCCCCGGCCCCCGGTGGCCCCGCCCAGTCGTCCGCGCCGGCATCGGCGCAGACCGCGCCCGGGTCCGCCCCGTCCGTCCCGGCGTCGGCGCCCGCCGCCGGTGTGCCGCCGTTCCCGCCGGCCTCCGCGACCGAGATCGTCCCCGGCAGTGGTGGGCTCACCCGTCGGCAGATCCGGCAGCTCCGTGCCGCCGAGCGCCAGGCGGTCCTGCCGGTCCCGCTGCAGAACCCCACGCCCCAGTCGTCCGACCGCACCGTCGAGGACGTCCTCGGGTCGGTGGACACGATCGACCCCGCCGCCGCGCCGCAGAGCGCTCCGGACGCCGAGGCCACGCACGACGAGCAGCCCGCTGCTCCGACGGTCCTCGACCAGGCCGCTGTTGCCCAGGCCACCGAGGCCGACGGGTCCCCGGACGCGCTCGAGCCCCTCGATGAAGCCGCCGCGCACGCCGAGGAGCCCCGCCGCCACCGGTCGACGTGGTCGCCGCCCGCCGACGCCACCGAGTCCGACGCGTCGGCGACCGACGCCCCTGCGGACGAGGCGACCGACGTCGCCCCGGCGGACGAGACGTCCGAGGACGCTCCGGCCCGCTCAGCCCACGACGCTCCGGCTCCCGCTGCCGGGTCGCAGCCCGCCGTCACGCCGGTGCCGATCCCGACGAACGCCGCCGCAGCGACCCCCGCGGTGTTCCCGCTCTCGCTCGACGCCGAGGACGACGACACCAACGAGGTGCCGCTGCCCGAGCCCGCGACCGAGGCCCCGAAGGTCCCCGCCGCGTTCCAGCGTCCGACCGAGCCGAAGCCGGTGACCACGGCCTTCGCGCCGCCCGCCGGCCACTGGTCCCAGCAGGCGCACGACTCGAACGACTCCGAGGTGCACGACGCCGAGACCGGCACCCGCCGCGTCGCGGTGACGAACACGAACGCGATCATCCTGCCGAACTCGGCCCTGGCCGACCCCACCGGCGCACTCAACGCGACGGGCGAGGTGATCCTGACCGGGTCGATCGACCTGCCGGCGTCGCTGTCGTCGACGGGGTCGCACCGGCCGATCGACGGCGCCGAGGTGGACCGCCTGCTCGAGCAGCAGGACGAGCAGCCCGACACCGATGCCAGCCCGGTCCGGGCCAGTCGCGCGGTGTCCAGCCACACCTCGACCCGCCAGGTCGTGCTCGCCGCCGCCAAGCCGAAGGAGTCGCGCACGCCGCTGATCCTCGGTGTGACGGTCGGCGCGGTCGGGCTGGCTGCGGCCGGTGTCATCATCACCGCACTGCTCACCACCCACGCGTTCGGCGGCTGACCGCTGCCGTCCCCGACGTCCGTTCTCCACCACCCCGCCGACCCTGGCCTGGCCGCTGTCGGCGGGGTGGCTTATGATCGTGACCCATCAAGCGAACCGGCTGTCCGTCGGTTCGACGACCGGAAGGAATCCGTGACCGCCTCCACTCGCGCACTGGAACTCGTGCAGGCCGCAGCACTCGCGGCCGACGCCAAGCAGGCCGAGGACCTCGTCGCTCTCGACGTGACCGGGCCGTTGCAGCTCACGGACGTGTTCCTGCTCGCAACCGGTCGGAACGAGCGCAACGTGCAGTCCATCGCCGATGCCGTCGAGGAACGCCTCCTCGAGCTCGGCGCCAAGACGCTCCGCCGCGAAGGCCGTACCGAGGGCCGCTGGGTCCTCATCGACTTCGGCGAGATCATCGTGCACGTCTTCCACGACGAAGACCGCCAGTACTACTCGCTCGAGCGTCTCTGGGCCGACTGCCCGACGATCCCGCTCGAGCTCCCGGTGGACCACACCGCCTGATCAGCGACGCGCCCGGGTGACGGCTTCGATTTCGTCGCCCGGCGTTCGCATGGTGTACGCTTCTATGGTGCCTCCGGGGAACCGGTTGGTGCAAAAGCAACACGATCTGGGTCTGTGGCGCAGCTGGTAGCGCACCTGCATGGCATGCAGGGGGTCAGGGGTTCGAGTCCCCTCAGATCCACCCAGAACCCCCATCGTTCCTAGGAACGGTGGGGGTTTTCTCGTGCGTCCGACAGTGCTTCTCGTGCGTCCGACAGTGCTCGGTGGCCCGATACGCTGAGCGCATGAGCAACGACGCGCCGCTGTCCGGGTCCCCGCTGACGATCGCCTCCGCCGGGTACGCGGCCGACATCGCCACCGTCGGAGCGACACTGCGGACCCTGCGGCACGAGGGCCGAGACCTGGTCGTCCCGTTCGACGCCGACGAGGTCCGCCCGGTCTTCCGCGGTGCCGTCCTGGCCCCGTGGCCGAACCGGATCGTCGACGGCGAGTACTCCTTCGGCGGCGTCGACCACGAGCTGGCCCTCACCGAGCCCGCACGGCACCACGCCCTGCACGGACTCGTCGCGTGGACGGACTTCCGCGTGCAGGAGCAGGCGGACGACCGCGTGGTGCTCGCCACGACCGTCCAGGCGCAGCAGGGCTACCCGTACCGCGTCGAGGTCACCGTGGAGTACCGGCTCGACGCCGAGGGGCTGCACACCACGATCACCGGGACGAACACCGGGGCCGAGGCCGCGCCGTGGGGGACCGGCCCGCACCCGTACCTCGTCGCGGGTGCCGGCACCGTCGACGACTGGACCCTGACGCTCCCCGCCGCCCAGGTGCTCGAGGTGACGCCGGACCGGCTCGTCCCGACCGACCTGGTCCCCGTGCACGACGAGTTCGACCTGCGCACGCCCACGCTGATCGGTGACCGGTTCATCGACCACGCCTTCACCGGCTTCGACCGCGACACCGCCGGCCTCGCCACCATCGCGGTCACGGCTGCGGACGGTCACGGGGTCCGTGCGACCTTCGGGCCGGAGTGCGGCTGGGCACAGGTGCACACCGCCGACCACGTCGTCCCCGAGTACCACCGCGCCGGTCTCGCCGTCGAGCCGATGACGTGCGCCCCCGACGCCTTCAACGACGGCGAGGACCGCGGCCTCGTGGTGCTCGCGCCCGGTGCCTCGCACGCCGCCGCATGGACGATCGCCGCGATCTGACCACCCCCGGCCCCGTCGTCCGCGTCGAGATCCGCCGACTCGACCCGGCCCCCGACCTCGCGGCCCTGGCGGCGCAGGTCGCCGGGGACCTGGTGTGGCTCGACTCCGGCCTGCCGGACGGTGCTCCCGCCACGGCTCGGCCCCGGGCGCGCTGGTCCGTGCTGGCGTGGACGGACGGGCCGTTCGCCGCCCGGTTCCGGCACCAGGACCGTCGTGCGCGCCTGACCGTCGCCGCGCCCGCCGAGGAGTGGTTCGGGTCTGCCCGATCCGAGGAGCGTCCAGCCTTCGCGGTGCTGGCGGACCTGCTCCGACGCACGCCCCGCCTGCCCGAACCGGTCGTCGGGTGCGGGTTCGCGCTGGGCTGGGTCGGGTTCCTCGGCTACGAGCTCGGCCGCGAGTC
This sequence comes from Curtobacterium sp. MCPF17_051, assembly GCF_003234595.1. Classification (NCBI taxonomy): domain Bacteria; kingdom Bacillati; phylum Actinomycetota; class Actinomycetes; order Micrococcales; family Microbacteriaceae; genus Curtobacterium; species Curtobacterium sp. MCPF17_051. The sequence goes on along the minus strand of NZ_QKSE01000002.1, from coordinate 162,711 downwards.
CGGCGGCCCGGACCGCACCGCCGACGGGCACGCCGACGCCGACCTGCGGTTCGTCGACCGAGCCGTCGTCGTCGACCACACCGGTGGCGCCTGGGCGCTCGCGCTCGTCGCCGAGGCGGAACCGGCGGCCAGTGCGCGCAACCGCGCGTGGCTCGAGGAGCTGAGCACCCCCACGACGTCGGCCGGCGTCGTGGACGCGGCCACGGGCCTCCCGGCCGGGGTGTCCGCGGCGACCGGACGCGTGACGCGCGCCGCCTACGAGCGGGCGGTCGACGTGTGCCGCGCGGAGATCCGCGAGGGGAACGCGTTCCAGGTCTGCCTCACCACCGCCTTCGCGGTCGGACAGGAGGCCCGTGGCGGCCCCGGTACGGACCCCCACCTGGGCGAGTACCTGCGGATGCGGGCGTCCGACCCCGTCCCGTTCGGCGCGTTCCTGCGGCTCGGCCCGCTGCGCGTGGCGAGCCGGTCACCGGAGCGGTTCCTGCGGATCGACGCGGCCGGAGCGGTGCTCGCGGAACCCATCAAGGGCACGCGGCGGCGGCTCGCCGACGCGGTGGCGGACGCGGCCGCGCGGGACGACCTGGCGGCGAGCCCGAAGGACCGCGCCGAGAACGTGATGATCGTCGACCTGCTGCGGAACGACCTGCTGCGGACCGCGGTGCCCGGGTCGGTGCACGTCGAGCGGCTGTGCGCCGTCGAGACGTACGCCAGCGTGCACCAGCTGGTCTCGACGATCGGGGCGGTGCTGCCGCCGGGGACGTCGCGGGCCGACGTGGTGCACGCGGCGTTCCCGCCGGGGTCGATGACCGGGGCACCGAAGAGCAGTGCCACGGCGATCGCGGACCGGCTCGAGGGGGCGCCGCGCGGGGTGTACTCGGGCGCGATCGGGTACTTCTCGGCCAGCGGGGCGGTCGACCTGTCGGTGGCGATCCGTAGCCTCGTGACCGTGCTCGACGAGTCGGGGGCGGTGCGTTCCCGGACCCTCGGAGCCGGGGGAGCGGTGACCTGGTCGTCGGTGCCCGCGGACGAGGCGGACGAGGTCGAGACCAAGACGCGGTCGGTGCTCGGCGGAGTCGGGGCGGTGGCCAGCTGGTGAGCTGATGCCCTGATCCGAACACGTGTTCGACCAGGACTGTCCACAGATGTCGGACGCGATTGACATCATCGAACGCATGTTCGAATATGAGGGCATGCAGACGGCGGCGGCACTCCGGTCGCCCACCCCGGACCGGGGCGGGCGGAGCGGTGCTGCACGCGGCAGCGGCGCGGGCGGTGGCGGTGCGCGCCGTGGGACGGACCACCTGAGCGATGCCCGGGCCGCGCTCGACCGCATCACGTCCCTGCGGTCCCGGGTGGCCGACATGGAGTCCACGCGGGTCGACACCGCCGGGCTCCCCACGGCCCCGGCGCTCGAACCCCTGCTGCCCGGCGGCGCGATCCGGGTCGGTGGCACCTACGCCGTCCCCGAGTCGGTGCTGCTCGCGATCACGATGCTGCAGGCGGCCTCGGCGGCCGGGGCGTGGTGTGCGGTCGTCGGGGTGCCGTCCTTCGGGATCGAAGCCGCCGCCGCCGCGGGGATCGACCTCGAACGGCTCGTGCTCGTCCCCGATCCCGGTGACCAGTGGCTCGCCGTGACGGCGGCGATGGCCGACGTCGCCCAGATCGTCCTCACCCGACCGCTCGGCCGGGTCGTGCCGGGCGACGTGGCACGGCTGTCGGCTCGGCTGCGACAGCGCGGTGGCGCACTCGTCGCGCTCGGCTCCTGGCCCGGGGCGGACGTCACGCTGCGGGTCACGTCCTCGACGTGGAGCGGCATCGGTCAGGGCCACGGCCACCTGACGGAGCGCCGGGCCACCGTGACCGCGACCGGGCGTGCCGGCGCGGTGCGTCCGGCGACCGCCGAGCTGCTCCTGCCCGCGGCCGACGGTGCGGTCCGGGCCGCCACAGCGGTGCCGACGGTGGGCTCCGGGGACACCCGCGTGCTGCGGCCCGTGGCGGTGGCGTCGTGATCGCCTCCGGGCGCGTCCGGACCGACGCGATCACGCGGGGAGCGGCACTGCCCGAACCACCCCCGACCCGGACGATCGTGCTCTGGTGCCCGGACTGGCCGGTCATCGCTGCGGCTCGGGCCGGTGGCACCCCGCCGGAGCAGCCACTCGCCCTGACCGCGAAGGGGCTCGTGTTCGCGAGTTCCGCGTCCGCGCGTGAGCAGGGTGTCGTGCGGGGGCTCCGCGTGCGTGAGGCGCAGGCGCGGTGCCCCGAGCTCCTCGTGCAGCCCTACGACGACGCCCTCGACCACCGCGCGTTCGAGCCCGTCATCCGGGCGGTCGAGGCAGCGGTCCCCGGGGTCGAGGTGCTGCGGCCGGGCACCCTCGCGCTCCGCGCCCGCGGGCCGGCCCGGTACTACGGCGGTGAGCGCGCGGCGGCGGCGACCCTTGCCGGCATCGCGGCCGACCACGGCGCCCCCGCGGTACGGGCCGGGGTGGCCGACACCCCGTTCGCGGCGGACCAGGCCGCCCGGGCCCGTCCGGTGCGTCCCGGTGAACGGGTGCGGCTCGTGCCCGTCGGGGGATCGGCCGACTTCCTCGCGCACCTGCCGCTCGGTGTGCTCGGCGACCCCGACCTCACGACGGTGCTCGACCGGCTCGGCATCACCACGCTCGGCGACTTCGCGGCACTCGGCGACGAACAGGTGCGGGACCGCTTCGGCGTGGCCGGGGCGTTCCTGCACCGGTTGGCCGGGGGCCGCGACCCCCGCGAGATCGCGGCGCGGGAGATCCCGCCGGAACTCCGGGTCGAGGCGTCGTTCGAACCCCCGCTGGACCGCGCCGACCAGATCGCGTTCGCGTTCCGGCGTTCCGCCGACGACTTCGCCGAGCGACTCCGGGCCGCGGGGCTCGTGGCGACGACCATCCGTGTGGGGATCGTCGACGAGCGCGACATCCTGCTCGAACGGACCTGGGCGCACCCGCGCTGGTTCGACGCCGCCGACGTGGTCGACCGGGTGCGGTGGCAGCTCGCCGGCGGGGTGGACCCCAGCGGGCTCGAGGCGCCGGTCACCTCGGTCGTGCTCGAGCCGGTCGCCGTCGACGACATGGCGAACCACGAGCGCGGGCTGTGGGGCTCCGGCCCGGACGAGCGCGTGCACCACGGCCTCGCCCGGATCCAGGGCATGGTCGGCCACGACGGTGTGGTGAGTCCGCGCATCGGTGGTGGCCGCACCCTGTCCGAGCGCGTGGTGCTCGTGCCGTGGGGCGACGCGCCAGCCGGTGGTGAGCGAGCCCTGGCGACCGTGCGCGACCGCCCGTGGCCCGGCAAGCTGCCCGGCCCGCCCCCCGCCACCGTGCTCGAGCGCCCCCGACCGGTCGACGTCGTCGCCGTCGGTGGTGCGAGCGTCGACGTCGACGAGCGCGGCGTGCTGTCCGGCGCACCCGAACGGTTCCGTGCCGAGGGCGACCGGGGCGGCGGCTTCTCGGCCGTGACGGCCTGGGCGGGTCCGTGGCCGCTCGTCGTGCGGTGGTGGGAGTCCGGCGGCCGACGCCTGCACCGGTTGCAGCTCGTCGACGCCGAGGGGCGTGCCTGGTACCTGGTGCTGGCGGACCACCGCTGGTGGGCCGAGGCGATCGCGACGTGACCCCGACCACCACCACCAACAGGAGCGTGACCTGATGGGCTACAGCAACCCACCCATCCCGTGGTCGCAGTTCGAGCGCGCGCTGTCCGACAAGCGGAGCCCGGGCACGGCGCACGACGGCGACGGCGGCGACAGCCCGGCGTGGTCGCGGAAGCGCGAGCCGTACGTCCCGTCACCGCTCGACACCGACGGCGGACCCGTGGTGCCGTACGCCGAACTGCACGCGCACTCGGCCTTCAGCTTCCTCGACGGCGCCAGTCAGCCCGAGCACCTGTTCGAAGAAGCTGCTCGGCTCCGACTGCACGCCCTCGCGCTCACCGACCACGACGGCTTCTACGGGGCCGCCCGGATGGCCGAGGTCGCCGAGTCGTACCCGCAGGTCGGCACCGTCTTCGGCACCGAGCTGTCCCTGGGGTTGACCGAACCGCAGAACGGTGTGCCCGACCCCGAGGGCTCGCACCTGCTCCTGCTCGCCGACGGCCAGGACGGCTACCACCGGCTCGCCGGCGCGGTGACGAGCGCACACCTGGCCGCCGGGTCCGAGAAGGGCAGCCCGCAGTACGACCTCGACGACCTCGCCGCGCGGGCGAACGGGCACTGGCGCGTCCTCACGGGGTGCCGGAAGGGCTCCGTGCGGCAGGCCCTCGAGCAGGGTGGCGAGTCCGCCGCCGAGACCGCGCTCCGGGTGCTGCTCGACCGGTTCGGCAGCCGCAACGTCGTCGTGGAGCTGCTCGACCACGGCGACCCGCTCGACAGCGCCCGCAACGACGCCCTGGCCGCCCTCGCCGCGAAGCACGCGCTGCCCCTGGTCGCCACCGGCAACGTGCACTACGCCACCCCCGACCGGTTCCCGGTGGCGACCGCACTCGCGGCGGTGCGCGCCCGCCGCAGCCTCGACGAGATCGACGGCTGGCTGCCGGCCGCCGACACCGCCCACCTGCGCTCCGGCGCCGAGATGGCCAGACGGTTCGGGCGCTACCCCGGCGCGATCGAGCGGACCGTGGAGCTCGCCGACGAGCTCGGGTTCCGGCTGAAGACCGTGCAGCCCGGACTGCCCGACCTCGACGTCCCGGACGGACACACCGCGATGTCGTGGCTCCGCGAGCTCACGTGGACGGGTGCCCGGCGGTTCTACCCCGGCAGCGCCGACGGCGTCGACCCCCGCAAGCGGGAGCGCATCGAGCGTGAGCTGTCCGTGATCGAGGAGAAGAACTTCCCGGGGTACTTCCTGATCGTGCGCGACATGGTGCAGTACGCCCGCGGTCGGGGCATCCTCTGCCAGGGGCGGGGCTCGGCGGCGAACTCGGCGGTCTGCTACCTGCTCGAGATCACCGCGGTGGACTCGATCCGGTACGGGCTGCCGTTCGAGCGGTTCCTGTCGGCGATGCGCGACGAGGAACCCGACATCGACGTCGACTTCGACTCGGATCGCCGCGAAGAGGTGATCCAGTACGTGTACGCCAAGTACGGCCGGCACAACGCCGCCCAGGTCGCGAACGTCATCACCTACCGGCCCAAGGGTGCGGTGCGTGACATGGCGAAGGCGCTCGGCCACAGCCCCGGGCAGCAGGACGCCTGGTCGAAGCAGGTCGAGCGGTGGGGCTCGGTGACCGAGAGCCAGGACCACGACATCCCGCCGGCGGTCGTCGGGCTCGCGAGCGACGTCCTCGGGTTCCCGCGGCACCTCGGCATCCACTCCGGCGGCATGGTGCTGACCGACCGTCCGGTGGGCGAGGTCGTGCCGATCGAGCACGCCCGGATGGACGGCCGCACCGTGCTGCAGTGGGACAAGGACGACTGCGCCTACATGGGGCTCGTGAAGTTCGACATGCTCGGGCTCGGCATGCTCGCGGCCCTGCAGTACTCGTTCGACCTGGCGGCAGAGCACTGCGGGGAGCGCTGGGAGATGCACTCCATCCCGAAGGAAGAACAGGGGGTCTACGACCAGCTCTGCCGCGCGGACACGATCGGGGTGTTCCAGGTGGAGTCCCGCGCGCAGATGGGCACCCTGCCCCGACTGCTCCCGCGGCGGTTCTACGACCTGGTGATCGAGGTCGCACTCGTCCGACCCGGGCCCATCCAGGGCGGCGCGGTGCACCCGTACATCCGCCGGCGCACGGGCGAGGAACCGATCACCTACATGCACCCTGCGCTCGAACCCGTGCTCGAACGCACCCTCGGGGTCCCGCTGTTCCAGGAACAGCTCATGCAGATGGCGATCGCGGTCGGCAACTGCTCCGGTGACGACGCCGACCTGCTGCGACGGGCGATGGGGTCGAAGCGCGGGCACGAGAAGATCGACCGGTTGCGGGACAAGCTCTACACGGGGATGGCGGACAACGGCATCCACGGTGCGGACGCCGACGCGATCTACGCGAAGATCCAGGCCTTCGCGAACTTCGGCTTCGCGGAGAGCCACTCGATCAGCTTCGCCCTCATCGTCTACGCGAGCGCGTGGATGCGGCTGCACTACCCGGGGGCGTTCCTGGCGGCGCTGCTCCGGGCGCAGCCGATGGGGTTCTACTCACCGCAGACCCTGGTGGCCGACGCCCGACGGCACGGCGTCCGCGTGCTGCGACCGGACATCCTGCGGTCCGGGGTCGACGCCACGCTCGAACCGCTGCCGGACGGGGACGCCCCGGTCGGTGACGACGCCTGCCTGGCCACCGAGCAGCCCCCGGTGCTGCCCTTCGACAAGGCGCTCCCCGACGACACCGCGAGCCACCGTCGCGACGGTGCCTTCGCCGTGCGGCTCGGGCTCGCCGAGGTCGCGTCGCTCAGCCGGAAGAGCGCCGAGAAGATCGTCGCGGAGCGGGACGCGAACGGTCCCTTCCGCGACATGTCGGACCTGGCTCGGCGGGTCGGGCTCACCACGCCGCAGCTCGAGGCCCTCGCCGCGGCCGACGCCTTCGCTCCGTTCGACATCGACCGCCGCGGTGCGATGTGGTCGGCTGCCCAGGCGGCCGCCGAGCGTCCGGACCAGTTGCCGGACACACAGGTGTTCGTGCAGCCGCCGCTGTTCGGTCAGATGACGAGCGGGGACGTGCTCATCGCCGACATGTGGTCGACGGGCATGACGACCGACGACCACCCCGTCCGGCACGTGCGCGACCGGCTCGTCGCCCGCCGGGTGCTCAGCGTGCAGGACACCGCGACCGCCGAGACCGGACGACGGGTCGAGGTCGGCGGGATCGTGACGCACCGGCAGCGTCCGGCGACGGCCTCCGGCATCACGTTCCTGAACGTGGAGGACGAGACCGGGCTGGTCAACGTCATCTGCAGCGTCGGGGTCTGGGGGCGCTTCCGCCGGGTGGCGCGGGAGTCCCCGGCGGTGATCGTCCGGGGCATCCTCGAGCGCTCACCCGACGGGGTGGTCAACCTGGTGGCGGACCGCATCGAGCACCTGTCGCTGTCCGTCCGCACCCGCTCGCGGGACTTCCAGTGAGCGGTCGTGCGCAGGTGAGCGGTCGCACTCGAGTGAGCGGTCGTGCCCGAGTGAACGGTCGTGCTCAGCGCACCTCGGGCAGGCGGACCGTGACCTCGAGCCCACCGGCGGGCACGTTGCGGAGGGACGCCGTGCCTCCCGCTCGTTCCGCCACCGCACGCACGATCGCGAGTCCCAGCCCGGAGCCGCCGGGCAGGGCTCCGACACCGGTCGACGGGTCCGGGTTCGGGCGGGACGTCCGGGCTTCGTCCGGACGGGTGAAGCGGTCGAACGCCACCGGGATGAAGGACTCGGGCACGCCGGGGCCGTCGTCGGTGATCTGCAGCACGCCCTCGCCGCCGGTGCTCCGCCAGGACACGAAGATGCCGCCGCCGCGGGGGAGTGCGGACACGGCGTTGCCCGCGATGTTCGTCACGAGCTGGGCCATCCCGCCGGTGTCGATCCGGTACCGCGGTTCGACGGTGCCGCCGCCGATGCCCGGGCCGGAACCGCCGACGGCGACGGGCGGCTCGAGGTCGAAGTCGACGGTGACGTCCTTCGCCGAGGCGATGAGCCGGACGCGGTCGACCGCGGCCATCACCTCGTCGCCGAGGTCCGACCACGCGGTCTCGGGGCGCCGGTCGCCGTCCTGTTCACGGCGCTCCGACTCCTCGATCCGCGACAGCGCGAGCAGGTCGTTCGCCAGCCGCGACAACCGCGCGACGCTGTGCTTGGCGCGTTCGATGTGGGCGGCGAGGGCGGCGGCGTCGTTCCCGTCGAGCGAGGCGAGGTCGAGCTGGGTCGTCAGGATCGCCAGGGGTGTCCGGAGCTCGTGGCTGGCGTCCGACACCATCTGGCGTTCGCGCTCGGTCGCCTGCCGGGTCCGGGCGAGGAAGGCGTTGAGCGTGGTCGCCAGGGATGCCAGCTCGTCCTGGGCAGGGCCCACCGGCAGTTCGGCACGCTCCGGGGCGACGGAGAGCCGTTCGGCCTCGCGGCGCATCCGGTTCACCGGGCGCAGCGCGGTGGTCGCGAGCACCCAGGACGCCACGCCGAAGGCGAGCAGGATGGCCAGACCGGTCAACGACAGGGTGGTCGTGAGGTCGTCGACGACGATGGCCTCGGCCTGCGAGTTGCGGGCGGCTACAACCGTCCAGCGGCCGGCCTCGTTGACGGGGTGCTCCACCACGACGCGGTACTCCGAGCCGGAGACGGTGATGATCGAGGTGCCGGCAGGGGTGGACCGCAGGCTGCCGAGCGCCTGCTCGACACGATCGGGCATCGTCGACAGCACGATCTCGCCGGACGGGGACACGACGGCGACGAGCTGCGCGTTGCCCGGCGGCGACAGGTCGGGGTCGCTGTCGACCTCGAGAGTCGCGACGTACGGGTCGGCGTCGGCGTCGAGCAGCGTGCGCGTCGCACTCGCGACGACGCTCACCACCTGGAACCGCATCACCAGGACGAGCAGCAGGATGACGATCGCGGCGATCGCCGTCGAGCCGATCGTGATCCGGGCACGCAGCGACAGCCGACGCAGCGGCCGGATCGGACCGCCGCGTCGGCGGTCCGATCGTGGGGCGTCGTCGGCCCCGCTCACGCCCCGAGCAGATCCAGGCGGTACCCGCGACCGCGGACCGTGGCGATGGCGACGGTGGCCTCGTGCGCGGTGAGCTTCTTGCGGAGGTACGAGATGTACTGCTCGACCACGTTCGGGTCGACGTGCTGCGAACCGTCCCAGACCTCTTCGAGGATCTTCGGGCGGTCGACGACACTGCCTGCGGAGCGGGCGAGCAGTCGGAGCAGGGCGAACTCGGTGGGGCTCACGGCGACGCGCTGCCCCTTGATCGAGATGCGGCGCGCCTCGGAGTCGATCGACACGTCCCCGACCTCGATCGTGCGGGGCGCCCCGGCGGACTCGCGACGGCCGAGGGCACGCAGCCGGGCGGTGAGCTCGGCGAAGGCGAAGGGCTTGGTGAGGTAGTCGTCCGCACCGGCGTCGAGCCCGAACACGCGGTCGTCGACGGCGTCGCGCGCGGTCACGAGCAGGATCCGCACGGGGTCCTCGCGCTCACGGATCCGTCGGGCGAGCTCGAAGCCGGACATGCCGGGCATCATCACGTCCACGACCGCCAGGTCGAACGCCTGCTCGCCGAGGGCGATGAGCGCCTCGACACCGTTCTCGACGGCCGTGACCCGGTACCCCTCGGCCGCGAGTCCGCGTTCCATCAGGGCACGCATCTCGTCGTCGTCCTCGACCACCAACAGCCGCATAGTGGACCTCCTCGGACCCATCGTGGCATCGAACCGGCGCGGAGGGCCGTTCTCCGGGGCCGACTCGCTGAATCTCGTCACAGGACGGAGCAGAACGGTCTGTCCCACGTCCTGGGGACGTGAGCGCGGCTTGCTTCGTTGCTAGGCTCCGGCAGCGGACAGCGCGACCCGATGCGCCGCCCGCACTGGGGGATCATGAACGACTCGATCGACCACCCGGCCATCGTGCGCCTGCGCGTCGAACTGGACGCCGCGTGGAAGGGCATCGGCGCGCTCGCGCAGCTGGAGGACGCTCCGCGCGACCGCGTGGTCGCGGAGCTGCGGACGGCGGTGCCGGACGTGGCGAGCCGTGCTGCACGCGAGGTCGGCACCGAGGCCGTCGTCGCCGAGATCAGCCGGTACGCCGACGCCGGCATCCCGGGTGCGACCGCGACCGACGTCGTGCCGACCGCGGTGATCTGGTCGGACGTCGTCCGGACAGCGTCGGAAGCGGCCTGCGCAGCGCGCTGAAGCGGACCGACTAGTCGTCCTCGCCGAGCAGCTCGCCACGCACCCGTCGGATGTCCTCGAGCAGCGCCCCGATGAGCACCCAGTGCCGGGAGTTCGGGCGCACCACCTCGAGCGGCGCGGTGAGCGCCGGCTCCGAGGCCTCGGCCCACGGCTCGGCGTCCGGTCCGAAGGCGCTGGCGTCCGTCCGGCCGAGCCCGTCCACCGGGTCGAGCCGTGTCGATTCGACCCGCGCACTGAGTGCTCGGACGTCCGCACCGATCCGTGCCACCTCGGTGGCGATGCCGTGCACCACCGGGTCGTCGCGCAGGTCCGGTGCGGTGTTGTCGCGGATCGCCCGGGTCATCCCGGTGACCCGGGTCACCAGGACGCGCAGGTGGTCGGTGATCGCCACGTCGCGGTCGAGGATCGTCCGGTGCCGGCCGCCGCGCGGGTTCATCGTCAGGGACTCGCGCGCCGACCCCAGGGACGCCTCGGCCTTGGCGTGCTGCTGCCGCAGTGCACGGGCGGCGACGAGCGCCTCGTCCCAGCGCTCGCGGTCCCACCCTTCGGTCAGGCCGATCGCGATCCGCTCGAACGCCACCGCGGTGTCGCGGGCGAGCCGGGCGACGGCGAGGTGCGCCGGTTCGAGCAGCACGGGCGGCACGATGAGCGCGTTCACGACGAGGGCGACGATCGCACCGATCACGGTCTCGAGGACCCGGTCGGCGGAGTAGTTCGGCGTCACGACCCCGGCGGTGAGCACGAGCATCCCGCTGATCCCCACCTGGGTGGCCGAGGTCGGGGTGAGCCGGAGCGCCCACGCGATGAGGATCGCGAGCACGATGACGAGCAGCACGACGAAGACGCCGTCGCCGAGCAGCAGGTGGAACCCGGTGGCCAGCACGACGCCGATCACCACGCCGGCGCTCCGCTCGAGCCCCTTCACGAACGACTGGTTGATGCTCGGCTGGACCACGAGCAGGGCAGCGATCGCCGCGAAGGTGGGGAACGGCCCCTGGATGACCAGGCGGCAGAGGAGCACGGCGGCGACCACCGCGACGGCGGTCTTCACGACCTGCAGGAACGGCGTGCGACTGGAGCTGCGGAGGCGCGCGACCGGGTTCACACCGACCACGGTAGCCACCGGCCCCGCGCCGAGCCGTGCACGAACGCGACGAAACCCGCGCGACACTGTTGACTGATCTCGTGTGGCCCAACCATGAGCGCGTCATCCCGCAGGCCTTCGCCGGCTCCGGGACCTCTGTCGTGGCCGCGCGGGCGCACTCCGTCGAGCCCTCGGGCAACGGTTACCTGTACGGCTACGAGGTCGACACGGTGGACCGCAACGGCCAGCGCGCCACGGTCCTGACCTACGTCGACACCGGCGGCACCCACGACCAGAACAGCGCGATCGTCACCGACCCGGCGACGGGCGACCCGGTGTCGGTGTGGGCGTACCCGAACGATCCCGGCCTGCCGGTGCTGCCGCAGGTCACTTACCGCGACGCCGTCGCCGAGCTGCTGACCACGCTCGGCATGCCCGTCACGGAGCCGGTGCTCACCGTGGCGGCCTACCGGCCCGGCAAGCGCGCGGTCGTGCGCGTCGACGCCCCCGAGCGCACCCTGTTCCTGAAGATCGTCCGTCCGCACCGGGTCGCGCCGATCGTGCAGTCGCACGAGCAGTTCGTCGCGGCCGGTCTGCCGGTGCCGCGCGTGCTGTCCAGCCGCGGCGACGGCCTGCTCGTGCTCGAGCGCATCCGCGGCGTGCCCGCGGGCAGCCGCATCCTCGACATCGCCGACGACCCGCGTTTCGTGGCGTCGCTCGCCGCGCTGAGCGGTCGGGTCGCCACCGTCCCGATGACCCAGCAGGCGCGCGCCGACGCGATGGACCACGCCGACTGGCACCGTCGCACGCTCATCGCCGCGCTTCCGCGCGACGCCGAGGAGATCGACCGCCTGTACGACGCCATCGGCCGCCGCTCCATCGGCTGGTCGAGTTCGACCAAGCAGGTCGTGCACGGCGACCTGCACCTGGAGCAGGTGTTCGTCGACGAGGACGAGCCGTGGCGCATCTCCGGCCTCCTCGACATCGACACCGCGGGCTGGGGCTTCCCCGTCCGTGACGTCGGCGCCGTCGTCGCCCACCTCGTGGTCACCGGGCTCTGGCACCGGTCCCGCGGGGACGCCGAGCGCGGTGCCGCCGCCGAGCGCCTCGCCGACGCGATCGCCCGCGACTGGGTCACGCGCAACCCGCGCGAGGCCGACCGCATCGGACCCGCCATCGGCGCCCAGCTGCTCGCCCACGCCGGCGGCCAGGCGACCACCGGCTCCGCCAACGGGATCCAGACCGCCCAGCAGCTCCTCGCCGCGACGCAGGCCGCCCTGGCGGACGCGGCCCCGAGCCTCCCGACCGGTGGCTCGACCCGCCCGCGGTCCGCACCGCAGGTCTGAGAGACGACCGGAGGACGGACCGGAGGCGCGGGTCGGGCCCGCATCGCGCCTCCCGTCCGCCGTCGCGACGCGCGCGGGCAACGCGCCGGTCGCCTCTGTCGGTCGTCCCGGAGTAAACTGAGCGCGCACGCACCGCGTTCCCGCGTGCCGCGTCGATTCCGGACGCAGCCGTCGATCGCTTGATCGACGCGGGGACCGGGCCGTGACCGCCCCGAGGGGGCATCACGTGCGTGTGACGACGCCGGATCCCGGCGCGGACCGTCCGAACCTGCTCCCGGCAGGTGCTCGTGTGGAACGGCTCGCGGGAGTCCACCGGACGTCCCGATGCGGGGACCGGCGATGCGGTGGGCCACGGTGGCCCGCAGCCGAACCGGAGCCGCGCCAGGCCCCGGTGCAGGACTTCCCGCCCCACGGGCGGATCGCCCCGACGTGTGGGCGGAACAGGAGGAGCGTTGGCTCGATCAGGCACCCGGCGAGCTGCCGGCGGGACGCGGACCGCGTCACGTCGCACCAGGCCGCTGGACAACGACGGCGTCATCCCCGTCCTCGCCCGCGCTGTGCGCGAGGTCGAGGCCGCGGCGCAGCGCGGACCGCTCAAGGCATCGAACCGGACGAAGTTCCAGGCGGTCGCCCTGCTCATGCGCGAAGAGCGTGCGCGGGTGAAGGCCGACACGGAGCTCACCGACGCGCAGCGCGCCGAGCAGCTCAAGCGGCTCGACGGCGTGGCCACGATCCTGGCGAAGACGGCGGCGCGCGACACCAGCGTCATCCAGCTCCTCGCCGAAGAGGTGCAGGTGTCCGAGGCGACGCGTGCGGTCAAGCGCGACATGATGATCGCCGGCGGCATGGAACTGCAGCCGGAGGACCTCGTCATCGCGTCCGAGCCCGCCGCGGTGGTCGAGACCCCGGTGCGGGCCGTCGTGCCGCAGGCGGTCGTGCAGCGCCAGCTCGCGAACCCGTTCATGCCGCCGGACTTCGCCCTCGCCGACCAGCCCGTCGCGCACCCGCGTCGCCTGGCGAACTGGGAACTGTTCGGACCGCTGTTCAAGTCGTTCGAGTACGGCGCGGGCGGGGGAGCGGCGTCGATGCCGCTGCCGGAACCCACGACGCTGCACTCGCGCTCGGGCACCACGCTCATGAAGCACCAGGCGGAACTCGTCGCCGCCGCGGCGCAGGGGCACCGCACGTTCCTGCTCGCCGACGAGCCCGGCCTCGGCAAGACCGCACAGTCGCTGCTCGCCGCCGATGCCGCGAACGCGTTCCCGCTGCTCGTCGTCGTGCCGAACGTCGTGAAGACGAACTGGGCGCGTGAAGCCGAGCGCTGGGTGCCGAACCACCGCGCCACGGTGATCCACGGGGACGGCAACGACCTCGACGGGTTCGCCGACATCGTCATCGTGAACTACGAGATCCTCGACCGGCACGCCGGGTGGCTCGGCAACTTCGGGTTCAAGGGGATGGTCGTCGACGAGGCGCACTTCATCAAGAACAAGGACTCCCAGCGCGCCCGGTTCGTGCTGCAGATCGCCGAGCGCATCCGGCAGCGCACCGCCGCGCCGCTGCTCATGGCGCTGACCGGTACCCCGCTGATCAACTCGGTCGAGGACTTCCGCACCATCTGGGAGTACCTCGGCTGGATCGACGACAAGAAGCCGCGCGCGAAGCTCATGAACGAGCTCGAGGAGATCGGCCTGACGCCGGCCGACCCCGGCTTCTTCGTCGAGGCTCGCCGCGCCGTCATCGACCAGGGCATCGTCCGACGCCGCAAGGTCGACGTCGCCGCGGACATCCCGGCCCGCCGGATCGCCGACATCCCCGTCGAGCTCGACGGTGACGAGGGCCGCTCCATCCGCGACGCCGAGCGCGAGCTCACCGCGAAGCTCGTCCGGCGCTACCACCAGGCGCTCGACGCCCGCACCGGGCAGGACCCGGTCGTCGGCATCGACCACAAGCTGGTCCGCCAGGTCGCGCGCTGGGAGCTCGAGGACCAGGACGCCTCGTCGACCGGCGAGAACGTGTTCTCGATGGTCCGCCGCATCGGCCGGGCCAAGGCCCAGCTCGCGGCCGACTACGCGGCACAGCTCGCCTCGAACGTCGGCAAGGTCGTGTTCTTCGCGAAGCACCTCGACGTGATGGACCAGGCGGAAGAGGTGTTCGCCCGTCGCGGGCTGCGCACCGCCACGATCCGCGGCGACCAGACCCCGACGCAGCGCACGGCCGAGATCGACTCGTTCGTGAACGACCCCGACGTCGCCGTCATCGTCTGCTCGCTGACCGCGGCCGGGGTGGGCCTGAACCTGCAGGTGTCGTCGAACGTCGTGCTCGCCGAGCTGTCGTGGACGAGCGCCGAACAGACCCAGGCGATCGACCGTGTGCACCGCATCGGGCAGGAAGAGCCCGTCACCGCGTGGCGCATCATCGCCGCGCAGACGATCGACACCAAGATCGCCGAGCTCATCGACTCGAAGGCGTCCCTGGCCGCCCGCGCGCTCGACGGTTCGGACGAAGAGGTCGTCGACTCCGGCGACATCCAGCTCGACGCGATGGCCGCGCTGCTGACCGAGGCGCTCGGCGGCTAGGGCCGGCGCGCGGCGCTGTTCCGGACAGCAAAACACCGGTGTTCGTGCACTGAACCGCGTCATGCGCGTGTTCGGAGCGTGAACACCGGTGTTCTGCGAAGGGGTGCCGCGGCGCGACCGCTCAGATGCGGGACTGCACCTCGGCCAGGGACGGGTTGGTCGCCGTCGAGCCGTCGGGGAACACCAGCGTCGGCACGGTCTGGTTGCCGCCGTTGACCTCGGCGACGAGCTCGGCCGTGCCCGGGGTCTGCTCGATGTCGACCTCGGTGAAGGGCACCCCGGCCTTCGACATCTGGTTCTTCAGCCGGGCGCAGTAGCCGCACCACGTGGTGGTGAACATCGTGACGCCGCCGGCTCCGGGCGTGAACTGCTCGCGGGTGATCGTGTCGCTCATCCCTGCAGGCTAACCCCGGGTGCGGGGAAACCCCGCAGTGCCTGGTAGACAAGAGCGTGTGAGCCACACGCACCTCGAGATCGAGCGCACCTACGACCTGCCCGAGGGCGGCGCCCTCCCCGACCTCGTCGGCGCGGGCGGCATCCTCCGCACCGAGCACCAGGAGCCGTTCGAACTGGACGCGACCTACTGGGACACCGAGCGGTACGACCTGGTGGCCGCGCGGGTGACCGTCCGCCGCCGCACCGGTGGCCCCGACGCCGGCTGGCACATCAAGCGCTCCGAGTCGGACACGGTCCGCCACGAGCAGCAGTTCCCCCTGACCGACGACGCCGACACGGTGCCCGACGAGGTCCTCGCCGCGCTCTTCACGGAGCGTCGTGGCCGCGGGCTGCGTCCCGTCGTCCGGATCACCACCACCCGCACCGTCACACGACTGCTCGACGAGGACGGCGACCAGATCGCCGAGCTCGCCGACGACCAGGTCACCGCCCAGCGCCTCGACGACGACGCTCCGGAGACCCCGCGCACCTGGCGCGAGGTCGAGGTCGAGACCGTCGACGGCGTCGACCCGCAGATCGCCCACGAGCTGTTCGCGGCCCTCGACGGGCGCTTCGCGGCCGTCGGCGCCGGCCCCGCCGCCGTCGCGTCCAAGCTGGCACGTGGGCTGGCAGGAGCACCGGCACCGCGCCTCCAGACCGAGGAGAAGCCGGCCAAGGGCACGACCGCACGCATCCTGGCGAAGCGGGTGCGCAAGCTGCGTGTCGCGCTGCTCGGTCAGGAGGCCCGGCTCCGCTCCGGCGACACGGCCGACCTCCGGCAGGCGGCCGACACCACCCTCGAGATCGCCGCGATCCTGGGCGCCTACCGCCCGGCGTTCCCCGACGGCGAGGCCGTCGACCGCGCCGCCGAGGCGGCGGACGGCCTGGCGGGCGTCACCGCGCGTGCGGCGCTGGCCGAGTACCTGATCGACCGGCTGCCGCGGGCGTCGTCGCCGGCGCAGGACGACCTGGTCGACGCGATGACCCGTGAGCGCATCCTCGCCTCGACCCGGGAACGTCGCGACCAGGCGGTGCGGGACGTCGTCGCGTTCCTGCACGGCGAGCCGTTCCTCGAACTGCTCGACGCCCTCGACGACGCTGCCGAGCGCCCGGCGCCGACGGCGTGGTCGCTCCGCGCACCGAAGCAGGTCGCGCAGGACGTCGGCGCCGACGTGAAGCCGCGCGTGCGCGAGCTCGTCCGGGCCGCCGTCGCCGACGACACCTCGGACACCGCCGCCGAGCGCGAGGCCGCTGACCGGACCACCACCGAGGCCGCGTGGCAGGAGACGATGCGCGCCCGGATGGCGATGGACGTGCTCGGCGACGACGCGTTCCCGCACGCGCTGTGGAAGCGGATCGGCACCGCGGCCGACGTGCTGACCGAACGGGTGCGGTCCCTGCACGCCCTCGACATCCTGCGGGCGAACGCGGCGATCGCGGAGCGCGGGGGTGAGGGCACGTTCGGGTACGGGGTGCTCGCGGGGGACCGGGTGCGCCTGGCCGAGGAGTCCTACGACGAGGCGGTGCACGCGCTCAACCGCGTGTGAGCGCGGTGCGGGCGCTGCGTGCGCCGCCTGCGCCGCTGTTCGCCGCTGTTTGCTTCGTGAGCAGAAGAGGTCGGGTCCCGCGTTCGGACCCGACCTCTTCTGCTCACGGAGTGCGCGGAGCGGCTCAGCCCGCGGCGATCGGGTTGGCGGTCGCGGCGGCGGGCGTCTCGTCGGCGAGCCCGAGCACGTCGAGCAGCCAGGCGAGTTCGAACGCCCGCTCCTTCCACGATGCGTAGCGACCGCTGACACCACCGTGGCCGGCGGACATCTCGGTCTTCAGCAGCACGGGCGCGCCGACCTCGCGGAGCTTCGCGGTCCACTTCGCGGGCTCGACGTAGAGCACGCGGGTGTCGTTGATCGAGGTCACGGCGAGGATCCGCGGGTACTGCACGTCGTCGCGAACGTTCTCGTACGGGGTGTACTCGCTCATGTAGCGGTAGACCTCGGCGTCGTGCAGCGGGTCGCCCCACTCGTCCCACTCGATGACGGTGAGGGGCAGGTCCGGGTCGAGGATGCTCGTCAGCGCGTCGACGAACGGCACGGCGGCCAGGATGCCGGCGAACCGCTCGGGTGCGAGGTTGGCGACCGCACCCATCAGGAGCCCGCCCGCGCTGCCGCCCTCGGCCACGAGCCGGTCGGCGCTCGTCCGGCCGGACTCGATCAGGTGCTCGGCGACCGCGACGAAGTCGGTGAACGTGTTCTTCTTCGTCAGGGTCTTGCCGTTCTCGTACCAGTGCCGGCCGAGCTCACCGCCACCACGGACGTGCGCGACGGCGAAGACGACACCGCGGTCGAGCATCGACAGGCGCATGACGCTGAAACCGGGGTCGATCGAGTGCTCGTACGAGCCGTAGCCGTACAGGTGCAGCGGTGCCGGGGTGCCGTCCTCGACGGCGTCACGACGCCAGACGAGCGAGATCGGCACCCGGATGCCGTCCGACGCGGTCGCCCAGTCACGTTCCTGCACGTAGTCGGCCGGGTCGTAGCCGCCGAGCACGGGCTGGCGCTTCAGGACGGTGACCTCGCCGGTGGCCAGGTCGAGGTCGCTGACCTCGGAGGGGGTCACGAACGACGTGTACCCGATGCGGAGGGTCGGCTGCTCCCACTCCGGGTTGCCGCCGAGACCCGCCGAGAACAGTGCTTCGTCGAAGGGGACCTCGTGCGCGTCGCCGTAGCCGTCGCCCTCGATCGGGATGATCGCGACGCGGGGGAGCGCCTCGGACCGGTATTCCAGGGCGAGGTGTCCGGCGAAGGCGTCGACCGACTCGATGCGGCGCTCGGTGTGGTGTGCCACGACGACGCGGCGGTCACGCTCGGACGTCGGATCGTCGGCGGGGACGTCGACGAGCTCGAAGTTCTCGGCGCCGTCGTTGTGCAGCACCAGGAACCGGTCGCTGCCGCCGACGATGGCGTGCTCGATCTCGTACTCGACGCCCTCGCGACGGGGCCAGACGACCTGGAACTCACCCGTCGGGTCCGCGGCGTCGAGGACGTGCGCCTCGGACGTGATCTTCGAGCCGAGCTCGATGACGATGTACTGCGAGGAGCGGGTGACACCGACACCGACCCAGTAGCGGTCGTCGGGCTCCTCGAACACCAGGACGTCCTCGGACGCCGCGGTGCCGACCGTGTGCCGCCAGATCTTGTCCGGACGCCAGGACTCGTCGACCGTGGGGTAGAACACGTAGCGTCCGGCCGGGTCGAAGGTGGCGCCGGCCCCGGTGTTCGGGATGGCGTCGCCGAGGTCGGTCCCCGAGGCCAGGTCCCGCACGTGCAGGGTGTACCGCTCGTCACCCTCGACGTCGATGCCGTAGACCAGGCGGGTGCCGTCGTCGCTGATGTCGTAGGTGCCGAGGGAGAAGAACTCGTGGCCGTCGGCCAGCGCGTTGCCGTCGAGGACCACCTGCTCGCCGGGGAGCGTCGACTCGCCCTCGACGACGGCGGGCGGTGTCCAGTCGTCGCGGCCGGCGATGGGTGTGCGGCAGTGCACGCCGTACTGGCTGCCCTCGGCGGTGCGGGTGAAGTACCACCAGTCGCCCATGCGGACCGGCACCGAGAGGTCGGTCTCCTGCACGCGGCTCTTCACCTCGGCGAAGATGCGGTCCCGCAGCGGCGCGAGGTGCGCGGTCGCGGCGTCGGTGTGGGCGTTCTCGGCTTCGAGGTACGCCAGGGTGTCGGGGGATTCCTTGTCCCGCAGCCACTCGTAGTCGTCGACGAAGTCGATGCCGTGGTGGGTCCGTGTCACGGGCCGCTTGGCGGCGCTGGGCGGGGTGGATGCGGTGTGCTCGTTGCTCACCGTCCCACCCTATTCGCCCGCACCCCCGGTCAGGCCGCCGTGCGCTCGCGCCCGCCCACAGCGGCGTGCACCCGCTGCTCGAACGCCTCGAGCTCGGCGACCACGGCGGGTGCGACCCACGCGCGGTCGCGGCGTCGACCGGTGACCGGACGGAGCACTCCCGCCAGCACCAGGTCGTGCGTGACGCGCTCGACCTCGTCGGCGGTGAGCAGGGTGTCCAGGTGCGCTTCGGTCAGGACGGGGTCGTCGGCGAGTGCCCGGCCGACCACGGCGTGCGGGCCCGAGGCACAGGGGCCGGCGGACCGGTCGGCGTCGTGCTCGGCGAGCAGCAGGGCGCTCAGCGTCGCCTCGTCGCACACCGTCCCGATCGCGAGGGCCAGGTCGACCACGAACCCGGTGACCCGGCCGTCGCGGAACTGCTCCAGGTGCCGGAAGTACCGCAGCCGGTCCGCCGCGAGCGCGGTGGCGACCGGTGCCGTGAGCGTCGTCGTCACCCCGCGTCGCCGCAGGACGGCCCCGATCAGTGCCCTCCCGATCCGACCGTTGCCGTCGGTGAACGGGTGGATCGACTCGAACTGCGCATGGGCGATCGCCGCCTGGGCGATCGGGTGCAGGTCCACGCGGTGCACGAACGCGAACAGGTCGGCCATCAGCGGTGCCACGAGCTCGGGCGGCGGTGGCACGTGGACGGCGTCGCGGGGTGTGGCGCCGCCGCCGATCCAGTTCTGCACCTCGCGGTACCGGCCGGCGTACCGTCCGTCGACCGGATCGTCGCGCATCAGCAGGCGGTGTGCCTCGAGCAGGGAGGCCTCGGTGACGGTGCCCGAGTCCGCTCCGGACACCAGGTGCTCGACGGCGCCGCCGGCCCGGACGACCGCGGTGGCACCAGCGTTCGCCCGGATGCCGACGAGGGCCCGTGCCAGGTCGTCGATCGTCGCGGACTCGTCCTCGATCCGCGACGACGCGACGGCTTCGGTCCGGCCGAGCACGGACCCGAGCGGTGCGAGCCGCGAGCCGTGGCGGACGTCGAGGGTGCGCAGGGCCGTGGCGCTCCGGTCGAGCAGCGCGACGGTCTCGTCGTCGGGTGTCCACCGAGCCCTCGCGATGGACGGGGGCAGCGACACCCGCACGGTGGTCACCAAACGGTCGTCGCGGCACCCGCGGACTGCGCTCCGCCACGGGCGCTCCGCATGCTGGTGGACGGGCCACTCGTGCGGAGGCCGGGTCTCGCTGTGGTGTGCCATCCCGCGACGGTAGGGCCGCCCGGACGCTCGACGCCAGGAATCGGTGTTTCGCCCGCTCGCCCTCAGGCCCGCCCGGAGCCCGACCGCGCCCTCCGCGTACCGTTGGTGCCATGAGCAACTCCTTCGCGATCACCGGTGCCCACGTCGTCCCCGTCTCCGCCCCCGCCTTCGACGGCGGCGCGGTCGTCGTCGAGGACGGCCGGATCACCGCGATCGGTCCGGACGTGACCCCGCCCGAGGGGATGCCCGTGGTCGACGCAGCCGGTTCGTGGTTGGTGCCCGGGTTCGTCGAGGCGCACGGCCACGTCGGCATCCACGAGGAGGCCAACGGTGAGGCGGGCAACGACACGAACGAGATGACCGCCCCGAACACGGCCGGCGTCCGCGCGATCGACGCGATCGACATCGACGACGAGGGCTTCCGGGACGCGCTCGCCGGCGGGATCACGAGCATCGTCGTCAAGCCCGGCTCCGGCAACCCGATCGGTGGTCAGAGCGTCGCCATCAAGACCTGGGGCGGCCGCACGATCGACGAGCAGCTCATCTCCGACTCGGTGAGCGTGAAGAGCGCCCTCGGCGAGAACCCGAAGCGCGTCTACGGCGGCAAGGGCCAGACGCCCTCGACCCGGCTCGGCGTCGCGAAGGTCATCCGCGACGCCTTCGTCGAGGCGCAGAACTACCGGGCCGCCCGTGACGCCGCCGCCGCGAAGGACGAGCCGTTCGCCCGCGACCTGACGAAGGAGACGCTCGTCCGGGTGCTCGACGGCGAGCTCGTCTGGGACCAGCACACCCACCGCCACGACGACATCGCCACCGCGATCCGCCTGTCCGAGGAGTTCGGCTACCGGCTCGTCGTGAACCACGGCACCGAGGCGCACAAGATCGCCGACGTGCTGGCCGCCAAGGACATCCCGGTCATCTACGGCCCGCTCTTCACCAGCCGCTCGAAGGTCGAGCTCCGCGACCGCGGCATCCCGAACCTCGCCACGATCGCGGCGGCCGGTGTCCGGGTCGCCATCACGACGGACGCGCCGGTCGTGCCGATCAACATGCTCGTCGACCAGGCGACCGCCGCCGTGAAGGAGGGCCTGCCCGCCCAGACCGCACTCGAGGCGCTCACGGTCAACCCGGCCGAGTTCCTCGGGTTCGGGGACCGCGTCGGTCGCCTGGCCGAGGGCTACGACGCCGACCTCGTGCTCTGGGACGGCGACCCGCTCGACGCGACCAGCCGCGCGACGCGCGTCTGGATCGACGGCGAGCCCGTCTTCACGTGGGCCGACGGAGCCGGCGTCACCACGCCGCGCTGGTAGCGAGCACGACACGCAACTGGAGGCGCGGTGCCAGCTGGCACCGCGCCTCCAGTCCGTCGTGGACCCACGCCGCATTTCGCGGTGCGCGACACCTCACGCGCACGCCGCCCCGTGACGTGTCGCTCAGCACGAAACGCGCGCGGAGCACGCGCCGGGGGCGCCGCGTGCTCAGACCTCGCGTGCCAGCAGGAAGTCGTTGATGCGCGTCGTGAGCTCGGCGTCGATCGGACGTGCGTCGCCGTTCACCGAACGGATCGGCGCAGCCTGCCGCACACTCGACACGAGCCAGAGCGCGTCCGCCGCCGCCAGGTCGGCGAGCGTGACGAGTTCGTAGGCGGTCTCGATGCCGGCTTCCTCGGCGAAACGGAACACGTCGGCCTGCGTCGTGCCGGCCAGGATCCCGATGTCGGTGCGGGGCGTGACGAGCCGGTCGCCGACCTTCATGATCAGGTTGGCGCGCGTGCCCTCGAGCACGTAGCCGTCGCTCGAGACGAACAGGGCGTCGTCGGCGCCGCGGCGGACGGCCTCGCGCAGGGCGGCCATGTTGACGCCGTACGACAGCGTCTTCGCGCCCTGCAGCAGCCACGGCGAGGTGCGCTCGACGTCGTGCCGGTACCCGCGGTCCAGGACGACGACGGAGATGCCCTCGGTGCGTGCGGCCGTGGAGTCGCCCGACGGCGCGGCGTAGACCCACCCGGTCGGGCGGTCGGTGCCCTCGACGCCGCGGGTCAGGACGGTCTTGGCGAAGGCCTCGCGCACCGGGTCGAGGCGGGCGCAGACGGCCTCGATGGCCTGGCGCCAGGCCTCCGGGTCGGGGGCGGGCAGGTCGAGCATCGCGGCGGAGCGGCCGAAGCGGGCGAGGTGCGCCTCGAGGGCCTGGGGCCGGCCGTCGATCACCGTGATCGTCTCGAACACGCCGTCGCCGCGCGTGACGCCGAGGTCCTGCACCTGCACGTGCTCCTCGAGCGGCTTCGCCCAGGTGAAGGCATCGGCCGCGGGGTCGTGCGGCGCGGCGTCGCGGGAGGGCTGGTTGAGGACGGCGAGCACGGTTTCGGTCATGCGTCCATCCAACCCCACGCGGGTGCGTGCGTGCGCGGTGCCGCGGTGTGCGCGCGTGCGTGCGCCGGCGCGCGCGTCAGCCCGCTTCGGGCAGGGCGCCGAGCAGCTTCCACACGGCGGGCGTCAGCTCGGGGTGCTGCAGCGCGATCCGGCGCAGCCGGTGGTACTCCTCGCCGAGCCTGGTGCCCTGCCCGGACGCCGGGTGGCTCGACCACTGCGCGTGCCGCTTGCCGATCGCCTCGTCCAGGTCGACGGCGTCCGCGCGCAGGATCAGCACGACCTGCTCGTCGACGGTGGGGAGCGTCGGCATGAACTCCCACGGGTCCTCGCCCTGACGGCTCCGGTGCTCGACGAGCATCGAGATCTCCTCGGCGGCCTCGGCGCGCAGCACTTCGAGGCTGCGCCCGGTCCTGCGGGGCTCAGCCATGGTGCCCCCGCAGCACGCCTGCCATGGGGAAAGCGTACGACACTCCATCGGTCACACTGGACGCGTGACCCTTCGCGACGAGAGCAAGTCCCAGCATCCCCGGGTGGTGGTCGTGTACCTGCTGCGCGACGGCGAGTCAGGCCCCGAGGTGCTGCTGGGGGAGAAGCGCCGCGGCCTCGGCACGGGCCGTCTGGTCGGCCCCGGCGGCAAGCGCGAGCCCGGTGAGTCGGCGGTCGAGACCGCCGTGCGCGAGGTGCGAGAAGAGGTCGGCCTGCGGCTCGACGCGGTCGACCTGGAGGCCCGTGGCACGTTGGACTACCGGTTCCCGTACCGACCGTCCTGGTCCCAGGTCTCGGACGTCTTCGTCTGCCGCCGCTGGCAGGGCGACCCGTCGGGCTCGGACGAACTGGAGCCGCGGTGGATCCCCGTCGACACCGTGCCCTACGACGCGATGTGGGACGACGCCCGCTACTGGCTGCCGGGGGTGCTCGCCGGCGGCAGCGTCCGCGCGCGGTTCACGTTCGCCGAGGACGACGCGACGGTCGCCGGGTTCACCGGGACGGGCGTCGGCGTCGACGCGGGAGACTAGCGGCCAGCGGCCAGCGGCCAGCGGCCAGCGGCCAGCGGCTAGCGCGGCTGCTGGGTGCGGGTGCTGCCGGTGCGCGCTTCCTCGGCGGCGGCCATGACGTCGGCGTCGCCGCTCCGGCCACCCAGGGGTCGCACGAAGAAGTCGATGATGCCGACGACGATCGCGCCGATCATCGAGAACATCGCCCACCCGACGAACAGCCCGGCGGTGCCGCGGCCGTCGGCGGGCGCGAGCAGGACGCTCGCGGCGTAGAAGCCGACCGTCAGCACGAGGAACACGACGACGACGGTGATGAGGACGCGGTGCCAGGTGATGCGCGGGTTCATCCGATCAGGATACGCGTCAGCGGCACCTCACCGATCCGCGTGCCGGCACGGATGATGCACGCGCATCATGCGACAGAACTCGCGTCGTTCGACTGGTGCACTGTCGGAACATGCGCAAGCAGTCGGTCTGCGCGAGCGGTGCGACCGTCAGGAACGAGCTACCGGTCCGCGTGCCGGCCGTGCGGCGGCTCGTCCGACGTGTCGGACCGAGCCGACGCCCTGGAGCCCTCGGTGCGTGGGACGGGACGCGTGCGCGGTCCGGTCCCCGCGCCTCCTGGCCGTTGCACCGGGCCGGTGCGGTCCCCGGGGCGCTGCACGGCGATGCGACCGGTCGGTGTCGCGTCCGGCTCCAGGCCGTCGCGACCGCCGGTGAAGACGTCGCCGCCGGTGCGGTCGTCCTCCCAGTCGTCGTCGCGCAGCACGCTCAGGGTGCCGGTCTCGGTGGAGGTCAGGCCGTGGCGCTCGAGCTCGGCGTCGCGCTGCCCACCGAGGAACTCGCGGTTGGCGGTGTTGGCGTCCTGGAACATCGTGGTCCTGCCGGTGACGATCGCCCGGATCCGTCGGCGCTCCCACCACTTCTTGCCGAAGTACATCAGCACCAGGCCGGCCGTGGCGTAGCAGGCCATCGTGATCAGGCCGCGGGCCGGGCCGGGGCCGACGCCGTAGACCTGGTGCTTGATCATGTCGACCATGCTCGAGCCGACGACGACGTTGTTCAGCCAGGCGAAGGGCTCGGGCATGAACCACTTCGGGTAGGCGCCGCCGGACGAGGGCATGGACAGGAAGACGAAACAGATCATCGCGGGCGCGGCGATGAACCGGCCGACGAAGTAGCTCAGGCCGTTCACCGCCAGGCCGATCGCCACGATCCAGCCCCACGCGATGAGCACGAGCTGGATCCAGTGCCCGTGGATGGCACCGAGCACCGGCCCGGCGAGCGTGTTCGTGATGAGCGAGATGACGAGGCCGCCGACCACGATGACCGTCATCCGTGTGCGGTGCCGGAGCGGGCCGCCCATGATGCCGATGAACATCGCGACCATGTAGCCGCCGATGCACCACGCGAGCATGACGTACATCGCGACGGTGCCGTACTCGTCCCACGCCGGCAGGGGCGCGAGCTCGGTGACCTTCGGGGTCGCGACGCCCAGGCCGGTCAGCACCGCGGTGAGGGTGGCCGGTACGAGGCTCGCGACCTGGAACTGGTGCGCGCTCGCCTTGAAGAACTCGTTCGCAGCGGGGTCGTACGCGACCGCCATCGAGCCGCCCACCACGTCGCGCTTCGCCTGCGCGAGCGAGTCGTACGAGTGGAACACGAACTCGCCGGGCAACGCCTGCTGCACCGCCTGGACGAACGCCGGGTCGCTGCCGATCAGGGCGATCGGGACGTCGTGCGGATGCGGGGCGTGGAACGCGAAGACGTAGCACAGGCAGAACCCGACGATGAAGAACAGCGGCATCCAGAGCTGCAGGCCGATCAACTGCAGCGACGGGTGCAGGGTCGAGTACCACCGGCGGTAGGCGCCGTGCTGCTGGGGCGCGGGCACCGGAGCCTGTCGTCGGGGTACCGAACGCGCGTGCCCGGCGACCTTGCCACCACGACGCGGCTTGGTCCCACGTGCCGAGGGGCGGGTCCCGCGCGGCTTCGGCGGCGTGGGTCGGGAACCGCCGGGGCGCTCCGGTCCGTCGTCGTTCCTGGGGACGTCGTTCCGCGGCGTGCTCACTCGGCGCTCTGCTCCTGCTCTCGATCGGAGCGCCAGGATACGCCCGGGGTGCTCAGGAGCGACTGCGCGACGCCTGCGCCGAGTCCATCGCGAGTTCCTCGGCGTCGAGGGTCACGAGCACGCGGCGCATGACCTCCTCGTCGAGGTTCCCCTTCTCCCGCTCCTCGAGCACGATCTCGCGGCGGCGGTCGAGGAGCTCGCGCCGGATGTCCTGGATCTGCGAGCCACGCAGGCGCAGTGCGACGTTCCGCCCCTCGTCCTCTTCTTCCTCGGCGTCCTGACGGAACGTCTCGGCCTGACGCTCGAGTCGCGCCTTCAGCCGGTTCACCACCGAGTCGACGGCTTCCGAGCCGTACTGCTTCGCCCACGCCGGACGCCGCTTCTCGAGCAGCTCGATCGCGGCCTCGGTGGTGCGCTGGTTGAGCCGCATCTCGCTGCGCACGTCCTCCTCGCCCTCGGCCGGGTCCTGCACCTTGAGCGCGCGGATGACGAACGGCAGGGTGAGTCCCTGCAGCAGCAGGGTGCCGACGGTGACGAAGAAGGCGATGATGAAGATCGTGTCCTGCGCCGGGATCTGCGTGGGGCTCGCGACGACGGACACCGCAGCCGCCAGGGTCACCACACCGCGCATGCCCGTCCACGAGATGACGGTGAGCTCCCGCCAGTTGAGCTTCGGCTCGGCGGAACCGCGCATCCACCGCAGCGACGGGTGTCCGCGGGACAGCTTGATCCGCAGCGGCCGGAGCCACTTCCCGTTGATGCGGTTGCGCGCGTAGGACTCGAACACGAACAGCGGCCGCACCAGGATCACGACGACGAGCACGACGGCCGCAGCGGTGAGCGTCTGCCCGAGACTCCGCTCGCTCTCGACCAGGTCCTGCACGACGGTGTTGAGCTGCAGGCCGATGAGCGCGAACACGAAGCCCTCGAGGATGACGTCGATGCTCGTCCAGAGCGGACGCTCCTGTAGGCGGGTGGCGTAGCCCTCCTTGGGCGAGTTGTAGCCGATGTACAGGCCGGCCGTGACGACCGAGATGACCCCGGAGCCGGACAGGTCCTCGGCGAGGATGTAGGCGACGAAGGGCAGCAGGATGCTCATGATCGTCTCGACCACGGGGTCGTTGATGCGCATCCGGATCCAGTGCACGACGACGCCGAGCGCGATGCCGACGACCAGACCGACGCCGATCGCCAGGCCGAAGATGCCGAGGTCCTGCCAGATCGTCAGTGACGTGCCCGCGATGATGAGCGTGAACACCCGCACCAGGGTCAGCGAGGCCGCATCGTTGATCAGGCTCTCGCCGGACAGCACGGTCATGACGCGCCGGGGCAGTCCGAGCTTCCGACCGATCGCGGCGGCGGACACGGCGTCCGGCGGCGCGACGATCGCGCCGAGCAGGATCGCCGCAGGCAGGGTCATGTCCGGGATGAGCAGGTACGCCACCCCGCCGACGACCAGGGCGGTGACGATCACCAGGAAGATGCCGAGCCGTCGGATCTGCTTGATCGAGCCGCGGAAGCTCTGCCACGACACGTCGAGGGCGGCCGAGTAGAGCAGCGGCGGCAGGATCACCGTGAGGATGACCTCGGAGTCGATCTCCATCG
Organism: Curtobacterium sp. MCPF17_051; assembly: GCF_003234595.1. Taxonomy (NCBI): domain Bacteria; kingdom Bacillati; phylum Actinomycetota; class Actinomycetes; order Micrococcales; family Microbacteriaceae; genus Curtobacterium; species Curtobacterium sp. MCPF17_051. The sequence goes on along the minus strand of NZ_QKSE01000002.1, from coordinate 135,301 downwards.
GCGGCAGCCCGGGCAGGAACGAGGCGGCCAGGGCGACCGCCGTGACGAGCAGTGGAGCGGGGAGTCCCTTGGCCCGGGCGAACCCCGTCACCGCGAGCGATCCGATCAGCAGGATGAGGAGCTCAGCGGTGTCCATGGACGCATTCTCCCATCGGCATGGTTCCGAAGCTGAACGAGTGTGAAGCTGCGGTGAACGACAGGTTGCCGATCAGGTTTGCTCGAAGGGCCGACGCCTGGGACACTTGCCCGCGGTGGACATCACACTCATAGTCGTCCTGGTCATCGCGTTGGCCCTCTTCTTCGACTTCACAAACGGTTTTCACGACACCGCCAACGCGATGGCGACCCCGATCGCGACCGGCGCCATGAAGCCCAAGGTGGCGGTCACCGTCGCTGCGGTGCTCAACCTGGTCGGTGCGTTCCTCAGCACCGCCGTGGCGACGTCGATCTCGCACGGGTTGATCAACGAGGGGCCCGGTGGCGTCGCCATCAGCCCGGAGATGATCTTCGCGGGCCTGATCGGGGCAGTCGTCTGGAACATGATCACGTGGCTCCGCGGGCTGCCGTCGTCGTCGTCGCACGCACTGTTCGGCGGGCTGATCGGTGCCGCGATCGTCGGCGCCGGGTTCCAGTCGGTCAACTACGTCGCGCTGCTGACGGTCGTGATCATCCCGGCGTTCGCCTCGCCCGTGATCGCCGCGCTCGTGTCGTTCCTGTCGACGCGCATCGCGTACCGGATCACGAAGCGTCCGGTGTTCCCGAACGAGCGCGGCGGGTTCCGCATCGGACAGGTCTTCACCAGCTCGATGGTGTCCCTGGCACACGGCACCAACGACGCGCAGAAGACGATGGGTGTCATCACGCTGACCCTCATCGCCTCGGGCGCGCAGTCGTCGAACCAGGGCGTGCAGTTCTGGGTCGTCGTCGCCTGTGCCCTCGCGATCGCCCTCGGTACCTACACCGGCGGTTGGCGCATCATCCGCACCCTCGGCTCGGGCATCACCGAGATCCGTGCGACGCAGGGCTTCGCCGCCGAGGCCTCGACCGCCGCGACGATCCTCGCCTCCAGCCACCTCGGCTTCGCGCTGTCGACCACGCAGGTGTCCTCGGGGTCCATCATCGGTGCCGGGCTCGGCCGTCGTGGCTCGAAGATCCAGTGGTCGACCGCCGGCAAGATCGTCATCGCCTGGTTCATCACCCTGCCCGCGGCCGCCGCGGTCGGTGCGGTCGCCTCGGGCATCGCCCGCCTCGGCGTCATCGGGCTCGTGCTCGACGCCGTGATCGGAGCCGTCGTCATCCTCGGCCTGTACCTGTGGTCGCTCCGCAAGCCGCACGAGCAGGCCTCCGCGATCGAGGTCGACGTCGCCGCGAACGCGGTCCTGACCCGCAAGGAGCTGCGTGACATGCAGCGCAAGAAGCGTGCCGACGCGGTCGCCCAGCGTCGCGCCGAACTGAGCCGCGAGCGCACGCTCCGTCGCATGGCGGCCCGCAAGGGAGGCCGTCGCTGATGGGCATCGACTGGTTCGCATTCCTCACCGTGGCGCTCGTCGCCGTGGTCTCGTCGTGCTTCGTCGTCGCCGTGTACTCGGTCGGCCTCCGTTTCTGGAGCGCCGCCGACACCCGCGAAGGCAAGTTCACCGTGAAGGACGACGGCACGATCGGCCCGGCCACCGCCGGCTTCCCGAACCCGGCCGGAGCCTCGGCGGCCGCACGTGCGCTCCGTGCCGCGGCCATCGCGTGCTTCGTCGTGTGCGGCGCCGTCGTGCTCTACGGCATCTACCTCATCGTCCCGCAGTTCCACTGACGGGCACGCTCACCGGGTGAGCAGAAGACGCCGGGTCGCCCCTCGCGACCCGGCGTCTTCTGCGTCCGCTGCTCGAACTGCGCACTTCGGGAGCAGAAGCGGCCGGGTCGCGGTCTGCGAGCCGACCCGTTCTGCTCACGACGTGTGCGCGAGGGCGCCCAGGCGTGAGCACGGTGCGAGCGGGCGAAATGCCCGCGCCTTCGCGCGCGGGCACCCCGGTCTTTCGCCCGCTCGCGGCCGGGCGTGACCGCGGGTCGGACGGGAGGCCGGTGGCGGCTTGGCACCGGGCCTCCAGGCCGTCGCGTGGCGAGCGGGCGAAATGCCGCGGTGCGCCGCGGAGGCGACCCCGGTATCCCGCCCGCTCGCGCGGGCGGCGCGTTCTTGGTGAGCAGGAGATGTCGGGTCGCGGTCGGCGAGCCGACCCGTTCCGCTCACGAAGTGTGAGGGCGCCCACCTCGGGCGTGCGCCCCTGGCGCGAGCGGGCGAAATGCCCGCGTCTTCGCGCGCGGGCACCCCGGTCTTTCGCCCGCTCGCGGCCGGGCGTGACCGCGGGTCGGACGGGAGGCCCGTGGCGGCCTGGCACCGGGCCTCCAGGCCGTCGCGTGGCGAGCGGGCGAAATGCCCGCGTGCGTCGCGGAGGCGACCCCGGTGTTCCGCCCGCTCGCGCAGGCGGCGCGTGCGGTGAGCAGAAGATGTCGGGTCGCCGTCTGGGACCCGACATCTTCTGCTCACGAAGCGACGGGAGGCCCGTGGCGGGCTGGCACCGGGCCTCCAGGCCGTCGCGTGGCGAGCGGGCGAAACGCCCGCGTGCGGTGCCGAGGCGACCCCGGTATTCCGCCCGCTCGCGCAGGAACGCCGCCGGTCCCACCAGCCCCGGCGCGTTCCCGGACCGGCCGGACGGACGGGACTAGCCTCGACGTGTGACCGGCAACGAGGAGGCACCTGTGACGACGACGACGCGGACCGAGAGCGACTCGCTGGGATCACGGGAGGTCCCGAACGACGCGTACTGGGGCATCAACACGTTGCGGGCACTGGAGAACTTCCCGATCACCTCCGTTCCGATCGCCGTGTACCCGGACCTCATCGAGGCGCTCGTCACGGTGAAGCAGGCTGCGGCGCGGGCGAACCGGGCGATCGGTGTCCTCGACGAGGAGCGCGCCGATGCGATCGACCGCGCGGCGCAGGAGGTCCGCGACGGGGCTTTCCGCGAGCAGTTCGTCGTCGACGTCGTGCAGGGCGGCGCGGGGACGAGCACGAACATGAACACGAACGAGGTGCTCGCGAACCGGGCGCTCGAACTCCTCGGACGGGAGCGGGGCGACTACGCGTACCTGCACCCGATCGACCACGTGAACCGCAGCCAGTCGACGAACGACACGTACCCGACGAGCATCAAGATCGCGATGATCTTCGGCGTCCGCCGTCTGATCGTGCAGCTCGAAGAGCTCTCCGCGGCGTTCGCCGAGCGGGGCCGCGCCTTCGCCGACGTGCTGAAGGTGGGCCGGACGCAGTTGCAGGACGCGGTGCCGATGACCCTCGGGCAGGAGTTCACCGGCTTCTCGCACACGATCCAGGAGGACGCGGACCTGCTCCGCAAGGTGATGCCGCTGCTCGCCGAGATGAACCTGGGCGCGACGGCGATCGGCACCGGGATCACCGCGGACCCGCTCTACCGCGACGAGGTCCGTCGGCAGCTGCAGGAGGCGAGCGGCATCGACGTCGTCACCGCCCCCGACCTCATCGAGGCGACGAGCGACGCCGGCTCGTTCATGACCCTGTCCGGCACCGTGAAGCGCAGCGCCGCGAAGCTCTCGAAGATCTGCAACGACCTGCGGCTGCTGTCGTCCGGTCCGCAGGCGGGTCTCGGCGAGATCACCCTGCCGGCTCGCCAGGCCGGCTCGTCGATCATGCCGGGCAAGGTCAACCCGGTGATCCCCGAGGTCGTGAACCAGATCGCCTACGCGGTCGCCGGGGCCGACACCACCGTGACGATGGCGGCGGAGAGCGGGCAGCTGCAGCTCAACGCCTTCGAGCCGATCATCGCCCACTCGATCCTGCAGTCGCTGCAGTGGATGTCCCGCGGCTGCGCGACCCTGCGTGAGCACTGCGTCGTCGGCATCGAGGCGAACGAGGCGAAGCTCGCGGCCCAGGTCGACACGAACGTCGGCGTCGTCACCGCGCTCACGCCGTACATCGGGTACGCCGCGGCGGCGTCGATCGCGCACACGGCGCTGACCACCTCGACGCCGATCTCGACGCTCGTCGTGGCCGCGGGGCTGATGGAGGAGGACCAGGTCATGCGGGTGCTCAGCCCGGCGCGGCTGTCGGGCATCGAGCTGGCGACGGGCGCGATCCCGATCATCACGGAGGAGATGCTGGACGCCGAGGCACGCAAGCGCTGACGCGGGGCGTCCGCGCGCCCACGCACCCACCCGTCAGGGCAGCGGCCGCTCGCCCACCCGCACCTGCTGCGCCAGCGCCCGCAGGTGCTCCTCGCCCGGGGTCGGCTCGGCGTCCTCTTCCTCGGCCACCCGCGCGGCCTCGGCCCGGACGTGCTGCGCGGCCGCGATGTCCTGGTCCCGCCAGCGCGCGAGCGTGAAGTTCCGCGTGACGTCCCGCAGCGGCAGCCGGATCGACTCGTCCGCCTCGATGCCTGCGAGCAGTTGCCGCATCCGGATCACCTCGGAGTCGAGCTCCCCGCCGACCACGAGCACGAAGTTCGAGATGTACAGGTACACGAGCAGCAGGATCGCGCCACCGAGCCACCCGTAGGCGCGGTTCCCGCCACCGAGGGTCTCCACGTAGAGCGCGAACCCCACCGTGGCGACGGCCCAGGTCACGATCGCGAACGCGGCACCGGCCGACACCCACCGCAGCTGCGGGGTCTTCACGTTCGGCGTCGCGTAGTAGAGCACCGCCACCATGACGACGAGGTCGGCCGCGAGCACCGGCCACTTCACCACGTTCCACACGTCGTCGATCCAGGGCGCCCACCCGAGCTGTCGGATGACGGCCTCGGAGATCGTCGGCGTGCCGAGCAGGATGACGATGGCGACGGCGCCGCCGACCATGACGAGCAGCGTGACGAGGAGCATCATGCTGCGGAACTTCCAGATCCGCCGGCCCTCCTCGACCTCGTAGGCCGTGTTCATCGCCCGTCCGAACGCCGTCGCGTAGCCGGACAGTGACCAGAGCGTCAGCACGACGCCGATCGTGAACCCGAGCCACGGGTTGTCCAGGGTCAGCAGCTGGCGGAGCGGCCCCTCGAGGTGCTCGGCGGTCTCCGGCCGGACGATGAACCCGAGGACCTGGACGATGTCCGTCAGGCTGTCGCCCTTGCGGTCGACGATCGACAGCGCCGACACGACCGCCAACGCGGTCGGGAAGACCGTGAGCAGGGCGAAGAACGTCAGCGACGCGGCCGCGTCGACGACGCGGTGCCGGATGACCGAGTGGTAGGTGCGCCGGACGACGGCACGGACTCCGGTCCGCTGGAGGTCGCGCGATGCGCTGTCCGGCATGTGTCGTACGGTACCCGACACGTGCGGTCCTGGAGGCGCGGTGCGGGCCCGCCTCGCGCCTCCGGTCCTGACGTGGTCGCGTCCCACCCGCAGCCCGCGCAGCCGAGTCTCGCCCCGGCGGACAGTCTCCCGCGCGTTCGGCCGCGGAACTGTCCGCGCAGCCGAGTCTGGGCGAGGCGAGGCGAGGCGAGGCGAGGCGAGGCGACCCGACCGCACCGCACCGCACCGCCCGTCAGTTGGCGTGGGGGTGCAGCGCGTCGTAGCGGCGGAACGACGGGACCATCCGGAGGAGCAGCGCGACGAGGCCGATGATGAGCACGCCGCCGATGACCGGCGGGTACGCGATGCCGGCCGCGACGACCAGGCCGGCGTACAGGTCGCCGAGCCGCGGGCCGCCCGTGACCACCACGATGAAGATGCCCTGCAGCCGACCGCGCATGCCGTCCGGCGACGCCGCCTGCAGGATCGTGTTCCGGAACACCGAGCTGACGTTGTCCGCGCCGCCGGCCATCGCCAGGAACAGCGCCGCGAGCCCGAGTGCCGGCAGGATCTCGACGCCGAACGCCTCGCCCGAGCGGCCGCCGAGCACGTGCGCCAGCGCGATGACCACACCGAACGCCGCGATCGCGCCGCCGTACGCGGTGATGGCCCAGCCGACGGCCTCACCCTGGCGTCGGACGTGCCCGAGCGGCCCGGAGAACACGCTCGACAGCAGCGCCCCGATCGCGTACGCGGCGGTCAGGGTCCCGACGGTGATCGACCCACCGCCGATGACGAGCGCGCCGATCGCGGGGAACAGCACACGCGGCTGCCCGAAGGTCATCGCGACGATGTCGAGCACGAACGTCATCGTGATGTTGCGTGACCGCCGCAGGAACTTCGCGCCCTCGATGAGCGAGCCGAGCCCGGGCCGCAGTGCGTCGTGGTCGGCGGCCATCCGGGGCAGCGTGAACACCCCGAGGAACGCGAACGTGAAGAGCACGACGTCGATCGTGTAGGTCGGCGCGAACCCGACGCTCGCGATGAGCACGCCCGCGATCGCCGGACCGACGGTGACCTGGAACCCCGACGCGATCCCGCCCAGGGCGCTCGCCGCGGGCAGCAGGTCGGTGCCGACGAGCCGCGGGACGATGGCGGAGCGGGAGGCGTTGCTGACGGTGGCGGCCACGGCGTTGAGCGTCGCGAGCACGTAGAGCAGTGCGACGCTGTGCAGGTCGAGCCAGGCGTGCGTGGCGATCAGGGCGACGGCGACCCACGCGATCATCGACGACACGAGCGCGACGAGGCGTCGGTCGAAGGCGTCCGCGAGCATGCCGCCGTACAGGCCGGCGACGATCATCGGCACGAGCGCGATGACACCCACCAGGGCCACGGCGAAGGTCGAGCGGGTGATCTCGTAGACCTCGAGCCCGACGGCGACGGTGGTCATCTGGGTACCGATGCCGGCGATCGCGGTGCCGGCCCAGAGCCGGGCGAAGGCGGGGGAGCGGCGGAGCGGGGTGAGGTCGGCGAGCAGGCGGCGGCGCGGCGGTGCGGGAGTCGATGGTGTCACGGTGGAACCATTCTGCGGGCTGGACGCTCGTTGCGCGTGCCCGGTGCGCGCTCTGGTTGACTGATCGGCATGACTGACCTGAACAGCAAGCCCGAGTTCGACGCCCCCGAGGGCCCCGCCCCCACCGAGCTCGTCATCACCGACATCGTCGAGGGCTCCGGCGAGGAAGCGTCGTCCGGCTCGACCGTCAAGGTCCACTACGCCGGCGTCGAGTACGAGACCGGCGAGGAGTTCGACAGCTCCTGGAACCGCGGCGAGCCCATCGACTTCCCGCTCGCGGCCCTGGTGCGCGGCTGGCAGGAGGGCATCCCCGGCATGAAGGTCGGCGGCCGACGCAAGCTCGTCGTCCCGCCGGAGCTCGCCTACGGACCCGCCGGCGGTGGCCACTTCCTGTCCGGCAAGACCCTCATCTTCGTGATCGACCTGCTCGGGGTCCGCTGATGCAGGTCGGCGCCCCGACGATCGAGCTGAACGACGGCCACCGGTTCCCGGAGCTCGGCCTCGGCACCTACGGCCTGAACGGCGACGAGGGCGCGGCGGCCGTCGGCACCGCGATCACGAGCGGCTACCGGCTGCTCGACACGGCGCTGAACTACGGCAACGAGGACGCCGTCGGCCGCGCCGTCCGCGAGTCCGAGGTGGCACGCGAGGACCTCGTCGTCACGTCGAAGCTGCCCGGCCGGCACCACGGCTACGACGAGGCACACCGCTCGATCGACGAGACCCTCGGCAACCTGGGGCTCGACCACGTCGACCTGTACCTGATCCACTGGCCGAACCCGTCGGTGGACAAGTTCGTCGACACCTGGAAGGCGTTCGTCGACCTCCGTGACAGCGGCAAGGTCCGCTCGATCGGCGTCTCGAACTTCACGCCGGAGCACCTCCGCCGGATCGTCGACGCCACCGGGGTCGCCCCGGCCGTCAACCAGGTGGAGCTGCACCCGTACTTCCCCCAGGCGGAACTGCGGAAGGTGCACCAGGAGCTCGGCATCGTGACCGAGAGCTGGAGCCCGCTCGCGAAGCGGTCGGAACTGCTCACCGAGCAGCCGATCGTCGACGCCGCCGCCGCGCACGGTGTGGCCCCCGGCCAGGTCGTGCTGCGCTGGCACGTCCAGCTCGGTGCCGTGCCGGTGCCGAAGTCGGGCGACGCCGCCCGCCAGAAGGAGAACCTCGACGTCTTCGGCTTCGAGCTGACCGACGACGAGGTGCAGGCGATCTCCGCGCTCGAGCGCGGTCGCCTGTGGGACGGCGACCCGGACACACACGAAGAGATGTGACTCCGACGCGACCCTTCGGGGACAGCGGGGCTCCCGGTGGGCAGTACACTGGTTCCCCCTCTTCCCGAAGGGTTGCGTGTGTCCGAACCGACCGAGATCGACCGTGAACGCGGCTACGTCGACGGCCTCTTCCGTCGTCTCGACGAGCTGACCGCCGAGGCCGAGCAGCGCCTCGCCGAGACCCGCCGACAGGCGGTCGGCGGGAACCACCAGAGCCGCAGCGAACGCGACGCGTACGCGCGGCTCTACGAGGACACCGTCGCGACGCTCGAGCGGGTGGGCGACCGCCTGGTCTTCGGCCGGCTCGAGGTCGCCGAGCCCGACAACTCCGACGACACCTTCCGGTACATCGGCCGCGTGGGACTGCGCGACGCCGAGCACCGGCCGCTGCTGCTCGACTGGCGCGTCCCCGGCGCCAGTGCCTTCTACCAGGCCACCGCCGCGCACCCGATGGGCATGCGGTCCCGCCGGCACCTGTCCCTGCAGGGTCGACGGGTGGTCGGCGTCGAGGACGAGGTGTTCGACGCCTCGCTCTACGACGACGAGCGCACCCACCTGCAGGGCGAGGGAGCGCTGCTCGCCGCGGTCACCGCCGAGCGCACCGGCCGGATGACCGACATCGTCGCGACGATCCAGGGCGAGCAGGACCGCATCATCCGCTCCCCGCTCGAGGGCGTGCTCATCGTGCAGGGTGGCCCCGGCACCGGCAAGACCGCCGTGGCGCTGCACCGGGCCGCCTACCTGCTCTACTCGTACCGCGAGCGGCTGCGGGGATCCGGCGTGCTCATGGTCGGTCCGTCTCCGGCGTTCCTGACGTACATCGAGCAGGTGCTCCCGTCGCTCGGCGAGACCGGTGTCGTGATGGCGTCGCTCGGCTCGCTCTACCCGGGCGTGCACGCGACGACGCACGACACCCGCGACGTCGCCGCCGTGAAGGGCGCCGCGCAGACGGCGTCGCTCCTGCGCCGCGCGGTGCGCTCGCGCCAGGTCGTGCCGACCGAGTCGGTCACGCTCGACATCGAGGGCGAGCGGCTCGTCGTCCCGCCGCAGCTCGTCGCCGACGCGATGAAGCGTGCGCAGGACCGCGGCAAGCCGCACAACGCCGCCCGCGTCACGTTCAACAAGATCGCCCTCGACGCGATGACCCGCCTGCTCGCCGAGCAGCTGCGGGAGCGCGGTACCACGGTGGACGAGGCCGACGCGAAGGTCCTGCGCGAGGACATCCGGAGTTCGTACGACGCCCGGGTGCTGCTCAACACCGCGTGGTTGCCGTTGCCGCCGGAGAAGTTCCTCGAGGACCTCTACGCCCGGCCGAACTGGCTCGCCTCGCTCACCCCCGACTGGACCCCGGAACGCCGTGCCCTGCTGCAGCGCGCCCGCGGCACGGCCTGGACCGTCGAGGACGTCCCCCTGCTCGACGAGGCCGCCGAACTGCTCGGCCCGTTCGACCCGACCGGCGGCGCCGCCAAGCGCGCGGCGAAGGCCAGCCGGAACCGCGACATCGAGAACGCCCGCCAGGCCATCGAGAACATGGGTGTCGAGGGCATCGTCAGCGCCGAGCAGGTCGCCGGCTCGTTCGCCGAGGGCGGCGACCCCCGCTCCACGGCCGAGCGCGCCGCCGACGACCGCGAGTGGACCTACGGGCACATCGTCGTCGACGAGGCGCAGGAGCTCTCGCCGATGCAGTGGCGCGTGCTCGCCCGCCGCAACCCGCTGCGGTCGTTCACGATCGTCGGCGACATGGCGCAGGGTTCCTCGCCGGGTGCCGCACGCACCTGGGACGACGTCATCGGAGCGCTCGCGCGTCGCCGACGCGGCCGTGCGCCGCAGGTTCCGCTCGACCACCGCATCGAGCAGCTCACCGTCAACTACCGCACCCCGCGCTCCATCGTCGAGGCCGCCGGGGCCTTCGCCGACAGCGCCGGCCTCACGGTCACCCGCAACGAGGCCGTGCGCGACGGCGACCCCGTCGAGCGCGTCCGCGTCGCCCGGGCCGACCTGCTCGACACCGTCGTGGCGGTCGCCGACGCCGAGCGCGCCCGGATCGGCTCCGGCACCATCGGCGTCATCGTCCCCGAGTCCCAGGTCGACACGATCCGGCAGCGGCTCGCCCGCACCGAGGCGGACGTCCGGGGGCTCGCCTCGCCGAACGCCGGCTCGCTCACGGTGCTGACGGGTGCGGACGCCAAGGGCCTGGAGTTCGACGGCGTGCTGCTCGTCGATCCGGACGGCGTGGGGGCCGATGCCGCCCGTGCCGCCGCCGCGGTGTACGTCGCGATGACGCGTCCGACCCGTCGCCTGACGGTCATCGACGTCGACTGACGGTCGTGTGCGCGTCCCCGCGCGCTTCGTGAGCAGGAACGGTCGGGCCCGCCGGTCCCACGCGACCGTTCCTGCGCACGATCGCTGGGTGGTGGCGTCACCGCGGGGCGGACAGGAGGCCCGGTGCGGCCCGCCACGGGCCTCCCGGCTCAGGTCGGGTCGCCCTCGGAGCGCACACGCGCGACCAGGTCGGCCCACGGACCGTCGAGGCGGCGACCCGGGATCGTCACGGTGGTGCGCTCGACGGTGATCGTCCAGTTGAAGTCGTCGGGGACGGGCGGTGCCGTCGGCGCCGGGGTGCGCTGCAGCGCATCGACGACGTCGGACCACGCCGTGGGGTCGCCGCTCGTGTCGGTGTCGACCCGCCAACGCCGTGTGGTGCCGGCGAAGCCACCGGAGCGGCGGACCTCGATGCGCATGCCCCCGACGCTACGCCCGGGTGGCGCGATCAGTCGAGCACGCCCACCCGCTGCCAGGCCTGACGCACCGCGGTCTGCTCGGCGGAGCCGTCCCCGAACCGCCGCCCGGCCGCGTCGACGGTGACGGTGGCGAAGCCCGCGAAGTCGACCGAGGCGGTCACCTCGGGCGACGTCAGGGCGTCCCACCAGACGGCACCGGCGCCGAGCCAGGCGGGGCCGCCGATGGCCGTGGCCGCCAGGAAGAACGCGTGGTTCGGGATGCCGGAGTTCGTGTGGACGCCGCCGGCGTCGTCGGTGGTGACGACGAACCCGTCCATGGTCGCCGGTTGCGGGTCCTTCCCGAGCACCGGGTCGTCGTACGCGGTACCGGGGGCGCGCATCGACCGTAGCGCGTCGCCCTGCACGGCGTCGGTGAACAGCCCCTCGCCGATGAGCCAGCTCGCCTGCTCCGCCGTCTGCCCCGCCGCGTACTGGGCGACCAGGGAGCCGAAGACGTCGCTGATCGACTCGTTGAGGGCGCCCGACTGGCCCTGGTAGGTCAGGTCGGCGGTGTACTGCGTGACGCCGTGCGCGAGCTCGTGGCCGATGACGTCGAGCGCGATGGTGAAGCGGCGGAACACCTCGTCGTCGCCGTCGCCGAACACCATCCGGCTGCCGTCCCAGTAGGCGTTGTCGTAGTCCTGGCCGTAGTGCACGGTCGCGTCGAGGGGGAGTCCTGCACCGTCGATCGACACCCGCTCGAAGACCTCGAGCCAGAAGGCGTGCGTGGCGCCCAGGCCCGCGTAGGCCTCGTCGACCGCGGCGTCACCGGAGTCGGCGTCGCCCTCGCGCCGGACGACGGTGCCGGGCAGCGTCGTGGTGCCGTGCGCGTCGGTGATCGTCCGCTGCGGGGAGCGGTCGACGGCACCGCTGACGCCGCGCGGTGCGACCAGGTGCTCGTGCTTCGGCGCCTGCACGGCGTCGAGCGAGGCCAGTGCGGTGCGTGCCGCCGAGGCCGCCCGGGGGAATGCCTGGGCGTCGGCGACGGCGCGGAGCAGGTAGGGCGGGACGACGGAGCGGATGCGGTCGGTCGCGGTCATGCGCACATGCAACCACCGGGCACCGACACGGTCCTGCGCGGGCCGTCTCCGTGACGTGGTCAGTCGCGCTTGCGGTGCTCGACCAGGGCCAGCGCGTACGACTCCCACCACTGGCCGGCAGCGGGGCCGCCGTTGCAGGTGCCGTCGCTGAGCCCCGGCGTCTTCACCCAGAGCAGGGCGTCGAGCCGGGTGCTGCCGCCGGTGACGTGCGGCTCCTGGCCGAGGCCGGCGCCCTCGGGGTTGCACCAGGTTCCCCGCCACCCCTGCCCGTTGCGGGAGACGTCGACGACGAAGTGCGGGTCGCCACCGATCGCGTCGGCGAGCTCGTCCGCGTACGCGCGCTCCTGGTCGACGCGGTAGAAGTTCGACACGTTCGTGAAGAAGCCCTGCACCTCGTCGACGCCGGCCTGCCGCAGCCAGTCCGCCATGGTGGCGGTCGGCACACGGTTCTCGTTGCCGCCGTCCAGGTACACGGTGAGCCCGTGGCCGGTCAGCGCGTCGACGGCCTTCCGCAGCAGGGGCAGGCGTGCGTCGCGCAGTCGCTCGCAGTTCTGGATCTGGGCGATCGAGTCGGGTTCGACGAGCACGACGGCGTGCGAGCCGGCCATCGCCCGGACGGCGGACCGGACCCACGGCAGGTAGGCGTCGTCCTCGGTGCCGCCCTTGGAGTAGCTGCCGCAGTCGCGGTCCGGGATGTTGTAGAGGACGAACACGGGGGTGCCGCCACGTTCCTCCGCCGTGCTGACCACCGACCGGATCGTCGAGCGGGTCTCGGCCCGCGAGGTGTTCGTCAGCCAGGTCGCGATCGGCTGGTCGGCGATCACGGCGATCTGCTCGGCGGTCGCGGCGTCGCCCTCGGCCCGTGCCTGTCGCTCGCGGATGCCGGCCTGGTTCACGGCGGTCGGCTGGCGCGCGAGCCCGCCCGGGAACGCCTCGGCCGCGGTCTTCCGCTCGGCGACGGTGCGCCCGCTCGGGGTGGCGTCGCCGTCCGGCTGGCCGCCGTTCCACGGGCCGACGACCACGAGCGTCGTGACGACCGCGGCGACGACGACGGCGGCGACGGTGATCCACCCCCACTGCCGCAGGCCGCCGGTGCGGTTGCGGCGTGGGGTGTCGGGTGCCTCGTGCTCCGGCATGCTGCGGTGCTCCTGATCTGCCCGTGCGGTGTCGGTGGTGTGGGCACCGATCGCGCCCCGACCCATGCTGACAGGTGCGGGGGAGTCCTGACCAGCGCCGATGCGCGATCCCCCAGGAGTCGTACCGCCCGCTGACAGGAGCGCTCCAGCGACCGGCCAGGACCGTGCAGCACACTGTCCGGATGTTCCGTCGACTCCTCCTCCTCGCCCTGACCGCGGGCTACGCCTGGGTGATCTGGCGGATGACGCTGACCCCGCAGGTCTTCACCTCGGCCCAGAACTCGCTCGTGCTGCATGCGATCGCCTGGGTGCAGCAGCTGCCGCACGGTGCGTGGTTCACGTACGAGCGCACCGAGTTCCTCGCCAACATCGCGATGTTCGTGCCGGTGGGGGTGCTCGCGGCGCTGTGGCTGCCCCGGCGCTGGTGGATCCTCGGCGCGCTCGTCGCGGTCGCGCTGTCCACGGGCATCGAGTTCGCGCAGGCCACCTACCTGCCGTACCGCGTCGCGGACCCGCGCGACGTGCTGTCGAACGGCCTCGGCGGACTGCTCGGCGCGACGCTGGTCGGACTCGTCCGCAGTCTGCTGCCGGAGCGTCGCCGACGACGCCGTCTGCGCCCCAGGACCGCCTAGGACTCTGGTAGTCTTGTGCGGTTGCCGTCGAACGGCCGCGGACAAAGAGCGCTCGTGCATCAGGCACGGGCACCGCGCAACGGACAGGAAGGGGATCACCATGGCACTTGACGCACAGGTCAAGCAGGAGATCATCGAAGAGTACGCGACCCACCCGGGCGACACCGGATCCCCCGAGGTCCAGGTCGCCGTTCTGACGCGTCGCATCAACGACCTGAACGAGCACCTCAAGGAGCACAAGCACGACCACCACTCGCGTCGTGGCCTGCTCCTCATGGTCGGTCAGCGTCGCCGTCTCCTCGGTTACCTCTCCGACGTCGACATCGCCCGCTACCGCACGCTCATCGAGCGCCTCGGCCTGCGTCGCTAGTCGACCGACACACGCTTGACCGAACGCCCCGGACCTCTTCGTGAGGACCGGGGCGTTCTTCGTTCCCGGGGTGTTCGACGCTCGGCGGGGGCCGCGCTCCGTCCTCGGTCGGTCACGACACGTCGCCCGTGCTCGTACGGCGGTCACGATTCGTCGATTACCGCGGTCTCACGCGACACTTCGCGACCGCTCCGCAGTCAGCACGCGGGGAGTCGTGACCGATCGGCACGCCGCTCGGCGCGGGAATGGTTGCGACGACGACCCGGTTGAATGCTATGTTCATGCAAACGCATCGAAAGTCGGGAAGCATCATGACCACCATCGCCGTCGTCTCCGCCGGACTCTCCGAGCCCAGCTCCACCCGCCTGCTCGCCGACCGTCTCGGGGAGGCCGCCTTCGCGTCGCTCGTCGCCGAGGGCACCCCGGCACACGTCGTGCACGTCGAGCTCCGGCCGCTCGCGCACGAGATCACCGACGCGATGCTCACCGGCTTCGCGGCCCCGGCGCTCTCCGCAGCGATGGCCGCCGTGGTCGAGGCCGACGCCGTCGTGTTCGTCACGCCGATCTTCACCGCGGGCGTCAGCGGACTGGCGAAGTCGTTCCTGGACGTGCTCGACAAGGACTCGATGGCCGACATGCCCGTCCTGCTCGGCGCCACCGGCGGGACCTCGCGCCACTCCCTCGCGATCGACCACGCCCTCCGGCCCGTCTTCGCGTACCTGCGCGCGGCGATCGTCCCCACCGGGGTCTTCGCCGCGACCGACGACTGGGGGACCGACGGTGACGCGGCCGCCCTGGACGGTCGCATCCGCCGGGCCGGAGCCGACCTGGCCTGGGCGATCCGGGCCTCCAGGCGGGCCCCGCAGGAAGCCGACGCGCTCCCCGCGACCGCGGACTTCGCGAGCCTGCTCGGCGGTCTCGGCCACTGACCGTCGGTCCCGCCGCTGGCTCAGTACCAGTGCGGGTCGACGCTCATCTCGTGGCCCCACGCCCCGCAGGGTGAGCCGTAGGCGCTCTTGATGTACGCGAGCCCCCAGTCGATCTGCGTGTTCGCGTTGGTGCGCCAGTCGGCTCCGGCGACCGCCATCTTCTCGGCCGGCAGCGACTGCGGGATCCCGTAGGCGCCGCTCGAGGCGTTCAGGGCGTTCGCCCGCCACCCGGACTCCTGCGTCCAGAGCGACACCAGGCACGAGAACTGGTCGGAGCCCCACCCGTACGACCCGAGCGCGCTCCGTGCGTAGGCCTGTGCGGCCGCGGGGTCCACGGCGACGCCCCCGGTGCTCGGGTGGGACGAGCCGGTGCCGCCGCTCGTCGCGCCGCCGCTGCCGGCGTTCGCCGCGGCAGTGTTCGCCGCAGCCTCGGCCGCCGCCGCTGCGGCCCGCTTGCGCTGCTGCTCCGCCTTCTGCGCGGCGACCCGCTGGCCGAGCTCGTACCCGGCCTCCTGCTTCGCGGTGCTGTCCTTGAGCGACGCGAGCTGCGCGTACAGCTCGTCGCTGTGCTGCTCCGTCGACTCGACGGCGGCATCCGCCGCCTGTTCCGCCGCCTTCGCCGCGGCCGAGCGTTCCTCGGCCGCCTGCGCGCGCGTCGCGCGTTCCGTCTCGGCCCGCTCGGCCTGCTCGTGCAGCGACGACGCCGTGCCGGCCGCGACGGACGCCTCGTCCATGACGCCGGACCAGGTCTCCGACAGCTGGTCGAGCGCGCCGAGCTGGTAGAGCAGCTGGTCGGGGTTCTCCGCGGTAGCGATGCGGGTGGTCATCTGGTTCGTGCTGCCGTCGCGGTACAGGTTCGCGGCCAGTTGGCCGGCCCGCTGCTGGGCCCGGTCCGCCGTCTCGCTCGCGTGCTGCGCCTGGGCCTGGAGGCTCGTGGCGGCCTGGGCGGCCGCCGCCGACTCCGCCTCGGCCGCGTCCGCCTTCGACGAGGCCACCAGGGCGGCCTGCGACTTCGCGGCTGCTTCGTCCTGCGCCGACTGCAGTGCAGCCTGCACCTTCTGCACCTCGGCGCGCTTCGCGGTCTCGTTGCCCTTGGCGCGCTGGACGTCCTGCCACGTGGGGTACTCGGTGGCGTTCGCGGGGGCAGCGGTCAGGGCCGGGGCGACGAGCGCGCCGACGACCACGGCGGCCGCGACGAGCACGCCCCGCGAGGGGGTGAGGCGCATGTCGGCAGGCTACCGATGTTCACCAGCAGTCCAGCGAGCCGCGCCGCCCACAGCCTGAGGACTGGTAAAGTCCATCGTGTCCGAGGACTCATTCCCCGGACGTCACACACAACACTGCGCAGGCCGGGCACGGAGCTGGTCATCGGTGGTGGCTCGCGGGCCGGAACGGTTTCCCGAGTGCTTCTACTGCTGGCCAGACATGCGTCCGGAACGATCGGCGCGCACGCACCATCGAGTGCCGTCGCCATGGCCTGCCGGAAACACATCAAGGAGGCGCCCTTTTGGAGGGTCCCGAGATCAAGTTCGCCGAAGCCGTCATCGACAACGGCAAGTACGGCAAGCGCACCGTCCGGTTCGAGACCGGTCGGCTCGCACAGCAGGCCCAGGGCGCGGTCGCCGCGTACCTGGACGAGGAAACGATGCTCCTCTCGGCCACCAGCGCCGGCAAGCACCCGCGTGAGGGCTTCGACTTCTTCCCGCTGACCGTCGACGTCGAGGAGCGCTCCTACGCCGCCGGCAAGATCCCCGGTTCGTTCTTCCGCCGCGAAGGCCGTCCGTCGACCGAGGCCATCCTCGTGTGCCGTCTCATCGACCGGCCGCTGCGTCCGTCGTTCGTCGACGGCCTGCGCAACGAGGTGCAGATCGTCATCACCGTCCTGAGCATCGCTCCGGACGAGTTCTACGACGCGCTGGCGATCAACGCCGCGTCCGCGTCGACGCAGATCTCCGGTCTGCCGTTCTCCGGCCCGATCGCCGGTGTGCGCCTCGCGCTCATCGGTGACCAGTGGGTCGCGTTCCCGAAGGCCTCGCAGCTCGCCGACGCCGTGTTCGACCTGACCGTCGCCGGTCGTGTCGTCACGGACGAGGCCGGCAACGAGGACGTCGCGATCATGATGGTCGAGGCCGAAGCCACCGAGCACGCCTGGGACCTCATCCAGGGCGGCGCCACCAAGCCCGACGAGGCCATCGTCGCCCAGGGCCTCGAGGCGGCGAAGCCGTTCCTCAAGTCCCTCGTCGACGCCCAGGCCAAGCTCGCCGCGCAGTCGGCCAAGGAGATCCAGGACTACCCGGTCTTCCCGCCCTACGCGCCCGAGGTCTACTCGGCCGTCGAGGCCCTCGCGCTCTCCGAGCTCGGTGACGTCTACAAGATCGCCGCCAAGACCGAGCGTCAGGACGCCGACGACGCGCTCAAGTCGCGCGTCAAGGAGGCCATCGCCGCCAAGGTCGAGGCCGGTGAGCTGCCGACCGAGGCCAACGGCCAGGTCAGCGCCGCGTACAAGTCGGTCACGAAGAAGGTCGTCCGCGGCCGCATCCTGACCGAGCAGGTCCGCATGGACGGTCGCGGCCTCGCCGACATCCGTCCGCTCGACGCCGAGGTCGCCGTGATCCCGCGCGTCCACGGTTCGGCGATCTTCCAGCGCGGCGAGACGCAGATCCTCGGCGTCACCACGCTGAACATGCTCAAGATGGAGCAGCAGATCGACTCGCTGTCGCCCGTCACGAAGAAGCGCTACCTGCACCACTACAACTTCCCGCCCTACTCGACCGGTGAGACCGGCCGTGTCGGTTCGCCGAAGCGTCGCGAGATCGGGCACGGCTTCCTCGCCGAGCGCGCCCTCGTGCCGGTGCTGCCGTCGCGCGACGAGTTCCCCTACGCCATCCGTCAGGTCTCCGAGGCGCTCAGCTCCAACGGCTCGACCTCGATGGGTTCCGTCTGCGCCTCGACCCTGTCGCTGCTCAACGCCGGTGTGCCCCTCAAGGCCCCGGTCGCCGGCATCGCGATGGGCCTGGTCTCCGACACCGTCGACGGCCAGACCCGCTACGCGGCCCTGACCGACATCCTCGGCGCGGAAGACGCCCTCGGCGACATGGACTTCAAGGTCGCCGGTACGTCGGAGTTCGTGACCGCGATCCAGCTCGACACCAAGCTCGACGGCATCCCGTCGACGGTGCTCGACGCGGCGCTCAAGCAGGCCAAGGAGGCCCGCTCGGCCATCCTCGGTGTGCTGAACGAGGCCATCGACGCCCCCGACGAGATGGCGGACACCGCTCCTCGCGTCATCTCGGTGCAGATCCCCGTCGACAAGATCGGCGAGCTGATCGGCCCGAAGGGCAAGACGATCAACGGCATCCAGGACACCACCGGTGCCGACATCTCGATCGAGGACAACGGCACCGTCTACATCGGCGCCGTCGACGGTCCGTCGGCCGAGGCTGCTCGTGCCCAGGTCAACGCGATCGCCAACCCGACCAACCCGGAGATCGGGGACCAGTTCCTCGGCACCGTCGTGAAGATCGCCACCTTCGGCGCCTTCGTGTCGCTGCTCCCGGGCCGTGACGGTCTGCTCCACGTCTCCGAGGTGCGCAAGCTCGCCGGTGGCAAGCGTGTGGAGAACGTCGAGGACGTGCTCGGCGTCGGCCAGAAGGTCCTCGTCGAGGTCACCAAGGTGGACGACCGCGGCAAGCTGTCGCTCGCGCCGGTCGTGGCCGACGAGACCGAGGGTGACTCCACCTCGGCCGAGACGGTCCGCGCCCACGCCGAGGACCCGGCCGAGGGCTGATCCGCTCTCGCGTCCTGTCGCACGAACGGCCGCCGTCCCTTCCGGGGCGGCGGCCGTTCGCCGTTGCGGGGGCGTGCGTGCGTTGGCCACGTGCGTGCGTTGGCCGCGTGCGTGCTTTCGCGGCCAGCGACAGCTCACGGGCACGGCGCCACGTGCGTGCGTTGGCCGCGAAGGATCGCGGCGCGGTGCCGCGTGCCGGTCAGGCCGCGGGGGTCTCCTGCGTGCCCATGAGCTGCGCGCGCCCGAGCAGGTGCCCGCGGAGCATGAAGCCCACGACCGCGGGGGTCGCGTCGGCGGGGACCTCGAGCACGGGGACGTCGAGGGCGCTCAGCGTGAAGAAGTAGCGGTGCACACCGTGGCCCGCGGGCGGTGCTGCCCCGAGGAACGTGTCCGTGCCGAACTCGTTGCGGCGGCGAAGTGCCTCGGCGGGCAGCAGGGCGTCGTCGGTGCCGGCGCCTGCGGGGAGCGAGGTCGCCGAGCCCGGGATGTCGCTCAGGCTCCAGTGCCAGAAGCCGGAGCCGGTCGGGGCATCGGGATCGTAGACGGTCAGGACGAAGCTCTTCGTGCCCTCGGGCGCGTCCGACCACTCGAGTGCGGGGGAACGGTCCTCACCGCCGACGTCGGAGCCGCGTGCCGAGGTGGGGAGCTCGCCGCCGTCGGTGAAGTCGGGGCTCGTCAGGGTGAAGGACGGGACGTCGGGCAGGTTCCAGTTGGGGTCGTTGGCCATGACCCAAGCCAACACCCGCCGGCTCGGGCTGCGCTCGGTGCGCGCGCTGGGCTGTGGGAGTTCGCACGCGCCGGCCTGGAGGCGCGGTGCGGGCCCGCCACGGGCCTCCCGTCCGCCCGCGGTCGCCTCGACCGCCCCGCCAGAGCGACAGATCTGGCGGCAGCCGGGCGTCAGCCCGCGAGCACCCGGTCGACCACTCGGTTGAGCGCAGCGGTGGCGGCGATCGCGTCACCGGCGTACGCCCCGGCCATCGCACCGTCACGCGCGAGCATGAGCTCGTCGGCACCGTCGCCGGGCAGGGGGTGTCCGGCCTCCTGCAGCAGGGTCGCGAGTCGCTCGGTGTACCAGTCGCGGTGCACGGCGACGACCTGGCGGACCGGGTCGCGCGGGTCGTGGTACTCGGCGGCGGCGTGCAGGAACGCACAGCCGCGGAACGCCGGGTCGTTGACGTCGTCGGCCAGTGCGGCGACCCACGCACGGACGGCCCGGTCGGGGGAGCCGGCGTCCGCGATCAGCTGCTCCATCCGCTCCTGCACGCGCTCGTGCTGGGTGCGGATGTAAGCGAGGATCAGGTTGTCCTTCGACCCGTAGTGCTTGTAGAACGTCGCCTTCGTGACGCTCGCCTCGGAGATGAGGCGGTCGACGCCGACGCTGTGGATGCCCTCTTCGTAGAAGAGTCGCGTGGCGGTCTCGAGGACACGGACCTTCGCGCCGCCGGAGCGGGGAGTCGGGGGGACGCTCGACCCGTCCGGCGACGCGAGGTTCGTGCTCGGGCCGGGGAGACGCTGGACGGCCGGTTGGGGGGAATCGACCGTCACAGCGTGTACTCCTCGGACTCATCGGCTCCGCGACCGGAGTGGGGGGACTCGGTGGTCGCGCAGGACTGATGTCCCGAGCCGCCGGATCGGAACTTAGGGGGGCTTTCGATCCGGCGTGGCCAACAGTAGCACAAGGAGGACAGACAGACGAGTCGGTCTGTCCACACTTTCTGTACCCCACTTCGAGTGGCACGCGACCGAGACCGGGAAACTGGGCGGGAGGCATCGACGGATCAGTAGGCTCGTCTGCGATGAACCAGCCAGTGCCACTGCCGCTCGGGGCCCCGGACACGTCGTTCCTGACGTCCGGCGGGGCCTTCGTCCGTCGCACCGTGCTGCCCTCGGGTGTCCGTGTGCTGACCGAGGCGGTGCCGGGTGCCGCGTCGACGAGCATCGGGTTCTGGGTCGGCGTCGGTTCGCGTGACGAGCGCGACGGGCAGTTCGGGTCGACCCACTTCCTCGAACACCTGCTCTTCAAGGGCACCGAGACCCGATCGGCGCTCGACATCGCCATCGCGTTCGACTCGGTCGGCGGTGAGCACAACGCCGCGACCGCCAAGGAGTACACCTGCTACTACGCACGGGTCCGGGACACCGACGTCCCGATGGCCGTGAACGTCATCGGTGACATGGTCACCGGTTCGGTGCTCGAACCGGACGCCTTCGCCGTCGAGCGTGGGGTCATCCTCGAGGAACTCGCGATGGCCGCCGACGACCCGGCCGACGTCGCGGGCGAGGCCTTCTTCGCCGCGGCCTTCGGCGGACACCCCCTCGGCCGTCCGATCGGGGGGACCCCGGACAGCATCCGGGCGGTCCAGCGCGACGACGTGCTGGCCCACTACCGCGAGCACTACGCACCGAACGGCATCGTCGTGACCGCCGCCGGTGCCGTCGACCACGACCGGTTCTGCGAACTCGTCGCCGGCGTCTTCCACGACGCCCCCGACGCCGAGCCGCTGCCGCGCCGGACGCCCGAGACCGTGGCCGACCCGGTCGAGGCGAAGCTGTCCGTGGTGCACCGCCCCACCGAACAGGTGAGCATGCTCCGCGGCTCGCAGGGCCTCGACCTGCGCGACGACCGCCGTCCCTCCCTCAGCGTCCTGAACGCCGTGCTCGGTGGGGGCATGAGCTCGCGCCTGTTCCAGGAAGTGCGCGAGCGCCGCGGTCTGGCCTACGCGGTGTCGTCGTTCGCCCCGGCCTACCTGGACAACGGCGCCTTCGGTGTCTACGCGGGCTGCGCGCCGGACAACGTGGCCGGTGTCATCGACATCGTCGACGCCGAGTTCCGCCGGATGGTCGACCACGGCATCACCGACGACGAGCTCCGACGTGCCAAGGGCCAGATCGAGGGCGCGCTGACGCTCTCGCTCGAGGACTCCGACGCCCGCATGACCCGCCTCGGCCGCTCCGAGCTCGGCACCGGCGAGTACACCGACCTGTCGACGGCGCTCGAGCGTGTCGACCGCGTCACGACCGACGGCGTGCTCGAACTCGCGCGGGACCTGCTCACCCGGCCGACGATCACGTCGGTCGTCGGTGCCGTGCAGCAGGACGAACTCGCCGCGGCCATCGGGATCGGCAGCTGAGCACGGACATGTCGCACTACCTGTACCTCGTCCGACACGGCGAACACCAGGACGCCGAACACGGCCTGCGGGACGGCAAGCTCTCCGAACGCGGCAAGCGTCAGGCGACCCTGATCGCTGACCGTCTCGGCGGTGTGCCCTTCGACGGCGTGTACCACTCGCCGCTCGAGGCCCCGAGCGAGACCGCCGCGTTCCTGTCGCAGCGCCTGCCGTCGATCCAGCCCGAGCCCTCGACGCTGCTGTTCGACTGCATCCCCTCCGGCCCGACCCCGGACATGCCGCACGCCTACCAGGGCTGGTACGGCGGCATCACCGAAGAGGAGATCGTCGCCGGGCAGGCCCAGATGGGCGACGCCGTGTCGGAGTGGTTCACCCCGGCGCGCGAGGACCGGCACGACCTGCTGATCACCCACAACGCCGTGATCGGCTGGTTCGTGCGCGAGGCGTTCCAGGCCCCCGAGTGGCGCTGGATGGGCACGAACGTCGCCCACACCGCGCTCACGATCATCCGGATCCGGTCGGCGAAGCCCGCCGAGGTCGTCACGCTGAACGACCTGGCCCACCTGCCCGTGGAGCTGCGCACCGGTCTGCCGGTCGACCAGCCCGTCTAGCGGCTGCCCGTCCGGTACGCGGCGACGCGGCCGGGAGGCCCGTGGCGGCTCAGGCGATCGGCTCGCGGCCCGTCTCCGTGCGGTCCACCGCCCTGCGGTACCAAGCGGTGGCGTTCGGGTTGTCGTTGAACGGCTCGACCCGCTGGTACCCGCGACCGCGGTACATCGCGCCGGCCGCCACGAGCGAGTCGTTCGTGTCGAGGACGATGCTCGTCGCACCGAGGTCGGCCCCGGCCCGCTCGAGCAGGTCCATCACGGCCGTCGCCACGCCCGTGCCGCGCCCGGCCGGCACCACGAAGACGTGCTTGACCTCGAACCGGACGTCGACGGCACCGGTCGCGTCGACCCCGTCCGCGATCCGACGGAGGCCGCCGCATCCGACCGCGACGCCGTCGTCGTACGCCACCGCGAACACCCCGTTCGGCGGCGTGAACTCGGCCGCGGGGGTGCGCTTCCGCGAGTACGTGCCCTGCGCGCTCGGGAACGTCGCCTCCCGTTCGTCCAGGTACGCATCGAGCAGCGCGTCGACCTCGGGCAGATCGGCCGGCACGGTCCTGACCTCGACTGACATGCGTCGATCCTAGGATGGACCGCATGGTCACTCCCGTCGCCGTCGTCGGCGCCACCGGTCGTCTCGGGGGCCTCGTGGCGTCCGTCGTCGAGGAACTCCCGGAGTTCGAGCTCGTCGCCCGCCTGTCGTCGAAGGACGGCGCGCACGAGGCGCCGCCGTCGGTCTTCGGCGGCGCGGCCCTCGTGGTCGACGTGACGGTGCCGTCGCTCAGCCCGGCGATCGTGGAGAACGCGCTCTCGAGCGGCGCGAACGTGCTCGTCGGCACCTCCGGCTGGTCGCTCGACCGGCTCGCGAAGCTCCGCACCGGGCTGCAGGAACGCCCGGACCAGGGGGTGCTCGTGGTCCCGAACTTCTCGATCGGTTCCGTGCTCGGCACGCACCTGGCGACGATCGCGGCCCCGTGGTTCCCCGCCGCCGAGATCGTCGAGACCCACCACGCCGGCAAGATCGACTCGCCCTCGGGCACCGCGGTGCGCACCGCCGAGCTGATGGCCGACGCCCGGCGCGAGGTCGGTCCCGTGGACGCCCCGCACGTCGACCAGCGCGCCCGCGGCCAGCAGGTCGCCAGCGTGCCCGTCCACTCGCTCCGGCTCCCCGGGGTGAAGGCCGTGCAGGACGTCGTGCTGAGCGGCCCCGGCGAGACGCTGACGATCCGGCACGACACCAACGACGACGTCGCCTACGTCGCGGGCATCCGTGCGGCGCTGGCGAACGTCGTCGCGGCGCGGGGCCTCACCGTGGGCCTCGGCAGCGTCCTCGGCATCGGCTGAGGCGTCATGGGTCGGATGGAGCGGGCCGGACGCACGATCCGCTCGCCGTTCTGGGGTGCGGCGCTGATGGCGGTGCTGCTCGCCCTGTACATCGTGCTGGTCGGGCAGCGCGCCGTCGCCTTCATCGCGACCGGGATCCCGATCGGCATCGGCATCGGCGTCGCGCTGTTCGTCGTGGCCGCGATCGGGGCGCTCCTGCTCGTGCTCGAGTTCCGCTTCGGCATCCGCATCACCCGGCTCGGCGGACGGCTCGAGGCCGAGGGCGGCACCCCGGACGACGTCGTCCCGGTGCGGCCGTCGGGCCGACCGATCCGCGACGCCGCCGACGAGCTGTTCCCGCGGTACCGCGACGCGGTCGAGCAGGACCCGGCGGACTGGCGTGCCTGGTACCGGCTCGGTGTGGTCTACGACGCCGCCGGTGACCGCAAGCGTGCGCGATCGGCGATGCGCACCGCCCTGGCGCGCGCCGCCGACCGCTGACCGACCGCCCGGCGTCGGATCAGAAGACGGCGTCGATCGCGTCCGCAGCCTGCGTGTGCCGGAACGTGTAGCCGGACTCGAGCAGCTTCCTGGGGACCATCCGCTGGCTCGACAGGAGCATGTCGTCGGCGGCGTCCCGCAGTGCCAGGCGCAGGGCGAACTCGGGGATCCGGAAGAGGTACGGGCGGTGCAGGACCTCGGCGACGTGCTTCGTGATGCGGTCGGCGACGACGGGCTCAGGACCCGCCAGGTTCACCGGGCCGGAGACGTCCGGGGCCGCGGTCGCCAGGTGCACGATCGCGCCCACCTCGTCCTCGAGCGCGATCCAGGGCCAGTGCTGGCCACCGGTGCCCAGCCGGCTGCCGACGCCGAGCTTGGTCAGCGGCACGAGCGGCGCGAGTGCACCACCGCCCTTGCCGATGACGATGCCGGTGCGGAGCGTGACGACGCGGACCCCGGCGGGAGCGGCGTTCGCGGCTGCTTCCCACGCGGTGCAGACGTCGGCGAGGAAGCCCGTGCCCGGGGCGGCGTCGTCCTGCAGCACGTCGGCCGGGCGGTCGCCGTACACGCCCGAGGCCGAGCCCGACAGGAACAGCGCCGGGGGAGTGGCGGCGTGCCGCATCGCCTCGACCAGGGTGTCGGTGGCGTCGATGCGCGAGCTGCGGATCTCCTTGCGGTAGGCGTCCGTCCACGGCAGCTTGCCGATGTTCGCGCCGGCCAGGTTGATCACCACGTCGGCGCCGTCGAGGATCGCCGGGTCGAGCGGACGCCGCCCCGGCGCCCAGCGGAACTCGGTGGCGGTGCGCGCTTCGCGGCGGACGAGCGTGGTGACGTGGTGCCCCGCCTCGCGCAGGGCGCGGACGAGGGGCGTTCCGATGAACCCGGACGAGCCGGCCACCAGGATCGAGAGCGGTTGTTCCGTCGTGTCGGGCATGCCCGCAACGCTACTCACACCGACGTAGGCTTCTGTGTGTGACCGACAGCGAGACCGTACAGCCCGACGCCTCCGTCCCGACCCCCTACGAAGACCTGCTCCGCCGGGTCCTCACCGAGGGATCGCCGAAGGGTGACCGCACCGGCACCGGCACCCGCAGCCTGTTCGGCGCGCAGCTCCGCTACGACCTGTCGAAGGGGTTCCCCCTCGTCAGCACGAAGCGCGTGCACTTCAAGTCGGTCGCGTACGAGCTCCTTTGGTTCCTGCGCGGCGAGGGCAACGCGACCTGGCTGCAGGAGCACGGTGTCCGGATCTGGAACGAGTGGGCGGACGCCGACGGCGACCTCGGCCCGGTGTACGGCGTGCAGTGGCGCTCGTGGCCCACCCCCTCGGGTGAGCACGTCGACCAGATCGCCCAGGTCGTCGAGCAGATCACGACCAACCCGGACAGCCGTCGGCTCATCGTCTCGGCGTGGAACGTCGCCGACGTGCCGGACATGGCGCTCGCCCCGTGCCACGCGTTCTTCCAGTTCTACGTCAACGACGGCAAGCTCTCGTGCCAGCTCTACCAGCGGAGCGCCGACATGTTCCTCGGCGTCCCGTTCAACATCGCCTCGTACGCGCTGCTGACCCACATGATCGCGGCGCAGACCGGGCTCGAGGTCGGCGACTTCGTCTGGACCGGCGGCGACTGCCACATCTACGACAACCACGTCGAACAGGTCGAGGAGCAGCTGTCCCGCACGGCGTACCCGATGCCGACGCTCGAACTCGCACCGCGCGACTCGATCGACGACTACGAGTACGAGGACTTCACCATCGTGGGCTACGAGCACCACCCGGCGATCAAGGCAGCGGTCGCCGTCTGATGATCGGCATGGTCTGGGCCCGTTCGACCACCGGTGTCATCGGTGCCGACGGCGGCATGCCCTGGCACGTGCCCGAGGACCTGGCGCACTTCAAGCAGGTCACCGGCGATGCGACCGTGCTGATGGGCCGACGCACCTGGGAGTCCCTGCCCGAGCGCTTCCGGCCGCTGCCCGGTCGTCGCAACGTCGTGCTCACCCGTGACACGACGTGGACGGCCGACGGCGCCGAGGTCGTGCACGACCTGCAGGCCGCGCTCGACACCGACGAGACCGTCTGGGTCATCGGCGGCGGCCAGGTGTACGACGCCGCACTCGACGCGGCCGACCACGTCTCCGAGACCCTGATCGACGTCGACGTCCCCGGCGACACCGTCGCACCCACGCTCGGCGAGGCGACCGGTTGGACGCTCGCCGACGAGGGCCCCTGGCAGGAGTCCCGGAACGGCGGCACCCGCTACCGGTTCCTCGAGTGGCACCGCAGCGCGTGACCACTCGGAACCAGGTTCCGGACACAGCACCGCGCTGTCCCGTGGTGCGGTGTCCGGAACCTGGTTCCCACCGGGCGTGACCGGCGGGACGGACGTGATCCGGGCCTCCCGGTCGCGCCGCAGGCGGTCCACCGTCCACACGGACGGCGGTCCTCGCGCGCATCCCCGGTACGCTGGTGCCCGTGTCCCCGCGTGAGAATCCCTTCGGTCAGGTCCTCGTCGCCCTCGTGACCCCGTTCACGGCCGACGGCGAGGTCGACTGGCCCGGCGTCGAGCAGCACATCGACGACTGCATCACCGCCGGCGCCGACGGCATCGTCGTCACCGGCACGACCGGCGAGACGTCGACGCTGACCGACCCGGAGAAGCTCCGTCTGGTCGAGGTCGGCAAGTCCGTCGCCGCCGGTCGCGCGAAGATCATCACGGGCGGTGGCTCGAACGAGACCGCGCACGCGATCCACCTGTACAAGCAGAGCGAGAAGGCCGGCGCGGACGGCGTGATGATCGTCACGCCGTACTACAACAAGCCGACGCAGTCCGGTGTCCTCACCCACTTCCGGATGATCGCGGACGCGACCGACCTGCCGGTGATCCTGTACGACATCCCGGGCCGCACCGGCATCCCGATCACGTACGACACGATCCTGCGCGCGTCGAAGCACCCGAACATCCTCGCCGTGAAGGACGCCAAGGGCGACTTCGCCGAGGTCTCGCGGGTGCTGAACAACACCGACCTCATGTACTTCTCCGGCGACGACACGAACGTGCTCCCGCACCTGTCGATCGGCGCCACCGGCCTGATCGGCGTGACCGCGAACATCACGTCGGCGCCGTACCGCACCATCGTCGACGCCGTGAACCGGGGCGACCTGGCCACCGCGACGGCCGAGCACAAGCGACTCGAGCCGCTCGTCCGCGCCGTGATGACGCACGTTCCCGGTACCGTGGCCGCGAAGTACATCCTGCACGGGCTCGGCCGCATCGGCAGCCCGCGCGTCCGACTGCCGCTCGTCGGCCCCGAGGACTCCGAGGCGTACGCCATCGAGACCTCCCTCGAAGCCGTGCGCGACGTGCCCGGCGCCGACTTCTCGAACTTCCGCCCCGACCGCAACGCGGCGGCCGGCGGTGCACTACCGAAGGTGCCAGGCACCACCCGCTAGCGAACACCGCGGCGCGCAGCACGCGCGTCGCCCGAATCCGTAGGACCGAATGCCCACACAGATCTCCGAACCGCAGCCGCTCGAAGCCGGCACCCTCCGCGTCGTCCCCATCGGGGGCCTCGGCGAGATCGGTCGCAACATGACCGTCTACGAGTACGAGGGCAAGCTGCTCATCGTCGACGCCGGCGTGCTGTTCCCCGAGGAGCACCAGCCCGGTGTCGACCTGATCCTGCCGGACTTCTCGCCGATCCGTGACCGCCTCGACGACGTCCTCGGCGTCGTGCTCACGCACGGCCACGAAGACCACATCGGCGCCGTCCCGTACCTGCTCAAGCTCCGCGACGACATCCCGCTGATCGGCTCCACGCTCACCCTCGCGCTGGTCGAGGCGAAGCTCAAGGAACACCGGATCAAGCCGTACACGCTCGTCGTGGCCGAGGACCAGACCGAGCAGATCGGCCCGTTCCACCTCGAGTTCGTCGCCGTGAACCACTCCATCCCGGACGCCCTCGCCGTCGCGATCACGACCCCCGCCGGTCGTGTGCTGCACACGGGTGACTTCAAGATGGACCAGCTCCCGCTGGACGACCGCATCACCGACCTCCGTGCGTTCGCCCGTCTGGGCGAGGCCGGCGTGGACCTGTTCCTGCCGGACTCCACGAACGCCGACGTGCCGGGCTTCACCGCTCCGGAGCGCGACATCGGCCCGGTGCTCGAGAACATCATCATGCGCGCCCGCAAGAAGGTCGTCGTGGCGAGCTTCTCGTCGCACGTGCACCGCGTGCAGCAGGTCCTCGACGCCGCCGCAGCCGCGAACCGCAAGGTCGCGTTCATGGGGCGCTCGATGATCCGCAACATGACGATCGCCGCCGACCTCGGGTACCTGCGGGTGCCGGAGAACGTGCTCATCGACACGAAGAAGGCGAAGAACGTCCCGGACGACCAGATCGTCTACATGTCGACCGGGTCGCAGGGCGAGCCGATGGCCGTCCTGGCCCGCATGGCGAACCTCGAGCACCAGATCGAGAT
Organism: Curtobacterium sp. MCPF17_051; assembly: GCF_003234595.1. Taxonomy (NCBI): domain Bacteria; kingdom Bacillati; phylum Actinomycetota; class Actinomycetes; order Micrococcales; family Microbacteriaceae; genus Curtobacterium; species Curtobacterium sp. MCPF17_051. The sequence continues at coordinate 106,427 of NZ_QKSE01000002.1, read as the reverse complement.
CGGCGAGGGCGACACCGTCATCCTCGCGTCGTCGCTCATCCCGGGCAACGAGAACGCCGTGTACCGCGTCATCGACGGGCTGACCAAGCTCGGTGCGAAGGTCGTGCACAAGGGCAACGCGAAGGTGCACGTCTCCGGACACGCCTCCGCCGGCGAACTGCTCTACTGCTACAACATCCTGCGGCCGCGCAACGTGCTCCCCGTCCACGGCGAGCACCGCCACCTGTACGCGAACGCCGACCTGGCGATCCAGACGGGTGTCCCGCCGCGCAACGTGATCCTCGGGCAGGACGGCATCGTCGTCGACCTGAAGGACGGCGTCGCGACGGTTGCCGGCCAGCTCGACATCGGCTACGTCTACGTGGACGGCTCCACCGTCGGCGAGATCACCGACGCCGACCTGAAGGACCGCCGCGTCCTGGCGGAAGAGGGTTTCATCTCGATCTTCGCCGCGGTGGACTTCACCACCGGGCAGTGCGTGATCGGCCCGGAGATCCAGTCGCGTGGCTTCGCCGAGGACGACTCCGTGTTCGACGACGTCCGCCCGCAGATCGCCAAGGCGATCTCCGAGGCTGCCGCCAACGGCACGCGCGATTCGCACGCCTTCGCGCAGGTCGTCCGTCGTACGGTCGGTCGCTGGGTGAACACGAAGCACCGTCGTCGTCCGATGATCGTCCCGGTGGTCATCGAGGCGTAGCGTCCGTTCCCGCCCTGGAGGCCCGTCCAGCGTCCGTCACGGACGCTGCGGCGGGCCTTCCTGCGTTTGTCCTGAGCGGGCGTTAGGGTTCTGCCCATGGCCGGAGGCACCAAGTCGACCACGCGCTCGCGCGCGTCCACGTCGTCCCGTGGCAACGGGACGCGCGGTTCGTCGCGCACCCAGGCCACGACGAAGAAGCTGCCGCAGGCCGCGCCCACGCCGGTGTTCCGCGAGCAGAACCCGCTCGTGACCTTCTGGCTCGCGATGGCGCACGGCGTCGGCGCGATGTTCCGGCTGCTCGGCAAGGAGACCCTCGAGAAGGACCAGCGGCGCGACGGGTTCCCGTTCCTGCTGTTCCTGCTGGCCATCGCCGGCGGGGTCGTCGAGTGGCTCAACCCGACCAACAGCGTCTCCGTCGCACTCGACGCGTACACGTTCGGTGGACTGTTCGGTCGCCTGGCGTTCGCCCTGCCCGTCATCATGATCGTGTTCGCCGGGTGGCTGTTCCGGCACCCGGCCTCCGTGCACGACAACACCCGGATCGGCATCGGCCTGGGCATCCTGATCGTGTCGATCGCCTCGCTCTGCCACGTCTTCGGTGGCCGACCGAGCGCGGCCGACGGCATGCCCGCGCTCGCCGCCGCCGGCGGGGTGCTCGGCTGGGTGGTCATCGGCTGGCTCGTCACGATCGCGACCGCCTGGGTGGCTGTGCCCGTGGCGATCGTGCTGCTGGTGCTCTCGCTCTTCATCATCACCAAGACGCCGCCGAACAAGCTCGGTCGCCGACTGCACGAGCTCTACGCCTACCTGTTCGGCGCACCGGCCCCCGCGGCCGAACCCGAGGCCGACGCCGCCGCCGTGGCGGAGCCCGCCGCCCGCGCCCGCGCGTCCAAGCGCGGCAAGAAGGGCGACGCCGACTTCCAGCTGTTCGACGACCTCGGGTTCGGTGACGAGCAGGCCGCTGCCGCCGCCGAAGCCGATGGCGACAACGTGCCGTGGTGGCGCCGGAACAAGTCCGGGCGCGAAGAGGACCCGGCGTACGACAGCCCGGTGCTGCCCCCGGCCACCGGGGTCGCCCCGGCTGCCGCTGCCGTCGCGCCTGCTGCGCCTGCTGCGCCCGTCGTGCCCGCTGCGAGCCCGAACGCCGGTGCCGCCGCCGGGCTCGTCGACCTCACACCGGCCGAGCCCGCGTCGGTCAACCTCAACGACTCCGTCGAACAGGACCTGCAGGACGCCGAGCAGGCGCTCCGCGCGTTCGGCACCGACGTCCCCGCGCGGCCGGAGCCGACGGCCGACATCCGTCCCGCGGTGCCCGAGGTGCTGTCCGAGCCCGAGATCGTCGACGAGCCGGAGGACATCGACGCCGACGCCGAGCTCAGCGCGGCCGCCGCCGGGTCCGACGAGGACCCGTCGAAGCCCTATCGACTGCCCGCCGCCACCACGCTGAGCTCCGGAACGCCCTCGGTCGCGCGCAGCCAGGCGAACGACGACATCGTCGCCGCCATCACCGGGGTGCTCACCGAGTTCAAGGTCGACGCGAAGGTCACCGGGTTCTCCCGCGGGCCGACGGTGACCCGGTACGAGATCGAGCTCGGCCCCGGCGTCAAGGTCGAGCGCGTCACGGCCCTGTCGAAGAACCTGTCGTACGCGGTCGCCTCGAACGAGGTCCGCATCCTGTCGCCGATCCCGGGCAAGAGCGCCATCGGCGTCGAGATCCCGAACACCGACCGCGAGATCGTCTCGCTCGGCGACGTGCTGCGCTCGAACGCCGCCCGCAAGTCGAAGCACCCGATGACGATCGGCGTCGGCAAGGACGTCGAGGGCGGCTTCGTCGTCGCGAACCTGGCGAAGATGCCGCACCTGCTCGTCGCCGGCTCCACCGGTTCCGGCAAGTCGGTGTTCATCAACTCGATGATCACGTCGCTGCTGATGCGCGCGAAGCCGTCCGAGGTCCGCATGGTCCTGGTCGACCCGAAGCGCGTCGAGCTCTCGATCTACGCCGGTGTCCCGCACCTCATCACGCCCATCATCACGAACCCGAAGAAGGCGGCCGAAGCGCTGCAGTGGGTCGTGAAGGAGATGGACATGCGGTACGACGACCTGGCGTCGTTCGGGTTCCGCCACGTCGACGACTTCAACAAGGCGATCGAGAACAACGAGATCGTCCTGCCCGCGGGCAGCGAGCGGAAGCTCAAGCCGTACCCGTACCTGCTCGTCGTCGTCGACGAGCTCGCCGACCTCATGCTCGTGGCTCCGCGTGACGTCGAGGAGTCGATCGTCCGCATCACCCAGCTCGCGCGAGCCGCCGGCATCCACCTGGTGCTCGCGACGCAGCGCCCCTCGGTCGACGTCATCACCGGGCTGATCAAGGCGAACGTGCCGTCGCGCATCGCCTTCGCGGTGACGAGCGTCACGGACTCCCGCGTCATCCTCGACCAGCCCGGTGCCGACAAGCTCATCGGTCAGGGCGACGCGCTCTTCCTGCCGATGGGTTCGTCCAAGTCGCTCCGCGTGCAGGGCGCCTGGGTGCAGGAGGGCGAGGTCGCCGAGGTCGTCCAGCACGTCACGCGGCAGGCGCAGCCCGAGTACCGCCAGGACGTCCAGGCCGTGGTCGAGCGCAAGGAGATCGACGCCGACATCGGCGACGACCTCGAACTGCTGCTCGCGGCCGTCGAACAGGTCGTGTCGACCCAGTTCGGTTCGACGTCGATGCTGCAGCGCAAGCTCCGCGTCGGTTTCGCCAAGGCCGGTCGCCTGATGGACCTGATGGAGTCGCGTGACATCGTCGGGCCGTCCGAGGGCTCGAAGGCCCGCGACGTCCTGGTGACCGCCGACCAGCTGCCCGCGGTGCTCGCGAAGCTCCGCGGCGAGGAGCCGCCCGCCGCGGCCGCTCCGGCAGCGCCGGCGCCGACGCCGTCCGGCGACGGTGACCGCTACGGAGCAGACCCGGTCGGGGACATGACCCGCGGGTACGATGAAGTCCACGACGAGCCCGATGAGGACGCGTGGGGACTGACGGGCAGGGAGTGACGGCGATGACCGCCTCGGACAGCACGAACACCACGCACGGCGCACGGTTCCCGTGGCGCGGGCGGCTGCTGCGCAAGGGCCCCGGCCCGGCGTCGACCGCGAACGTCGCGAACATCATCACGGTGGTGCGGATCCTGATGGCGCCGCTGTTCTTCGTCCTGCTGCTCGCCGACGCCGGCGACGACGGACCCCTGCGCATCTGGGCGGCGGTCGTCTTCGTCGTGGCGATCGTCACGGACAGCGCCGACGGCATCATCGCCCGTCGGCAGAACCTGGTCACGGACTTCGGCAAGCTCGTCGACCCGATCGCCGACAAGGTCCTCATCGGGGGTGCGCTGGTGGCGCTGTCGATCCTGGCCGAGCTGCCCTGGTACGTGACCGTGCTGATCATGGTGCGCGAGATCGGCATCACGGTCTTCAGGTTCGCGGTGCTCTCCGACCGGGTGATCCCGGCCAGCCGCGGCGGCAAGATCAAGACCGTGCTGCAGGCCGTCGCCCTGACGGCCGCGCTGTTCCCGTGGTGGAACCTGGTCGGCGACTGGGCGCACTGGGTCAACGGCATCCTGATGACGGCCGCGTTCCTGGCAACGATCCTGAGCGGGATCGACTACCTCTGGCAGGCATGGAAGCACAACCGCACCCCCGCCTGACCGGACCCGAGCGCTCGACGCAGGCCGCCCCTCCCGTCCCGGTCGCACCGGGACTCATCGCCGAACTGACGGCGCGGGGCGAGACCCTCGCCGTGGCGGAGTCGCTGACCGGCGGCCTCGTGGTCGCGACCCTCGTCGACGTGCCGGGGGCGAGCGCCGTCGTCCGCGGCGGCGTCGTGGCCTACGCGACGCCCGTGAAGCACTCCGTGCTCGGGGTCTCGGCGGAGCTGCTCGATGCCGAGGGTGCCGTGCACCCGGAGGTCGCCCGGCAGATGGCCGCCGGTGTCCGGATCGCGCTGTCCGTCGACGGGGAACCCGCGACGTGGGGGATCAGCACGACGGGCGTCGCCGGCCCGGATCCGCAGGACGGCAAGCCCGTCGGCACCGTGTACGTGGGGATCGCCTCCGCCGCGGGGGCTGAGGCCTTCGAGCTGCACCTCGACGGTGACCGGGGAGCAATCCGGCACGCCACCGTCTCCGAACTCCTTGCACGGATGTCGTCCGAGGTCCGGGGCCGGGAATAGGTCCCGTTTCCACTGGGTTACATCTCACGAAATCTCCAGCAGTACGGCAGCCAGCCTGGCTAACATGCTGCAACCGGCAACGCTATTGTTGCTGAACCCGAACTCGATCCACCGGACCGAGCGGGCGCGGAGACGACAGAGAGGAGGAGTTCTCATGGTTCTCGTTCGTCAGGAAATCGGCGATGTGCTCCGGGACTTCCGCTTGCAGAAGGGCCGGACCCTCCGTCAGGTCGCGTCCAAGGCCAGTGTCGCGCTCGGGTACCTCAGTGAGGTCGAGCGCGGGCAGAAGGAAGCCAGCTCGGAGATCCTCGCGTCCGTCGCGGATGCTCTGGACACGCCCATCTCGACCATCATGCGCGAAGTGGGCGACCGCCTCGCGATCGTCGAGGGGCTGACCCCCGTCCCCGACACGCTCCCGGACGACCTCGTCGCCGAGTTCGACAACGACCTCGCGGTGCGCTGAGCGAATCGCACCGAACGCCCCCGCCGGTCCTTCCCGGCGGGGGCGTTCTGCGTTCCGGCCCACGACCACGCGCCTAGGCTGGTCGGATGCGCGTGAGTGAGTTCTGGCGAGCCGTCGACCAGGTGTTCGGTGAGGCCTACGGTTCCGTGGTCACCCGTGACGTCGTGCTCGAAGGGCTCGGCGGTCGCTCCGCCGTGGACGCCCTCGCCGCCGGTGTCGATGCCCGCCGGGTGTGGGACGCGCTCTGCGACTCGCAGGACGTCCCGATGGACCGTCGGCACGGCAAGGGCCTGGCCGAACCCCAGGACTGAGGCGGTTCCGCGAGGCCGGGTACCCGAAACTGTGTTCGGCGTGTTGCTCGAACGCGTGTTCGATCGGTGGTAGCTTCCTCCACAGCGGCGTCGCCCGGGTGTTCCATCCACAGATCGCGTGACCGTCGGCAGTGATGTCGGTGGCTCGCCATAGGTTGATGGACATCGGGAACAGCCCGAAGCCTTGTCGCAGAACCATCGGCCTTGCACCATCGGCCGGCGTGGACGCGACAGCCTACAGGCGGCCGAACACGAGCACGAAGGAGCACCCCATGCCATCACCGGCAGACCGCGAGAAGGCCCTCGAGACCGCACTCGCACAGATCGACAGGCAGTTCGGCAAGGGTGCGATCATGCGCCTCGGTTCGGACGAACGCGCCCCCGTCAACGTCATCCAGACCGGGTCGGTGGCGCTGGACGTCGCGCTCGGCATCGGTGGCCTGCCCCGTGGCCGCATCGTCGAGATCTACGGCCCGGAGTCGTCGGGCAAGACGACCCTCACCATCCACGCCATCGCCAACGCCCAGCGCGCCGGTGGCATCGCGGCCTTCATCGACGCCGAGCACGCGCTCGACCCCGAGTACGCCAAGAAGCTCGGTGTCGACATCGACGCCCTGCTCGTGTCGCAGCCCGACACCGCCGAGCAGGCGCTCGAGATCGCGGACATGCTGGTCCGCTCCGGCTCCATCGACCTCATCGTCATCGACTCCGTCGCGGCCCTCGTGCCCCGCGCCGAGATCGAGGGCGAGATGGGCGACTCGCACGTCGGTCTGCAGGCACGCCTCATGTCCCAGGCCCTGCGAAAGCTCGCCGGTGGCCTGAACCAGACGCAGACCACGATGATCTTCATCAACCAGCTGCGCGAGAAGATCGGCGTGTTCTTCGGTTCGCCGGAGACGACCTCGGGCGGTAAGGCGCTGAAGTTCTACGCGTCCGTCCGCCTCGACATCCGTCGCATCGAGACGCTCAAGAGCGGCACCGACGCGGTGGGCAACCGCACACGCGTCAAGGTCGTCAAGAACAAGATGGCGCCGCCTTTCAAGCAGGCCGAGTTCGACATCCTGTACGGCGTCGGCATCTCGCGCGAAGGCTCGCTGCTCGACTTCGGTGTCGACCACGGCATCGTCAAGAAGTCGGGTGCCTGGTACACCTACGACGGCGACCAGCTCGGGCAGGGCAAGGAGAACTCGCGTTCCTTCCTGATCCAGAACCCCGAGATCGCTGCCGACATCGAAGGCAAGATCCTCGCCAAGCTCGGCGTCGGTGGCGCCAAGGCCGAAGATGCCCCGGTCGAGTCGATCGCGCCGAAGCTCGCGGAGCGCAAGGGCGCGTGAGCACCGACCACGACGACGACGGCCTCGCACCGGTCACCGACCTGTTCGGTGCGAGGTCGCGTCGTCGCGCCCCCGTCACCCCGGTGACGCCCGCGATCCCCGAGCCTCCGGTGTCACCGGACGAACCGCGCGACACCGATGGTTGGGCGCTGCCCGAGTCGGACGAAAGCCGGGTGGACGAGTTCCCCGCATCGTTCGACGCCGATTCGCCGGTGCCGCTGCACGGTGCCCGCGGGCCGGCAGCGTGGGTGTCGCCCGTGATCGGCGACGGCAGCGGGCGCTCGAGCCGTGCGGAGCAGGACGGCTACGACTCCGAGACGGCTGATGCCAGCACCGCGTCGGTGTTCTCCATCGCCGGCGGCGAGGAGATCGACCCGGCCGACGCACCGCGTCCGCTCGACGAACAGCGGGCGGATGCCGAACGGATCAGCCTGCGCGCTCTCGGGCGCAAGGGCGTGAGCGAGTCCGAGATGCGGACCCTGCTGCTGCAGCAGGACCTCGATCCCGACGTGGTCGAGCACGAGATCGAACGCTTGACCCGTGTCGGGCTCCTCGACGACGTCGCCCTCGCCACCGACCTGGTGGATCGACTGCACGCCCGCAAAGGCCTCGGTCGACAGGGTGTCGTGACGGAGCTCCGTCGCCGGGGGATCGACCAGATGGCGATCGACACCGCGCTCGACGAAGCCGCCGATGACGAGGACGACGAGTTCCTCCGCGCGCAGGAACTCGCCGACAAGCGGGCGCCGCAGATGCGCGGGCTCGACCGGGCCACTGCGGAACGCCGTCTGTCCGGCTTCCTGATGCGCAAGGGCTACAGCTCCGGCGTCGTCCGGATTGCTGTTGCACGTGCCCTCGACGGCGGTGGGAAACGGCCGCAACCCGGCCGCGGGACCGTACGGTTCGAGTAGTCGCTCCGACCTACACTGGAACGACCATGGCCACCGTCGAAGCGCGCCCCCGCACCTACGAAGTCCGCACCTACGGGTGCCAGATGAACGTGCACGACTCCGAGCGGTTGAGCGGGTCCCTGCAGGCCGCGGGCTACACCGCGGCGGACGGTGCGCAGGCCGACGTCGTCGTCATCAACACCTGTGCGGTGCGCGAGAACGCGGACAACCGGCTGTACGGCAACCTCGGGCAGCTCGCGGGGATCAAGCGCGAGCACCCCGGCATGCAGATCGCCGTCGGCGGGTGCCTGGCGCAGAAGGACAAGAACGTCATCCTCGAGAAGGCGCCGTGGGTCGACGTCGTCTTCGGTACGCACAACATGGGGTCGCTGCCGACCCTGCTCGAGCGGGCGCGGCACAACGACGAGGCGCAGATCGAGATCCTCGAGGCACTCGACGTCTTCCCGTCGACGCTGCCCACCAAGCGCGACTCGACGCACAGTGGGTGGGTCTCGATCTCGGTCGGCTGCAACAACACCTGCACGTTCTGCATCGTCCCCTCGCTCCGCGGCAAGGAGAAGGACCGCCGTCCCGGTGACGTCCTGGCCGAGGTCCAGGCGCTCGTCGACGACGGCGCGATCGAGGTCACGCTGCTCGGGCAGAACGTGAACTCCTACGGGGTCGAGTTCGGCGACCGACAGGCGTTCGGCAAGCTGCTTCGGGCCACCGGCGCCATCGAGGGGCTCGAGCGCGTCCGCTTCACGAGCCCGCACCCGGCGGCCTTCACCGACGACGTCATCGACGCGATGGCGGAGACCCCGAACGTGATGCCCCAGCTGCACATGCCGCTGCAGTCGGGTTCCGATCGCGTGCTCAAGGCCATGCGCCGGAGTTACCGCAGCGAGCGGTTCCTCGGCATCCTCGACCGCGTCCGCGCGAAGATCCCGCACGCGGCGATCTCCACCGACATCATCGTCGGGTTCCCCGGCGAGACCGACGCCGACTTCGACGACACGCTGCGCGTCGTCGAGCAGGCGCGGTTCGCCTCGGCGTTCACGTTCCAGTACTCGATCCGTCCGGGCACGCCGGCGGCGACGATGGACGACCAGCTGCCGAAGCACATCGTGCAGGAGCGTTACGAGCGACTCGTCGCCCTGCAGGAACGCATCACCGCGGAAGAGAACGCGCTGCAGGTGGGCCGGAGCGTCGAGGTGCTCGTCGCCTCGGGCGAAGGGCGCAAGGACGACGCCACCCGCCGGCTCTCCGGTCGCGCGGAGGACTCCCGGCTCGTGCACTTCACCGTGCCCGCCGGCTCCGAGGTCCCGCGCCCCGGCGACGTGGTCACCGTCGACGTCACCCGTGCCGCACCCCACTTCCTGCTCGCCGACGACGACGCTCCGCTGCGCATCCGACGCACCCGGGCCGGTGACGCCTGGGACCGCGCGCAGGCGGAGAGCTGCGGCGTGCCCACACCCGCTGCCGCCGCGGGCGACGGACCCCGTCCGGTCTCGCTCGGGCTGCCCACGCTCCGTGTCGGGCGCTGACCTGCCGACCGCCGGACCGTCGGGTGTTCCGCCCGCCGCCTCCGGAACGCTGTCCGGTGCCGGTGCCGGTGCCGGTGCCGGTGGCGCTGCCACTGCCGACCTGATCGCGGTCGTCGGGGCGACGGGCACCGGGAAGTCCGACCTCGGCATCGCGATCGCAGAGCGGCTGCGTGCTGCCGGTCGCCCCGCGGAGATCATCAACGCGGACGCCATGCAGCTGTACCGGGGCATGGACATCGGTACCGCGAAGCTCCCCCCGGCCGAACGGCACGGCATCCCGCACCACGAGCTCGACGTGCTCGACGTCACCGACGAGGCGAGCGTCGCGGCGTACCAGGTCGCCGCCCGAGCCGACGTCGACCGGATCCAGGCCGACGGTGGCGTGGCCGTCCTCGTCGGTGGCAGTGGCCTCTACGTCTCCGCGGTGCTGTTCGACCTGGCGTTCCCGGGCACCGACCCCGCGCTCCGCGCGCAGCTCGAGCGCGAGCACGAGGAGCTCGGCCCGGGCATCCTGCTCGAGCGACTCCGCGCCCTCGACCCGGCGGCCGCCGCGACGATCGACGCACGCAACCCACGGCGGTTGATCCGTGCACTCGAGATCGCGAGCCGATCCGAGGTCGTGACCCCGAGCCTCCCGGCCTCGCCCCGCGCCTGGCGACCGTCCCGGATCCTGCACCTGCGGCGTGACCGCGAGCAGCTCGTGTCGGCGTTGCACGAGCGGGCCGCGCGGATGTTCGAGGCCGGACTCGTCGACGAGGTCGCGGCGCTCCGCGAGCAGGGACTCGAGCAGGGCAGGACCGCGCGCGGCGCCATCGGCTACTCGCAGGCGCTCGAGGTGCTCGCCGGCACAGCCACGCGCGAGCATGCGGTCGAGGCGACCGGCATCGCGACCCGGAAGTACGCCCGGCGGCAGGTGTCCTGGTTCCGCCGGTACGCCGATGCCGAGACGCTCGACGTCACAGGGGCGGACCGCGGCGACCTGTCGGAACTGGCCCGTAGGATCGTGCCGTGACCGAGCTGCACTTCACCAAGGGCCAGGGGACCGGCAACGACTTCGTCCTGTTCGCCGACCCCGACGCCACCGTCGACCTGACCCCCGAGCGGATCCGCGCGATCGCGGACCGACGCTTCGGCGTGGGCGGCGACGGTGTGATCCGCGCGGTGCGGTCCGAGGCGATCCCCGAGGGGCGTGCGCTCGTGGCCGTCGAGCCCGAGGCGACGTGGTTCATGGACTACCACAACGCCGACGGCACGATCGCGGAGATGTGCGGCAACGGCATCCGCGTGTTCGCCCGGTACCTGACCGAGTCCGGCCTGGTCGAGCTCGCTCCCGGCGAGACGCTCACCGTCGGCAGCCGCAAGGGGCTGGTCGACATTCAGCGCACCACGAACGGGTTCGCCGCCGACCTCGGCCGCTGGGGCCTGGGCATCGAGGGCGGGGGCTCTGACGACGTGCTCGTGCGGGCCAAGAACCTCGACGGGGCGCGGCCCGGCATCGGCATCGACGTGGGCAACCCGCACGTGGTCGTCGCCGTCGAGACCGAGGACGAACTGGCCGACCTCGACCTGACCTTCCTGCCGGTGCTCGACCCGGCGCCGGAGCACGGTGCGAACGTCGAGTTCGTGCTGCCCGGCGACCCCCTCATCAAGGACGGCGTCGGCGAGATCACGATGCGGGTGCACGAGCGGGGGAGCGGAGAGACGCTCTCGTGCGGCACCGGGGCCGTCGCGGCTGCCCTCGCCACCCGCTACTGGGTCGGTGCCGGGGCGCCGGACACCTGGCGGGTGCGGGTGCCGGGCGGGCTGCTGACGGTGCGGATGACGGCGACCGAGGATGGCGAACACGTGTCGTTGTCCGGGCCCGCCGAGCTCGTGTTCTCGGGCGACCTGACGGTCTGAGGCGGACGCGGCGCGCGGCGCGGCGGTCGCGCGGCGCGGCGGTCGCGCGGCGCGGCGATCGCGCGGCGCGGCGGTCGCGCGGCGCGGCGGTCGCGCGGCGCGCGGGCGCTTCGTGAGCAGGAATGGTCGGGCGCCCAGGGGCGACCCGACCATTCCTGCTCACGAACTGCGAGCCTCCGCGCTGCGGCGCACCCGGATGACGCGGAAGCTCTTGGCCGTCGACTCCCGGGTGACCGAGAACCCCTCGCCGAGTGCCCCGACGAGCCACTTCTGCAGCGAGTCGCCCCCGAGGTCCTTCGACACGACGAGCCAGGCGTCGCCCCCGACCTCGAGCCGGGGCAGCCACGTCAGCAGGATCTGGTGCAGTTCGTCCTTGCCGACACGGATCGGCGGGTTCGACCAGATCGTGCGGAAGCGCAGGTCGGCCGGGACGTCGTCGGGCAGCGCGATCGTGACGTTCGACGCCCCCGCAGCAGCCGCGTTGGCGCGCGCGAGGCCGAGCACCCGCTCGTTGACGTCGACGCCCCACACGTGTGCGTCGGGGGACTGCAGTGCCATGGTGATCGCGATCGGGCCCCAGCCGCAGCCGATGTCGAGCAGCGCTCCGTCGGCGGCGGGTGCCGGCACCGAACCGAGCAGGACCTTCGTGCCGCGGTCGACGCCGTCGGGGCTGAAGACCCCCGCAGCGGTCGACAGGGTGAGGGGCTGACCGGCGAGCGTGACGTGCACCTGGCGCGGCCGGAGTTCGCTCTCGGGGGTGGCCGAGAAGTAGTGGTCGTTCGCCATGGATGAACCGTACCGGCAACCGAGTGTGTCGGAGGGCCTCCGGAGGTAGCCTGTGCACAGGATGACGGATACCCATCAGCAGAACAACCAGACCAACGACGACAGCGCAGACGGTGTCGTCGAGAGGGTGCTGCGCAACGCAGACCACCGCGCAGCATCGTCCATCTTCGCACCCGCCCAGGCCATCCAGACGCAGTCGGTCGACGACCGCAGCTGGACCGGCGACGGCGACCAGTACGACCGTGAGGACCGAGCGGCGCTGCGCCGTGTCGCCGGCCTCTCCACCGAACTCGAGGACGTCACCGAGGTCGAGTACCGCCAGCTGCGGCTCGAGCGGGTCGTCCTCATCGGCGTGTACCCCCAGGGCGACGCGCAGGACGCCGAGAACTCCCTGCGCGAGCTGTCCGCCCTTGCCGAGACGGCCGGCGCGGTCGTGCTCGACGGGCTCCTGCAGCGCCGGCCCCACCCGGACGCCTCGACCTACCTCGGCAAGGGCAAGGCCGAAGAGCTCGCGATGATCGTGAAGGCCACCGGCGCCGACACCGTGATCGCGGACACCGAGCTCGCTCCCTCGCAGCGCCGTGCGCTCGAGGACGTCGTGAAGGTCAAGGTGATCGACCGCACGGCCGTGATCCTCGACATCTTCAGCCAGCACGCCAAGAGCCGCGAGGGCAAGGCACAGGTCGAACTCGCCCAGCTCGAGTACCTGCTGCCGCGACTTCGTGGTTGGGGTGACTCGATGTCCCGGCAGGCCGGTGGTCAGGTCTCCGGCGGCGCCGGCATGGGTTCGCGTGGCCCCGGTGAGACCAAGATCGAACTCGACCGGCGTCGCATCCACACCCGGATGGCCAAGCTCCGCCGCCAGATCGCCGGGTTCCGCCCCGCGCGCGAGGCCAAGCGTGCCGAGCGCAACCGCAACGAGGTGCCCAGCGTCGCGATCGCGGGCTACACCAACGCCGGCAAGTCGTCGCTGCTCAACCGGCTCACGAGCGCGGGCGTGCTGGTGCAGAACCAGCTGTTCGCGACGCTGGACGCCACGGTCCGCCGGACCGAGAGCACCAAGGGCCGTGAGTACACGTTCGCCGACACCGTCGGCTTCGTGCGCAACCTGCCGCACCAGCTGGTGGAGGCCTTCCGCTCCACCCTCGAAGAGGTCGGCGACGCCGACGTCATCGTGCACGTGGTCGACGGCTCGCACCCCGACCCCGGGGCGCAGCTGTCCACCGTGCGCGAGGTCATCGGCGACGTCGGTGCCGGCGACATCCCGGAGATCGTCGTCTTCAACAAGGCCGACCTGATCGACGACGCGCAGCGCCTCGTGCTCATCGGACTCGTGCCGGACGCGGTGTTCGTGTCGGCGCGCACCGGCGAGGGCGTCCCGGAGCTCCTCAGCGTCATCGAGGACCGCCTGCCCGAGCCCGACGTCGACCTGACGATCGTGGTGCCGTACGACCGCGGCGACCTGGTGTCGTCGCTGCACGACACCGGCTCGGTCGAGTCGGTCGACTACGTCGAGGACGGCACACGCCTGCGGGTGCGCGTCTTCCAGCGGCAGGTCGCCGAGCTCGAGCCCTACGTGGTCACGCCGGTCCCGACCGTCTGACGGCCGGCTCCGGTGGGCGCTGGCGCTGGCGAGCGCTGCCGCGCGGCCTGGAGGCCCGTCACGGGTCCGCCGGACACCGTCCTGTCACCGAGACGCCCCGGAACACACGAAACGCCGCCGGATCCGGCGGCGTTTCGTCGTGCAGGGGGCGTCGTACGGTGACGACGGCGTCTCGCGCCGGTACAGCGCGGGAGGCGGTCAGAGAGAGCGGAGGACCGCGACGACCTTGCCGAGGACCGAGGCCGCGTCGCCGAGGATCGGCTCGAAGGCGGAGTTGCGCGGCAGCAGCCACGTGTGACCGTCGCGCTGGCGGAAGACCTTGACCGTGGCCTCTTCGTCGAGCATGGCCGCGACGATGTCACCGTTCTCGGCGGTCTGCTGCGACCGGACGACGACCCAGTCGCCGTCGCAGATCGCGGCGTCGATCATCGACTCACCCACGACCTTGAGCATGAAGAGCTCGCCGGTGCCGACGAGCTGTCGGGGGAGCGGGATGATCTCGTCGACGTGCTGCTCGGCGGTGATCGGGACACCTGCGGCGATCCGGCCGACGAGCGGCACGAGCGTGGTGGCGTCGATGTCCGGGCCGCCGACGTCGGACGACGGCTCGTCGACCAGGACCTCGAGCGCACGCGGCCGGTTCGGGTCGCGGCGGATCCAGCCCCCGAGCTCGAGCTGGCCGAGCTGGTGGGAGACGCTGGAGAGCGAGGAGAGCCCGGCGGCGTCGCCGATCTCGCGCATGCTCGGCGGGTAGCCCCGTGAGGCGATCGACGCACGGATCGCGTCGAAGATCGCCTGCTGCTTCGGCGTCAGCGGCTTCTGGCCCCGCAGTTCGTCCACCACGTCGTCTCGCTTTCGTCGGTGCCGGTCCGGCCACGGCGGGAATGTCGGTGGTCCCCGTCAGGCTTGTCCCAGTCGATCGAAACAGTATCCGACCAGCCAGGGCCGGACAAACACCTGTTCGAGCGTGTCGCAAGAAAACCCCGCAGAAATCCCCTCCCAGGACTTGTGCGTCATCTGATTCGAAACTATGTTCGGTACACGACTTCGGTTCCACCGAACGGGAAGGCAAGAACGACATGAGCACCATCGCCATCGCTGACATCCAGCGCACCGCGGCGCCCGCCGTGCGTACCCGCCTGCGTCTGACGCGTCGCGGCCGCATCGTCTTCACGACGCTCGCCGCGCTCCCGCTCCTCATCGTCGTCGCCCTCGGTGTGCTGAACGGTGGACAGGCCTCCGCCGGTGACGCCACCGCCGGCGGCGCCCGCACCCAGTTCGAGACCGTGACGATCCAGCCGGGCGAGACCCTCTGGCAGCTGGCCGAGCAGACGGCCCCCGACTCGGACCCGCGCGACTTCGTGCAGGACGTCGTGAGCCTCAACGCGCTCGACGGCTCCGCGTTGCAGGCCGGCGAAGAGATCGCCATCCCCACGAAGTACACCGACGGCGAGTAGCCACTCGGGCAGCGCCGTCCAGACGGCTGGTCGTCGCACGGTGACAGCGGCCTACGATGGATCGGTGGCATTCACGCTCGAAGACCTCCCGATCCGAGACGACCTGCGCGGGCAGAGCCCTTACGGCGCCCCGCAGAAGCACGTCCGCGTGCAGCTCAACGTCAACGAGAACACGCATCCCGTTCCGGACGACGTGGCTGCCGACATCGTCGAGTCGATCCGGCAAGCGCTGCTCACGGTGAACCGGTACCCGGACCGCGAGTTCACCGAGCTCCGACAGTCCCTCGCCGACTACCTCGGGCACGACCTGACCGCCGAGCAGCTCTGGGCGGCGAACGGGTCGAACGAGGTGTTGCAGCAGCTCCTCCAGGCGTTCGGCGGGCCGGGTCGCTCGGTGCTCGGGTTCCCGCCCACCTACTCGATGCACTCGATCCTCGCGTCGGGCACCGGCACCAGGTGGATCCCGGCCCAGCGGGACGACGAGTTCCGCATCTCACCCGAGACCGTCGTGGCGGCGATCCGTGAGCACCAGCCGGACATCGTGTTCCTGTGCGGGCCGAACAACCCGACTGGCACCCCGCTCGAGATCGAGACGATCGCGGCCGCCTACGACGCGACCGACGGCATCGTGATGGTGGACGAGGCGTACGCCGAGTTCATGCCGTCCGACGCTCCGAGCGCCCTCACGCTGCTGCCCGGTCGTGAGCGCCTCGTGGTCTCCCGCACGATGAGCAAGGCGTTCGCGTTCGCCGGTGCCCGGGTCGGGTACATGGCCGCGCACCCCGCCGTCGTCGACGCCGTCCGGCTGGTCCGGCTGCCGTACCACCTGTCCGCGCTGACCCAGGCGGCGGCGATCGCGGCACTCCGGCACGCCCCCGAGATGCTGGCGATGGTCGACGACATCAAGGGGCAGCGCGACCGCATGGTCACCGCGCTCCGGGCCATGGGGTACCGCACCTACGAGACCTGGTCGAACTTCGTGCTGTTCGGTGGTGTCGCCGACCCGCACGCCGCGTTCGAGGCACTGCTCGAGCACGACGTCATCGTGCGCGACCTCGGCATCCCGAACCACCTGCGGGTGAGTGCGGGGACCGAAGCCGAGACGACCGCGTTCCTCGACGCCATGCGGCAGGTCGCCGCCGAGCAGCCGCCGGTTAGGGTTGAGGCATGACCGCCCGCACCGCCTCGATCAGCCGTTCGACGAGCGAATCGAGTGTCGAACTCGAGCTCGACCTGGACGGCACCGGGACCTCGTCGATCTCGACCTCCGTCCCGTTCTTCGACCACATGCTGACCGCGTTCAGCAAGCACTCCCTGATCGACCTGCGGGTGCGCTCGACGGGTGACACCGAGATCGACGTGCACCACACGGTCGAGGACACCGGCATCGTGCTCGGACAGGCGATCAAGCAGGCCCTCGGCGACCGCTCCGGCATCGGCCGGTACGGCGACGCCCTGGTCCCGCTGGACGAAGCGCTCGCCCAGGCCGTCGTCGACGTCTCCGGGCGTCCGTTCCTCGTGCACTCCGGCGAGCCCGCGGGCTTCGAGTTCCACCGCATCGGTGGTCACTTCACCGGCTCGATGGTCCGCCACGTGTTCGAGGCGATCACGTTCAACGCCGGCATCACCGTCCACGTCCGCGTGCTCGAGGGCCGCGACCCCCACCACATCGCCGAAGCCGAGTTCAAGGCGTTCGCCCGAGCCGTGCGCAAGGCGGTCGAACTGGACCCGCGCGTCGACGGCATCCCCTCCACGAAGGGCGCACTGTGACCGCCGCCAAGCCGAACGTCGTCGTCCTCGACTACGGGTCGGGCAACGTCCACTCCGCCGCCAAGGCGCTCGAGCGCGCCGGGGCTGATGTCACGCTGACCTCGGACAAGCAGGCGGCGCTCAAGGCCGACGGCCTGCTCGTCCCCGGCGTCGGGGCGTTCGCCGCCGTGATCGACCAGCTCGAGGGCGTGCAGGGCGGGGAGATCGTCGACCACCGTCTGGCCGGCGGGCGACCCGTGCTCGGCATCTGCGTCGGCATGCAGGTCCTGTTCTCGCGGGGCATCGAGCGTGGTGCCGACGTCGAAGGGCTCGGCCAGTGGCCCGGCACGGTGCAGGAGATCCAGGCCGAGGTGCTGCCGCACATGGGCTGGAACACCGTGCAGGCCCCCGAGGACTCCGTGCTGTTCGACGGGCTGCACGACGAGCGCTTCTACTTCGTGCACTCCTACGGCGTGACCGACTTCCCGCTCGAGGCGTACGGGCCGTTCCGCGCGCCCCGTCTGACCTGGGCCGAGCACGGCCAGAAGTTCATCGCCGCGGTCGAGAACGGGCCGCTCACCGCCACGCAGTTCCACCCCGAGAAGTCCGGCGAGCCGGGCATCCGCCTGCTCTCCAACTGGGTGCGTTCGCTCTGAACCCGGCTGGCGCCGAGCGCGACGGCCGTGCCGGACGCGCACCGGGCCTCCCGGCCGTCCGC
The DNA here is from genome assembly GCF_003234595.1 of Curtobacterium sp. MCPF17_051. NCBI lineage: Bacteria > Bacillati > Actinomycetota > Actinomycetes > Micrococcales > Microbacteriaceae > Curtobacterium > Curtobacterium sp. MCPF17_051. Next base: position 88,772 of record NZ_QKSE01000002.1, on the reverse strand, counting down.
AGCCCCTTCTCCACCGCAACGAAACCGACAGGACCATGACCGACCTCACCGACACCCCGCCCCTCGTCCTGCTGCCGGCTGTCGACGTCATCGACGGACAGGCCGTGCGACTCACCCAGGGCGAGGCGGGGAGCGAGACCGGCTACGGCGACCCCGTCGCCGCTGCCCGGACCTGGCGTGACCAGGGCGCCGAGTGGATCCACCTCGTCGACCTCGACGCGGCCTTCGGGCGTGGCGACAACCGCCGGGTGATCGCGCACGCCGTCCGCGAGGCCGAGGGCGTCTCCGTCGAGCTGTCCGGCGGCATCCGCGACGACGCCTCGCTCGAAGCGGCACTGGCGACCGGCGCGGCCCGCGTGAACCTCGGCACCGCGGCGCTCGAGAACCCCGACTGGGCCGCTCGTGTGATCGGTGAGTACGGCGAGCAGATCGCCGTCGGGCTGGACGTCCGCGGCACCACGCTGTCGAGCCGTGGCTGGACCGAGGACGCCGGTGACCTGTGGGAGGCGCTCGACCGGCTGGAAGCCGCCGGCTGTGCCCGCTACGTGGTGACCGACGTCACGAAGGACGGCACGCTGCAGGGGCCGAACGTCGAACTGCTCCGCCAGGTGTGCGACCGGACCGACCAGCCCGTGGTGGCCTCGGGCGGGATCTCGACGCTCGACGACCTCCGTGCGCTCCGCGAACTCGTGCCGTACGGGCTCGAGGGCGCGATCATCGGCAAGGCGCTGTACTCCGGGGCGTTCACGCTGCCGGCCGCACTCGACGTCGCCTCCGAGTAACGCCGTGGCGGGCATCTCGAACGGCCGCGGCACCGGGCCCGACGCCGACGACGCGCACACCCCCGGTGGGGCGGCGGACTCGGCGGGCTTCTCGTGGGAAGGTCGCACGTTCGACCACCACGACACCGCGTTCGCCGATGACGACGGGCTCGCCGACCCCGCGGTGGTCGCGGCCATCGGTGCGCTCGTCGGCGGTGCCTCCCAGGGTGCGATCGTCGAGGCACTCCGCACCGCGCGCCTGCTCATCCCGCTCATCGCCGAGGCCGGCGACGTGGGGGAGACCGACGAGGGCAAACTCGTCGACAAGACCCAGGAACTCTCGATCGTGACGGTCGCCGGTCCGGACGGTCGCAGCGTGATGCCGGCGTTCACCTCGGTGGACGCCGTGCACGCGTGGGATCCGGAGGCGCGCCCGGTGCCGGTGGAATCCCGCCGTGTGGCGATGGCCGCGGCGAGCGAGGACACCCAGCTCGTCGTGCTCGACCCGAAGTCGCCGACCGAGTTCGTGCTGCGTCGTCCGGCCGTGTGGGCGCTCGGGCAGGACCTGCCGTGGACCCCGTGCTTCGAGGACCCCGAGGTGGCCCGGGCCTTCGCCGCCTCGGTCGAGGGGGAGCCCAGCGTCGCCCGTGTCGAACTCGCGCCGGGCGACCCGGTCGGACGGTTCGCCGGGCCGGAGCTGACGGTGGGCCTGGCGCTGCACCCGGGGCTCGACCGCGAGCAGGTCGGCGAGCTCGTCGGCCGGCTGCAGCAGCGGTGGTCGACCGACCCCGTGATCGCGGAGCGCGTCGACAGCATGCGCGTCGCCCTGCGCGCTGCCTGACGAGCAGCAGCGGCCGCAGCCAGCAGCGCAGGGGTCCCGCGGCGGTGCGGCCCGGCCCAGCCCGAGGTCGCCGGTACGATGACGGGGTGAGCCCGAACCCGACGACCAACCCCACCGGCGCGACCACCCACGGTCCGACGGGGCGTCCCGTCCGGGACTTCCCCGTACCCGAGGAGCTCGACAGCACCGGACCCGCCCGCATCATCGCGCTCTGCAACCAGAAGGGCGGCGTCGGCAAGACCACGACGGCCATCAACCTGGGCGCCGCGCTCGCGGAGTACGGCCGCAAGGTCCTGGCCGTCGACTTCGACCCGCAGGGCGCGCTGTCCGCGGGCCTCGGCGTCCGGACGCACGACATCCACACCGTCTACGACCTGCTGATGGGTGCCGTGAAGGACCCGAACCAGGTCATCCAGCCGACGAACACCCCCGGCCTCGACGTCATCCCGGCGAACATCGACCTGTCCGCGGCCGAGGTGCACCTGGTCAACGAGGTCGCCCGCGAGCAGATCCTGGCGAGCGTGCTGCGCAAGGTGGCGAACGACTACGACGTGATCCTGGTCGACTGCCAGCCGTCGCTCGGCCTGCTCACCGTGAACGCCCTGACCGCGGCGCACGGCGTGCTCATCCCGCTCGAGTGCGAGTTCTTCGCGCTCCGCGGTGTCGCCCTGCTCATCGAGACGATCGACAAGGTGCGTGACCGCCTCAACCCGGCGCTCAAGCTCGACGGCATCCTGGCGACCATGTACGACTCGCGCACGCTGCACTCGCGCGAGGTCATGGAGCGGGTCGTAGACACCTTCGACGACCGCGTGCTCGACACCGTCATCGGCCGCACCGTGAAGTTCCCGGACGCCACGGTGTCCGCACGCCCGATCACGCAGACCGCGCCGGACCACCCTGCCGCCCACGCCTACCGGCAGCTCGCACGAGAGCTCGTCCAGCGTGGCGCCGTCGCCTGACGCGGGGTTCCGGGTCCGGCTCGCCAACTTCGACGGACCGTTCGACCTCCTGCTGTCGCTCATCACGAAGCACGAGCTCGACATCACCGAGGTGTCGCTCGGTGCCGTGACGGGGGAGTTCATCCAGTACGTCCGGCAGGCCGAGTCCGCCGACGAGCTCGACGAGGCCAGCGAGTTCCTGGTCGTCGCGGCGACCCTGCTCGACCTGAAGATCGTCGGGCTGCTGCCCCAGGGTGAGCTCGTGGACGCCGAGGACGTGGCCCTGCTCGAGGCCCGTGACCTGCTGTTCGCCCGGCTGCTGCAGTACCGGGCCTTCAAGCAGGCCGCCGACTGGTTCGGGGAGCGCTGGGGCGTCGAGTCGCGCCGGCACGTCCGCAGCGTCCGGCTCGAGGAGCGGTTCCGCGCCCGCACACCCGAACTCGTCTGGACGCTGTCGGTGCAGGACTTCGCCGCACTGGCCGCGTTGGCCTTCGCCCCGCGGGAGATCCCGACCGTCGGCCTCGACCACCTGCACGCCCCGCTCATCAGCATCCGCGAACAAGCCGCGATCGTCGTCTCGATCCTCCGCACCCGCGATGGTGAGGGCGTCTCGTTCCGCGAACTGGTCGCGGGCGTCGACCAGACGGGTATCGTGGTGGCTCGCTTCCTCGCGATCCTCGAGCTGTACCGGAACGCGTCGATCTCGTTCGAGCAGCTCGAGCCGCTCGGGGAGCTGACACTGCGGTGGACCGCCGAGGACTGGTCCGACGAGAGCCTCGCGAACCTGGGAGCCGACTATGACGGATGACGTGCACGACACGTCCAGCGCCGAACCCGGCGGCGCCGACGAGATGGCCGACGCCCGCGCGATCGAGCACGAGCTCCACGAACGCGCCGCGTCGCCGGCCCACCCCACCATCCCCATCGACCGTCAGCTCGAGGCGATCCTGATGATCGCCGACCAGCCCCAGTCGCTCGTCGCGCTCGGCGCTGCGGTCGGTTCGCCCGTCCCCGCCGTCCGCCAGGCGATCGAACGTCTCGTCGCGGACTTCGACGGCGTCGACGGCACGATCCGCCGCGGTTTCGAACTGCGCGAGGTCGGTGGCGGCTGGCGCTTCTACGTCCGCGCCGACCTGGACCCCGTGGTCGAGCAGTTCGTCGAGGCCGAGCGCCCCTCGCGGCTGTCCCAGGCCGCGCTCGAGACCCTGGCTGTCGTCGCCTACAAGCAGCCGATCACCCGCTCGCAGATCGCTGCGATCCGCGCCGTCAACGTCGACGGCGTCGTCCGGACCCTGGTGGCACGCGGCCTCATCGAGGAGTCGTTCACCGACGCCGAGACCGGCGCCATCAACTACGTCACGTCCGACCTGCTCCTGCAGCAGCTCGGCATCAACTCGCTCGACGAGCTGCCGCTCATCTCGCCCCTCCTGGACGACGGTGCGGACGGCTTCGAGCAGAACGAAGGGATCCCCGATGGCAGGGTTTGACGACCGGGGGCGCGGCGCGCCCCGAGACCGAGACGACCGCAGCGGACGCTCAGGAGGCCCGGATCGCTCCGGCCGACCGGCCGGCGGACGCGGCGGGGCCGGCTCTGGTGCCGGTGGCCGCTCCGGCGGGTACGGTCGCGACGACCGCGGGGGCGCACGCCCGCCGCGTGACGACGACCGGCGCGGCGGGTACCCGTCGCGCGACGATCGTGGCGGCGACCGTGGTGGGTACCGCGGGGCTTCGGCGCAGCGGGACGAGCGTGGTGGGGACCGCGGTGGCTACCGAGGCTCCGCTCCGCGTGATGAGCGTGGTGGCTACCGAGGTTCGGCGCCGCGCGATGACCGCGGTGGCTACCGCGGCCGTGACGACCGTGGTGGCTCCGCGCCGCGTGACGACCGCGGTGGGTACCGTGGTGCCCCGGCTCCGCGTGACGACCGAGGTGGCTACCGGGGTCGTGACGACCGTTCCGGTGGTGGCGATCGCGGTGGGTACCGCGGGGCTTCGGCGCCGCGTGACGACCGTGGCGGGTACCGGGGTCGCGACGACCGTGGTGCTTCCGCTCCGCGTGACGACCGGGGTGGCTACCGAGGGTCGGCTCCGCGTGATGACCGTGGTGGGTACCGGGGTCGTGACGACCGTGGTGCTTCGGCTCCGCGTGATGACCGCGGTGGCTACCGCGGCAACTCGGCTCCCCGTGACGACCGTGGCGGCTACCGGGGTCGTGACGACCGTGGGGTTTCGGCTCCGCGTGATGACCGTGGTGGGTACCGGGGTCGTGACGACCGCTCCGGTGGCGGCTACCGCGGGGCTTCGGCTCCGCGTGATGACCGTGGCGGCGACCGTGGCGGCTACCGCGGCAACTCGGCTCCGCGTGATGACCGTGGTGGGTACCGGGGTCGTGACGACCGTGGGGCTTCGGCTCCGCGTGATGATCGTGGTGGGTACCGGGGTCGCGACGACCGTGGCAGTTCCGCTCCCCGCGACGACCGTCGCACCCCCGACGGCCAGCAGAGCCGCGTCTGGCACAACGGCCGCCGCTACGTCGGCGGCACCACGAGCGTCCGCAACAGCGACCGCACCACGCCGAAGCCGAGCGGGCAGCGCGACGACCGGGGCAACCCGGCCGAGGGCACGCCCGAACGGCCGATCATCGAGGACTGGGACGCGGCGGACGGAACGGCGCCTGCCGGGGCCCAGCCGGGCCTCCAGGCAGAGGGTGAGCGCCTGCAGAAGGTGATCGCCGCTGCCGGCGTGGCATCCCGCCGGGTCGCGGAGAACCTGATCGTCGAGGGCCGCGTGACGGTCAACGGCGAGGTCGTGGACGCCCTCGGGCGTCGCGTCGACCCCGAGAAGGACGCGATCAGCGTCGACGGCGTGCCGGTGCAGATCGACTCGTCGCGGCGGTACATCGTCCTGAACAAGCCGACCGGTGTCGTCTCGAGCCTGCAGGACGAGCGCGGTCGACGCGACCTGACCGAGTTCGTGGACCGCTACGAGGAGCGCCTGTTCAACGTCGGCCGTCTCGACACCGAGACCTCCGGGCTGCTCGTCCTGACGAACGACGGCGACCTGGCACACGTGCTGGCGCACCCGTCGTTCGGCGTGCAGAAGACGTACATCGCGAAGGTCCACGGCAACGTGAACCCTGCCGTGGTGCAGCGCCTGACCGAGGGCGTCGAGCTCGAGGACGGTCCGATCAAGGCCGACAAGGTGCGGTTGCTCGAGTCCTCGCGGGGTGAATCGCTCGTGGAGATCACGCTGCACTCCGGCCGCAACCGCATCGTCCGCCGCATGCTCGAAGCCGTCGACCACCCGGTCCTCGAACTCGTCCGCCGGTCGTTCGGACCGCTGCACCTGGGCAGCCTGCCGCCCGGCAAGATGCGCGAGCTCGGCACGGTCGAGGTCGGCAAGCTGCTCAGCACCGTCCGTGACGCGAAGCCGTCCGCTCGTGACGACCGCGACGTCGCGCTGGACCAGGACGACGACGAGTACGAGGACGAGTCGGCCGATTGACCGAGCCGGGTCTCGGGCATCGACCGATGCCCGAGACCCGATCGGTAGGCTTGCCCGGTGACCGACGTGAACCCGACCGACATCGACCGCCGTCTGCGTGGCCCGGTCCGGGTCGTCGGTGCCGGGTTGCTCGGTGCCTCGATCGGTCTGGCCCTGCGTGAGAAGGGCGTGGACGTCGTCCTCGACGACGTCTCACCCGCCGCACTGGCGCTCGCCGTGGACTACGGCGCCGGGCGTCGATCGGCTGCCGGCGACCAGCCGGAGCTCGTCGTCGTCGCGGTGCCGCCTGACGTCGTCGCGACCGTGGTGGAGCGAGAACTCGCCGCCTACCCGGACGCCGTGGTGACCGACGTCGCCAGCGTGAAGTCCGGGCCGCTCGCTGCCCTGGTGGCTGCCGGCGCCGACGTCTCCCGGTACATCGGTTCGCACCCGATGGCGGGGCGTGAGCGCAGCGGGCCGACCGCCGCCCGCGCCGACCTGTTCTTCGGGCGCCCGTGGGTGATCGCCGGGCACGACGGCATCACGTACCAGCGTGCCGCGGCGGTCGAGGACCTCGCGCTCGACCTCGGTGCCACCGTCGTGCCGATGGACCCGGAGTCGCACGACCTCGCCGTGGCGTACGTCTCGCACGCACCGCAGCTCGTGTCGACGCTGATGGCCTCGCGCCTGCGGGACGCCCCGGACGGGTCGCTCGGCCTGGCCGGCGGCGGCGTGCGCGACGTCACCCGGATCGCCGCGAGCGACCCCGGGCTGTGGGTGCAGATCATCGGGGCGAACGCCCGGCACATCCGGCCGGTGCTCACCGACCTGCGCGACGACCTGTCCCGCGTGATCGACGCCCTCGGCGACCCGGACGGTGCCGGTTCGCCGCGCACCATCGCCGAGACCATCGCCGACGGCAACCGTGGGGTCGAACGGCTGCCGGGCAAGCACGGCACCACCAAGCGCTTCGCTCAGGTGGTCGTCCTCGTCGACGACACCCCCGGGCAGATCGCCGCACTCCTGACGTTCATCGGGGAGATCGGCATCAACCTCGAGGACATGCGCCTCGAGCACTCACCGGGCGCACAGATCGGCATCGTCGAGGTGTCGGTGCTGCCCGAGCAGGAACAGCGACTCGTCGAGGAACTCGAGGGGCGCGGATGGAGGATCGCAGCAGCATGGGCCTGAACGACGACACGAACGCAGCGACGAACGACTCGGGTGTGGCCGGCGGGCGCGCTCCGGCTGGCGGGACCGACGGGCCCGACTCCGGCTTGCCGACGCCGACGCCGACGCCCGGTGACGGGGCACGCGGCGGTGCTGAGGGCGGCCCCCTCGGCGGTCCGGCTGGCGGCATGGGCCAGCCCGGCGGCGAGCCCGGCTCGACCAGCGCCCCGATTCCGTCCGGCCTGGCCGACGGCGCCTACGTGGCGAAGATCGTCATCGCGGTCGACGGCCCCGCAGGCAGCGGCAAGTCGAGCGTCTCCCGTGCGGCAGCCCGCGCCCTGGGCTACGGCTACCAGGACACCGGCGCCGCCTACCGTGCACTCGCGTGGCACGCCCTGCAGCAGCGGGTCGACCTCGACGACGCCGCGGCGATCCTGGCGAGCTGGGACACCTTCGACTACGCCATCGGCACCGACCCCGACGACTACTACGTCAAGGTGGGGGAGACCGACGTCACCGACGCCATCCGCACCCCCGACGTCACCGGCGCGGTCGCCCACATCGCGAAGCTCCCGGACGTCCGGAAGCGCCTGGTCCAGCTGTTCCGGAACGTGATGCGGAAGACCGACGCCCCGGGCATCATCACCGAGGGCCGGGACATCACCACGGTCGTCGCGCCGGACGCCGAGGTCCGGATCCTGCTGACGGCCGACGAGTCCGTTAGAATGGCCCGACGCTCGGCAGAGGTCACGACCCAGTCGGCCGCCGAGACCTCCGCAGCACTCGCTCGTCGCGACGCGGCGGACGCGAAGGTCGTCGACTTCATGAACGCCGCCGACGGCGTCACGACGCTCGACTCCACCGACCTCGACTTCGACCAGACCGTGCAGGCGGTCGTCGACCTGGCCCGCGCGGCCACGCACTGACGCACACCGGACGGCCTCGGCCGCCCGGTCACGCACTGACGCAGACCGGACCGCCTCGGCGGCCCGGTCACCACGGCCGGACCCCCGGCCCCGGCCGGCAACGGCCACCGACACCGCGGCCCCGGCCGCTCGCGAGGAACACAAGATGGCTCAGCTGGACAACCCGGACAACGACGACTTCCCCGAGTACGACGACGCCCTCGGCGAGCGGCTCGCCGGACTCGACGAGGCAGAGGCGGAGCAGCGCGCCACCGCGCTCCGCGCCGGCCTCGAGGAGTACGACCTCGAGGACGAAGACCTCGCCCTGCTCGAAGCGGGCCAGGTCGGCGACGACGGCCTGTACTACCTGCCGGCCTACCCGGTGCTCGCGATCGTCGGTCGCCCGAACGTCGGCAAGTCGGCGCTCGTCAACCGCATTCTCGGTCGCCGTGAAGCCGTGGTGCAGGACGTCCCCGGCGTCACCCGCGACCGCGTCAGCTACAAGGCGGAGTGGAACGACAAGCGCTTCACCCTCGTCGACACCGGCGGTTGGGAGCCCGGCGCCGAGGGCATCAACGCCTCCGTCGCCGCGCAGGCCGAGGTCGCGATCGACCTGGCCGACGCCGTGCTCTTCGTCGTGGACGTCACGGTCGGCATCACCGCCACCGACGAGCACGTCGTGAAGATGCTCCGCGGCACCGACCGCCCCGTCATCGTCGTCGCCAACAAGTCGGACGACGAGCGCCGCGACCTCGACGCGTCCGAGCTCTGGAACCTGGGCCTCGGTGAGCCGCACCCGGTCTCCGCGCTGCACGGCCGCGGCGTCGCGGACCTGCTCGACCTGATCATCAAGACGCTGCCCGACACGTCGGCCGTCGCCAAGCAGGAGGTCGGCGGCCCCCGCCGCGTGGCCATCCTCGGGCGTCCGAACGTCGGCAAGAGCTCGCTGCTCAACAAGGCCGCCGGTGAAGAGCGGGTCGTCGTGAACGACCTCGCCGGCACCACGCGCGACCCGGTGGACGAGCAGATCGAGCTCGGCGGCAAGGTCTGGCGCTTCGTCGACACCGCCGGCATCCGCAAGCGCGTGCACCTGCAGCAGGGCGCGGACTTCTACGCCTCGCTCCGCACCACCGCCGCGCTCGAGAAGGCCGAGGTCGCCGTCGTCGTCCTCGACGTCACCGAGCCGGTCTCCGTGCAGGACCTCCGCATCATCGACCTCGTCCTGGAGTCCGGCCGGGCCCTCGTGCTGGCCTACAACAAGTGGGACCTGCTCGACGACGAGCGACGCCGCTACCTGGAGCGCGAGATCGAGCAGGACCTGGCGCACGTCGCCTGGGCCCCGCGCGTGAACATCTCCGCCCGCACGGGCCGCCACCTCGAGAAGCTCGTGCCGGCGCTCGAGACCGCCCTCGAGTCGTGGGACACCCGCATCCCGACCGGCAAGGTCAACGCCTTCATCGCCGAGCTCGTGCAGGAGCACCCCCACCCCGTGCGCGGCGGCAAGCAGCCCCGCATCCTGTTCGGGACCCAGGCATCGAGCCAGCCGCCGACCTTCGTGCTCTTCACGTCGGCGTTCCTCGACCCGCAGTACCGACGCTTCATCACGCGCCGCCTCCGCGAGGTCTGGGGCTTCTCCGGCACGCCGATCAACGTCAACATGCGGGTGCGCGAGCGCCGGAAGCGCTGAGCCCTCCCACCCGTCACGCAGAACGCGCCTCGATCCGTCGGGGCGCGTTCTGCGTTCGCGTCCGGCCTGGAGGCCCGGAGTCGGTCCGGCGCGCCGGTGCGGCATCATGGGTGCGTGCGTACCGGGCCGTGGGCAGCGGACCGACGTCGGCTCGCCCTGGTGGGCGTCCTCGTCGGTGTGGTCGTCGTGGGCTCGGTCTCCCTGTGGACGATCTCGCACACGTCCGACGACGGCGACACGGTCACGCGTGCCGACGCCGTGGCCCCCGAGCCGGCGCGGTCGCCCGACGTCCGGCTGCAGCCGTCCAACGCCCTCGAGGAACCGATCGAGCAGGAACCCGTCCGTCCGGTCGACGGCTCGCCCATCGACCCGTGGTGGCGCCGCGTCCCGCCGGTCTCCGGAGACATCGTCGGCATCGGAGCCGCTGCCTCCGGGCACGTCCGGATCGCCGCGAACACGGGCGACGAGACCCTCGCTGTGGAGATCGACCACCTGGAGACCGGCGGGGACGGCCCGGTCGACGTCGTGCTGTCCGCGGGGACGGTGCGTGGTGGTTCGAAGCCGGTGTGGACGCCCGCCGGGGAGTCCTACGAGCTGTTCCAGGCCGCCGGGGTCGAACAGGGGCTGACCGTCGTGCTGAGCGACCCGTGGTCACTGCCCGACGAGGTCCGGTCCCTGGTCCTGCTCGACGCCGGGACAGGCACCGTGCTGGGCGGCGCGGCACTCGTCCCGTCCGACTGAGCCGTCGGTGCCCCGGGCTGCGTCCGCCGGGGGCCTCGGGATGGGGCACGATGGAGTGGTGACGCAGCAGAACGACGGACTCGGCGTGCTCGCCGACCGCGTGTGGTGCCGTCTGCGCCTCGATCGGTTGGCCGGAGGTCGACAGTCCGGGTACGTGATACGCGAGGACATGCTCGAACACCCGGACACCGTCCGCTCGTTCCGCTGGATCCGGTGGCTGCTCGTCGCGGAGACCGTCGTCGGGCTCACCGCCATCGTGGTCGCCGTGCTGCTGACCCGCGCGGGGGACACCCTGTCGTGGGCGGTGTGGTTCCGGTCCACCGTGGTGCTGCTCATCACCCTGACGCTCTACGTGTTCGCCTGGCGGGCGCAGCTCGGGTACTACTGGGCGTACCAGAGGCTGCGGTTGTTCAGCCGGATCTTCCCGATCGTGACCCTGATCGTCGCGGCGATCCCGGGGCTCTACCCGTTCTGGATGGTCATCGAGCAGATCCTGTTCTCGGTGCTCATGGTCGGCATCGGCGACGTGCTGACGTCCGACCACATGCGGGCGACGTTCCCCAAGCCCGCGCGGCTGTAGGCCTCCGGCAGGCGGCGGACCGGATCTGCGACAGAACACGAGTCGATCGACGCGTGGAGTGTCGCAACGGTGGTGCGAGACCGGCGCGACACGCTACGCGACCGTCGCCAGCGCGAACGGGAGCACTGCGGCGGCCCCGGCGCGCCGGAGCTCCCGGCCGGCGACGGTCATCGTCCACCGGCTGTCGACCAGGTCGTCGACGAGCAGCACCGGGCCCTCGTGCGCCTGCAGGGCTGCGGCGAGCGATGGATCGACCACGAAGGTGTCCCACACGCCGGACAGTCGGTAGGCGCTGTTCGTCGCGCCGTCGCCACGGGGGGTCCCGCCGGCGCGGCCGAGCGTGCCGAGGAACTGCAGCCGCCCGATGGTGGACAGCGCCTGGGCGAGGGACCCCACGAGCTCGGGCCGCGACCGCGAGGACATCGCCACGACGCCGGTCGGCCGGGTCTCCCACGGCCAGTCCTTGAGCGCCCGGACACAGCCGTCGACGAGCTCGCGCGAGATCGGGGCATCGGGGGTGGACGGTGAGAACAGCGCACGCAAGGGACCTCCCCAGCCGAGGTCGGTCAGACGCGCCACCGCACGGCCGGGCTGCACGAGCTCGTCCGCGCCGATCTTGCCCCGCACCGAGACCCCGAGCGACGACATCCCCGAGGGCCACTGGGCACGCGGGGCGATCTCGACGCCGACCTTGTCGAGCGCGGCCGCGGCTCCGGAGGAGTCGGTGTCGGACACGGCGGTCGGGAACCACGCCCCGGCGCAGTTGTCGCACCGGCCGCAGGGCTCGGCCGAGGGGTCGTCGAGGTCCTGCTGCAGCAGCTGCATGCGGCAGGCCGAGGTGGACTCGTAGTCGAGCATCGACGCTGCTTCGGCAGCGCGGGCCGCTGCGACCCGCTCGTACCGGGGTGCGTCGTACTCCCACGGCTGCCCGGTCGACACCCAGCCACCGGTGACGCGTCGGACGGCGCCGTCGACGTCGAGCACCTTGAGCAGGAGTTCGAGGGTGGAACGCTTGATGTCGACCAGGCCCTCGAGCGCCACGGTCGACATCGCGGTGTCGGTGGACAGGGCGCCGAGCACGGCGGCGGCGCGGGCCTCGGTCGGCATCGAGGCGCTGGCGAAGTACTGCCAGATCTCGCGGTCCTCACGCCCGGGCAGGAGCAGGACGTCCGCGTTGTCGGTCGCACGACCCGCACGACCGATCTGCTGGTAGTAGGCGACGGGCGACGAGGGAGCCCCGACGTGCACGACGAACCCGAGGTCGGGCTTGTCGAACCCCATGCCGAGCGCGCTCGTGGCGACCAGGGCCTTCAGCTCGTTGCCCTTGAGCTGCTGTTCGAGCTGTTCGCGCTCGTCGGTGTCGGTGCGCCCCGTGTAGGCACGGACGGCGTACCCGTTGTCGCGCAGCAGCCGTGCGATGTCCTCGGCCGCCGAGACGGTGAGCGTGTAGATGATGCCGCTGCCGGGCAGGTCGCCGAGGTGCGCGAGGAGCCAGCCGAGCCGCTGCCGGGCATCGGGCAGCGTGAGCACGCCGAGGCGCAGGGACTTGCGAGCCAGGGACCCGCGGATGGTGAACACCGGGTCGGCCGGGCCGGCGGTGAGCTGTTCGGCGACGTCCTCGACCACACGCTCGTTCGCCGTCGCGGTGGTCGCCAGGACGGGGACGCCGTGGGGGAGCGACCGGATGAGCTCGGCCAGTCGGCGGTAGTCCGGCCGGAAGTCGTGGCCCCAGTCCGAGATGCAGTGTGCTTCGTCGACCACGAGCATGCCCATCCGGGCGATCAGGGTCGGCATCTGCTCGTCGCGGAACTTCGGGTTGTTCAGTCGCTCGGGGGAGACGAGGAGCACGTCGACCTCGTCACGGGCGAGGGCGGCCTGGGTCTCGCCCCACTCGTGGGCGTTCGCGGAGTTGATCGACACCGCACGGACACCGGCCCGCGCGGCGGCGGCGACCTGGTCGCGCATCAGGGCGAGCAGCGGCGACACCAGGACCGTCGGGCCGCCCCCGCGTCGGCGCAGCAGCAGCGTCGCGAGGAAGTACACCGCGGACTTGCCCCACCCGGTGCGCTGCACCACGAGGGCGCGCTGCCGGTGCTCGACCAGCGCCGAGATCGCCTCGAGCTGGCCGGGGTGGAACACCGCGTCGGGGCGCCCCGTGAGCGCAGCGAGCGCCTGCTGCGCCTCGGCGGCGATGTCCGCAGAAGGCGGGGCGGCAGACGGAGCGGCGGTGGGGGTGTCCATGCCCCCATGCTGTCAGGAGCAACCGACGAAACCCGACCCGCGCCTCCAGACTGTGGACAACGCGACGGGGCGCGCTTACTGGTACGTGACCAACGAGGGCGTCGGCTGCACGTCCTGCATGGTCTGCGCGGGCGTCAGCATGGGCGTGTCCTCGTCGTAGAAGTTCTTCCAGCCCCAGTGCAGCCCCTCCGGCGCGCCCTGGTGCAGTGCCTTCCACGTCGCCTGCTTGTCCGGCTGCGCCCCCTGCCCGTCGACGTGCACGAGCATGTCGAGCTCCGGGTGGGTCTGCAGTGCGGAGCGGTCCTGGATCATCGACAGCCGGAACTGGTGCAGCACCAGGGCCTTCGGCGGCAACCCCTCCTTCTGCACCAGCGCAGCCAGCCACGAGGACACCTCGTTCACCTCGGACGCCGACACGCTGCCGATCTGCTGTAGGGGCACCTGGTCCTTCGTCAGCCGCCACTCCGGGTCGAGCGCCAGCCAGACGCCGGGCTTCTTCAGCAGCGACTCGTACTTCTTGGCCTGCGACAGGAAGTCCGACCGCCCGGGCTGCAGGTCGATGATGACCGGCATGTCCGCGTCGTGCGCGGCGTCGACGTAGGGCTCGAGCGTCGACACCGGCAGCTCCGTCGAGTAGTCGCCGTCGGCTCCGGCGTCCCCGGCGGCGACGGTCGCGATGACCTCCATCGCGGGCGTCACGAGCTCGTCGGACTCCGCCCGGTACGGCTTCGCGACCTGCTCGGCGCGCTGCACGGTCTCCTTCGGCCCCTGCTCGCCGAGCACGCCCAGCGCCGGCGCCCCCGGAGCCCCGTACAGCGCGACGTACCGGTGCCCGTCGAACGGCCGCTGGCCGCCGTTCCGCAGCTGGAACCCACCCTCGGCGGCCCGCACCGTCCACTCCGGGTCCGGCAGGGCGTCGAACGCCGCGCCGACCAGGACGGTCGGGTGGTCCCGTCGTTCGTGCAGCGCCGTCACCACGTCGGGTGCGGCAGCCGGGTCGGTCACCCCCTTCGGCATGGTCACGACGCGGGCACCGGCGGCCTTCGCGGTCGCCACGGCAGCGGCGTCCGCACTCGCGTCCGCCACCACCACGGTCGCCTGCCGGGAGGCCCGGGTCGACTCCGGCGCGTCACCGCCGTCCGGCGCCTGCCGCTGTTCGACGTCCGTGTCGAGCGACCCGTCGCCCTCGGCCTGGTACCAGTCGGCGCCGAGCCGGTCGAGCTCGCGGGCGACGGCGGTGCTCGTGTTCTTGTCGTCCTTCGCCGTCAGCAGCACCGGGACGTGGGCGCTCGCCGCAGCCTTCGCCGCATCACGGATCCCGTCGGTGTCGTCGGCCCGGGCGACGACCGCTCCGGGAGCACTCGCGAACAGGGCCTCGCTGACGCGGACGGACCGGGCTGCGGCGTCCGAGGCGTCGGCGACGGTGACGGTGTCGGCCGAGGCCTTCGCCAGGGTCGGGCGGCTCGTGTCCGGTCCGCTCGACGTGCACCCGGCGGCTCCGAGCAGCAGCCCGGACACCGCGATCGCGAGCAGGAAACGAGGGGTGGAACGAGAACGCATCGAGCCACCATACGAGTCAGACGGAGAGGTCCCTGGGAATCCGACGGGTGTCGTCTCGTAGAAGGGAGGCATGCCCCACCACCCCGACGACCGCCCGCTCATCGGACCGGTCCGGTCGCCCGAGGTGCACTGCATGACGCTCAACGTGCGTCGCCGCGTGCCGCGACAGCCGACCCACCCGGACGCCTGGGAGCGCCGCCGCGACGCCGTCCTCGCGCTCGTCACGTCCGAAGCGCCCACCGTCCTCGCCGTCCAGGAGGCCCTGCCCACGCAGGCAGACGACCTGACGTCCGGCCTCGGGTCGGGTTGGGAGCCCGTCCTGGCCGGGCGGGGAACGCGCGGCGGTGGCGAACAGGTCGGCCTGTTCCTCGACCGCTCCCGCCTCGACGTCGTCGAGCGCCGTACCTGGGCACTCTCCCGCACACCCCACCGCCCCGGCTCGCGGTCGTGGGCCACGTCCTTCCCCCGGCACGCCGTCGGAGCCGTCGTCGACGACCGCGCGACCGGCGTCCGGTTCCTGGCCGTCGCCACCCACCTCGACGTCGCCTCGCCGTGGGCCCGGCTGCGGTCCGCCGAACTGCTCGGCCGGATCGTCCGGCAGCGCGGCCTGCCCGCCGTGGTCATGGCCGACTGGAACAGCCCCGCCGGTTCCGCGCCATGGCGAGCCCTGGCGGAGGCGGGGGTCGAGGACAGCTGGGGGCGGGCCTCCAGGCAGGTGGGTGAGCCCTACGGGACGTACCCGCACTACGGGAGCCCGCGCGTCGGTGGCCGGCGGATCGACGGGGTGCTCGTGACGTCCGAGGCGGAGGTGGACCGCGTCGCGGTCGACGTGCGGCGGCCGGGCGGCGTGTGGCCGTCCGACCACGCTGCCGTGCACGCGGTCCTGCGGTGGGCGTCGTGATCGCCATACTCGGACCGACGTTCCTGCGGCCGCGGTTCCTGGTGGCCGACGTGGTGCGGGCGCTGACGCTCGTGAGCGTCGTCGTGGCGAGTGTCGGGTGGGGCGGGACGGCGTTCCCGGTCATGGCACTGGCGCTGCTCGGGGTCGTGGTGCCGCGGATGCTCGGGCTGCGGCCGGCGTTCGACGTGGCGGTGTGCGTGCTCGTACTCGTCGCCGGGTGGTCGAGCGTGCTCGAGTGGTACACGACCGTCTTCCTGTGGGACAAGTTCATGCACGTCGTGCTGACCGGGCTGCTCGCGGCGGTGCTCTACGTCATCGGTGCCGACCTGCGGGCGGTGCCGGCCCCGCACGCCGAGCGCCGGGTGGTCGTCGCGGTGCTCGCGCTGTGTGCGGGACTCGCGGTCGGGGCGGTCTGGGAGATGGGGGAGTGGCTCGGGCACAACTTCGTCGACTCGAAGATCTTCGTCGGGTACGACGACACGATCGGGGACCTGGCGGCGGACGGGTCCGGCGGGCTGCTCGTCGGGCTCGGGTTGCCGTGGTTGGCGGCGCGGCGCGAGGTGGTGCGGCCGGGCTGAGCGTGTCGTTCGGGTCGCGTTGCTCCGACTCGCCGTGGCACGGAGGGGGTCTGACGTCCGCTATGCTGGACCGGTCGCTCGCGCTCCGGTCGGACGTGGGCGAGGATCCTCCGGGATCCTGAGTTCTCCGGAACTCGCGGGCTGTGGCGCAGCTTGGTAGCGCACTTGACTGGGGGTCAAGGGGTCGCAGGTTCAAATCCTGTCAGCCCGACCGAAACGTGTCTGACACGACGACAGAAGCCCACCGAGGATCTCGGTGGGCTTCTTCGTTCCTGTGCCTGTCGTTGGGTCGTCCGCACAGGGCTGCCTCATTGCGACGTTCAGCGGACCACCTATGTGCGACATGAGTCTTCTCGCGGATCGTCCGGTTCGAGCCTGAGTCCGAGTTGGACACCGAGGTGCGTGGGAGGACCGGCTACCGAGCAGTAGACGGCGGCCGGGGAGGTGCTGCTTCACTCGGCGCTGGTACTGGTCCAACGCGTCGCCGGCGAGCTTGACGACGTGGAACGGGTCTATCACCGGGACCGCGTCCGGGAGCAGCGGCCGAGCGCCATGTCCAGCAGCTTGGCCTGCCCGGTGTCGGTGCGGTTCGGGGTGGGGTCGATGATGCCGAGCTGGCGGGCGGTCGTGACCGCTCCCCGGGTGAACGTCCCCGTTGTCACCACGATGCCGAGCTGCGCACGATGAATTGGTAGGACGCCGTTGAGCTCTCGGACCGTCGTCACACCGGCGCTGCGTGGGATCTGCAGCGGAGATGACGAAAGCCCCCGACCGCCGGAGCAGTCGAGGGCCATCGCCATTTGGCGAGTTCGAGGGAAGCGGAACCACCCACGACACCCCGTCGGCTAGTCCACGGGCTTCTTCACCAGTTTCCGTGCAGACGCGGCGATCATCGCCGCTCCGAGCATCATCGGGTATCCAGTCGCCGCGCCGACGCCGAGGAGCGCCCCTGGGTTCAGGGAACCTGCATCGTTCGACGTCCACGTGACGTGCTGGAACACCGCGTACGCAACGATGGCGAGAATGACGATCCCCGCGGTGAGTCCGAGAGTCGGCCACTGATCAGCTACCAGCACCGCGGCAGCGGCGACCACGCCGATCAGGACCAGCATCAGAGGGCTGATGAAGAACCCTCCGGACGAAGGAGCGGTCGACACTGCCGCGATGGCGTAGTACGCGACCAGCCCGAACACCACTCCGAGCGCAACGGACGCGATCCGGTGCCGTGCCGGCCGGCGCACTTCCGTGGTCGGCGGATGAAGATCGGAGATTGCCATGATGCCTCCCTAGATTGGCTGCAGCTTAGACGCTGCAGGCCAGCTTCACTTCGGCGGATTGCGCGGTCACCGACGAACCGATCGAGTTCAGCCCGTGCCACCTGGTGCTTGACGTTCCCTTGCACTTCTTGTCGGTTGCCCAGTACAGAGTTGAGTTCGGCGTGACTGTCACCGTCTCGAAGTCCTGAGCGTTCCACCCGAGAAGACCCGGTGTCTCGAGAAGGCCATTGACGGAGGTGGACCCGGAGCACCCGGCACTCAAGTGGTGCGAGTGGTAGCTCCACGCGTACCCAGACTCCTTGTAGGGCTTCTCCGCGGTGGAGGAGCTCGTGCACGCCGCGCTGATTGCCGTGTGGATCGCGGTGCCATCCGCGTAGTTGACCTGCACGGTCTGTCCCGGCTCGAGGGAGACACCTGCGGGGAGCGGAACCTCTTCGGATGACTTGATGCTGTTCGGTGCGGCACTGGCGACGCGGGGGCTCGTCGATGACGGCGACACGTCCAGGCGTGCTTTCAGCGCCGACATAGCTGCGTGGTCGACGGGCATCGCGGTTGATGTCTGGTCGATTACTCGGGTCCCAGTGGCAGCGGTCGTGTCTGCCTGCGCCGGCGCGGCAGCTCCAATGGTAAGAGCCGCGAGCGTCATCGCCCCACCCAGAGCCGCAACACGAACGTACGAATGCTTACGCATGAATCCCCCTTGATTCGGAACCTGCACATCGTTGTCCAGGTACCCGAAACACAGACCCATCGTTCTACATAGCAAAGTCACAGTCGCATAACGCCCAATCGCAAAACAACAGTCGCGGCACAGGTCATCAACCAAACGAAGCAGCCAGACCCGCCCACGCCGCGCCGAGCCGCGCTTCACCCTCAGGTCCGCCGGTAACGACGGCTGCAGGGCCGGAGCGGCCGTGACGTCCGACTGTTCCCGAGGCGTCCACGGGGCGGCTGCGGCTCGCACGACGGCAGGGAGGTGATCGGCGCCGGTGATGGTGAACGGCGCCGCCTGCAGGACTGCAGGGTTCCGGAGAACCACCGACCACGTGTCGTAGGTGCTGTCCTTCGCTGAGACGACCCGCGGCCGCCGACTGGCGATGCTGCCGAGCACCTCGACGATGCCCACGTGTCTCGGTAGCCGATCGGCTTTCGGAACGACTTTGAGGGCGCCGATCGTCGTCAGGGCTGCAGTGCGCGACTCATCTCAAGCAGCCGCATCGTCTGATTGCCGGGACGGCGGTCGCCGAGGAGCTGTAGGGGACGGTATCGGCCGGTGGGATGGAAGCCTTGCCGCGAGTAGAAGCGCATCGCTGGTACCGCGTGCTCGTAGACGTACAGCCGCAGAGTTGGGCCGCGTCTGGCAGCCCAGTCAACGACGTTTTTCAGGAGCGCGTCTGCGATGCCATGACGACGGCCTCGGAAGTCGGGGCTGACGTACACCCCGGTGAGTACCGGGGCCATCCCGTCGACATCACCGTGCTGGGCGCTCATCATTCCCACCCAGCGTCCTGACGTGCGCTCGATCGCGGCCACGCTTGTCGAGTCGGGGCCGTCCCCGCGCTTCGCGCGCAGCCGCCAGTCGCTCTCCGTCATGTGGAGCGTGTACTCCAGGCTGGCCCCGTAGGAGATCGGATTGTCGGTCGCATTCTCGATGCGAAGCTCACGAACCCGCTCCCAGTCATCTTCGGTGGTGGTGCGGATCAGGAACAGCTGGGCCATGCAGCCACGGTAGCGATGAGCAGCGTCCCGGAAACCGATCGGCTACCGGCGGGCCGGGGTCGTCTTGGCGAGCGGATGAGGGATCACGGGCAATCCGTTCTACGGTGTTGCAATGACGAGTGACGTCGAGGGCGGACCTGGCTGGGTCATCCGGGGCGCTGACCTTCGGCCAGCGATCACCGATCTCGCGAAGTTCCGTGACGGCATGGCAGGTGACCCGCTGGTTGCAGTCATTGAACTGTTGTGGACCGGTCACGCGCAGAACGCCCTCGAGCGCCTCGAACGACTCCCAGAGAGCATGCGCGTGCGAGCACTGATCGCAGACTGCAAACGTGATCTGGGTGATCACCTCAGCGCGGTCCGGGAGTATGACCGACTCGTTGCGGAGTGCGCTGGAACAGCCCGGGAGGCCGTCATGCGGCAACACCGAGCGAAGGCGTTGCTCGCCGCCGGCCGCGCGGACCGAGCAATCGAGGACTTCCGTCAAGCGGTCGAGCTCCGACGCGGACACGACACCGCTCTTCTCGCCTCAGCCGAGCAAGGTCTCGCCGCGGCCCAAGCAGCCGCACTCCGGCCACCGCTGGCGTAGCAATCTGTCTCGCTGACGAGTCGTTCAACGGACGTGCTTGCTCGAAGCCGCCAGGCGGGGACCCTCGATGGTTCTGGTCCCGGGTGGGGCTCCGCTCTCGGACGCCTACGTCTGAGAGCGGAGCTGAGGATTTAGCGGTTGGGGTGCGCTTGTCGGTTGACGCAGCGGTAGACGGTTGCGCGTCCGATGCCGAACAGCTCGGCGAGTTCGGCGACCGAGTGCGTGCCAGCTTCGTGGACCTCGAGGAGGTGGCGTTGTTGCGCGGGGCTGAGTTTGGGTTGCCGGCCGCGGAGGTGGCCTTTCGCTTTCGCGATCTGCATTCCTTCGCGCGTTCGGGCGCGGATGAGGTCGGACTCGAACTCGGCCACCATCGCGAGGACGTTGAACAGCAGTCGGCCGATGGGGTCGTTCGGGTCGTGGACGGAGCCGCCGATGTTGAGCTTGACGTTCTTGGCGGTGAGTTCGTCGACGATGTCCTTCGCATCGCGGAGGCTTCGTGCGAGCCGGTCGAGCTTGGCGATGACGAGTGTGTCCCCGTCACGACAGGAGGCAAGCGCTTCGCGCAGCCCTGGTCGTGATCTATTCGTGCCAGTCAGGCCATGATCGGTGTGGATGTTGGGCGGGAGGACTCCAAGCCGTTCCAGCGCGACGCGCTGGGCGGTGAGGTCCTGTTCGTAGGTTGAGACGCGGGCGTACCCGATGAGTAGAGCGTTCATGGCGCGAGGATCCGCCGACTTCCCGAGTCCGCCTCGTCTCGCACCGCGATCGTTGACCGGGCGCGCATGGGGATTGGTGGGATGCTTCCGGTATGCAGGCGAACATCCGGCTGGTGACCGTCCATGGCGAGCAGCAGGGCCGCGATGCGGACCTGGACCATGTGCAACAGTTCGAGGTTGAGACGGACGCTGGCCACAGGTACCTCGTCGTGTGTCAGGGCCCTCCTGTTGGCTCACCGTCGGACTGGGATGTGTCCAGCGCAGAGGATCGCCGCCCGGTGGGTCATGTGCGTCTGCTCGGGGCGGGCATGTCGGGCGCTACGACCTACCGATTCAAGAAGGCTGGAGCGCTCTTCGCCGGCGGGAAGCAGATGGACCTCTGGAACGCGGTGCAATCGCTCCTGGAGTGACTTACGACCGGTAGCCGATCCCCTACCGAGGCGGTCACCGGAGAGGGCAGAGTTTGGTGGTCGACGAGCCACTCGACGGCGATAGCAAACTAAACCTTTCATCCGGTATAGTTTGAAGGATGCATCTCTCCTCCCGTCGCAGATGGACCCTGCTCGCCGTGGTCACAGCGTCGTTGCTTCTGATCTCCCTGGACAACTCGATCCTCTACACGGCCCTACCGACCCTGACCGAGGAGATCGGCGCCACCGCGAACGAGGGTCTGTGGATCATCAACGCGTACCCGCTGGTCATGGCGGGTCTGCTGCTGGGAGCCGGAACACTCGGCGACCGCGTCGGGCACCGGCGGATGTTCCTGACCGGAATGAGCATCTTCGGGATGGCGTCACTGGTTGCTGCGTTCTCCCCGAACCCGGAGGTCCTGATCGCAGCACGAGCGATCCTGGCGGTTGGTGCGGCATCGATGATGCCGGCGACGTTGGCGTTGATCCGGGTGGCGTTCACGAACGACCGTGAGCGCAACGTGGCGATCGCGGTGTGGGGTAGCGTCGCGGTGCTCGGCGGTGCGCTGGGGCCGATCGTCAGCGGTCTGCTGCTCGAACAGTTCTGGTGGGGGTCAGTGTTCCTGATCAACGTACCTGTCGCCGTCATTGCCCTCGTCGCCGCCCTGTTCGTCGCCCCACCGAACGACCCTGATCCGACAAAGAAGTGGGATTTGCTTTCGTCGGTGTACGCGATGATCACGCTCGTCGGGGCAGTCGTTGCGATCAAGGAGATCGCACATCGTCCCCCGTCGGCGCTCGTGATCGGTGGGGCGCTGGCCGCCGCGGTCATCGGTGCCGTGCTGTTCACTCGCCGTCAGGCCCGGTTGCCGTATCCGTTGCTCGACTTCACCATCTTCCGGAACCCCGCGTTCTCTTCTGGGCTTCTCGGGGCTGGCCTGGGCATGTTCGCGTTCGCGGGCGTTCAACTCGTGACGACGCAGCGGTTCCAGCTCCTCGAGGGTATGACCCCGTTCCACGCGGGTCTGCTCGTGGCGCTGATCGCCGTGGGGACCCTCACCACCTCGCTCGCTGGCGGTTTCGTGCTTCACCGGGTCGGTCTACTTCCCCTCATCGCGGGCGGACTGGCGCTGAGCGCCGTCGGTGTGGTGATCATCGCGGTGTCCTTCCACTCTCTGAACGGCTGGCTGTTCCTGGGGCTGATCGTCCTCGGCGCCGGCTCCGGCGCGACGATGTCGGTCGCGTCCACGGCGATCGTCGGCAACGTGCCAGCCCGACGTGCCGGCATGGCTTCTTCAATCGAGGAAGTGTCGTACGAAGTGGGGAACCTCAGCGCTGTCGCGATCCTGGGCAGCATCGTGACTGCGATCTACTCCGCACTCGTGCGGCTCCCGAGCGGCATCGTGAACGCTGATCAAGCGCGTGAGAGTCTGTCCGCCGCGGCGGAAGCCGCACGAGCTTCGGACGATGGCCGCAGCATCCTCATTGCCGCCGGCAGCGCGTACGACACGGGCTACTTCGTGGTGATGGTGATCGTCGCATCAGTACTCGGTGTTGGGGCCATCGTCACCGGGATCCTTCTCCGCAGACACGGACCGGGATCGAACGCGACCATCCCGGACGCAGACCACTGACCTGGAAGGGCCTCTTCATGCGCGAGAGCAAACGCACCCTCGTTCTCGAATCCGCGGCACGGATCGTCGAGTCCTCGGGGATCACTGCGGTCACGTTCGACTCCGTTGCCGTCGAGTCAGGCCTCACCAAGGGCGGCCTGCTGTACCACTTCCCGACCCGGGAAGCCCTCCTCGAAGCGCTCCACGAACACGAAGCCGCTCGCTGGGAACAGCAGCTCCTCGATGCCCTTGAGGTGCCGTTCGACACCTCGACACGGGAGCAGCGTCTCGCCGCGTACATGGCAGTATCCATGCGGTCCGCCTCGACAGCGGAACTCATGCTCCTGCTCGAGGCAACGTTCACCCCGACGCACGCGGAATCCTGGCGGACCGTCCTCAACCGCTGGACCGTCGGCGATGCAGCCACCGCGGCCGCGATGCCGATCGACCACCTCATCGTGCGGCTCGCGGCCGACGGGTTGTGGATGCACGAAGCCACCGCCGGCTTCGCGTTCGACGCCGCCACCCGAGAAGCGCTCCGCGAACGTCTCACGGAACTCCTCACCCGATCCACCGAGACCGACGGCGACCGGTAGACGATCGGCTATCGGACGCCGCGGCTACGTGTGGTGATGGAGCATGCCATCGGTCCGGTCGTGAGCGCATTCGTCGGCGACAGGGTCTTGATCGGCTATTGGGCCTGCAACCCTTGAGCGCGTGTACCAGTGTCAGACTGCGCGGTGGGCTCGATGACGAGGGGCGCGATGAACCAGATTGAGGGCGTCGACGCTGAACGTGCACGGTTAGAACGCGTCGCGTGGGGGTCCGCATTGACACCTGCGGATGCGGCCCGCGCGCGGAGCGCCCTTGCCGCCCTGAGCAACGCTGAGCCCGACGCCGCCGACCGCACCGCGCTCGGACACGAGGTGTCTGACAGCAAGGAGTCTGAGGTCGGGGGCGTGGGTATTGCTACTGCCGCCGAGGAGCGTGGGGCGGGTGTCTGGCGGCGAGGCGGCCGCTTCCGCGGTACCAACCACCGGGTTATGTGGGCCCTTGGCGCAACCGCTGTCGTGATCGCCTTCGTCGCGGGTACTGCGGTCGGTGTGTCCGTGGGTGGCCGCGCCGTCGAGCCGGCGTCGACTGTGACGCCGGCGACCGGGGCGGTGGCGGTCGACCGGCGGCTCGAGCAGCCGCAGACCGCTGCTGACCTGCCGCCGGCGGGGATCGTGACGTCGATGGAGTCCTCGAGCGCCCGGCTGGTGTTCACGAATCGTTCGCTGTCGGGCGACGATGCGGCGACGCCGTGGAACGTTTGGGCCGGGGTTGGGCGGGACGGGTCGACGATCTGCCTTGTCGCGTCGGCTGATCAGCTCGAGGGGACGAGTGCTTGCTACCCGCGGCGGGCGGCGCTGCTCGGGCAGGTGTCGCTGTCGGCGACGGCGCTCAGCGGGACGTTGACGGTCCGCTTGGTCGGCGGTGGGGTGCGGGCATCGGTGGTGACTGGTTCCGAACCGATGTACACCGCCGGTCCGGTCGACTAATGCAGCCTCCCGTCCCGGCGCCCGACCCCGTACCTAGGGCGCGATCCACTTGATGGGCAGCTCGTGTGTAAGTACGGTGCAGCCGACCGTTCACCGATCTTTTACCGGACGACGCTATCCACTTCGCAGTCGGCCCTGTCTCGTAAACGGCCGGCACGACGCAAACGCTGCCGAGCTCCTGCGACACACGGCTGCGAGGGGATCAACGCTGGGTCTGCTGCGGCACATAACCGTGTTCCTGATACGCAGCGTCGGCAGGCCGAACCCCTCGTCACGCTTCGACGACGGACCCCAGAAGGACACTGAGCCGGTCACGGTCTGCAGCAGGGACATTATTGAGTAGCGGTGCAAGCGCTGCGAAAGTCCGTTCCTCGACTTCCGCGGCGAAGGTGTGCCCTCGCTGCGAGAGGGCGACTGTGAAACCGCGCTTGTCGTTGGCAGCGGGCTCGCGTTCGACGAGGCCGCGTCGTTCGGCGCGTGCGATCAGGCCCGACGTGCTGGAGCGATCTGTTCCGAGCGCCGCCGCCAGCTCAGCCATACGCAGTCGCCGGTCCCGGAGGATCGCAAGCATCCGCAACAGCGTCAGCGACATGTCCTCCTCGGCCGACAGCTTCGCGAGTCGCCCCATCACCTCGAACGACACTCGTGCGAGCAGTTCAGGGAGTTCTCGTTCCTCTGGCGTTGACATAGTTCGTAACCGCTCTTCCTCGCGACTGATATGCGGGATGTGTCCCGGCATGCTTGTACCGAAATCTCCGACCAGCCAGGGTCCCCGCCGTCTTCTCCGTCTACGAGCAGATGCTCGAGGCGATCGAAAACGGCACGCTCGACACTGTTCTCGGTGTCCCTCGAGACCGCAGAGCCGAGTGGCCCGGGAATCCTGCGACTGTTCGGGACCGACCTCAACATGGAGGGACTCGAGCTCGAGCCCGATGCACACGCGGCGAAACGGGAGATGTTCGCCGAGTTCTTCAGCCGCGACCGTACTGCGCGCGCGTGATCGGGGATCTGGAGCGCAACCACTGACGGACCGGAGGCCCGGTGCCAGCTGGCATCGTCCCTCCAGGCTCGGCCGTCACCCCGCTGGCGCGGTGCGCCGGTACCGGCTGGTGGGGCCCACCTCCAGTCCATCACGTGCCACGCGCGATGAGTTGCTCGTGGTGGAGCTGGAGTTGCCGTCCGCACCGCTGTGCAACCCGCTCACTGTGGGTGACGATCACGAACCTGGTTCCCGCTTGCTGCAGCCGGTCGAAGAGGGCGAGCACGTCGTCTTCGGTCGTCTCGTCCAGTGCGCCGGTGGGCTCATCGGCGAGGATGACGGCGGGGCGCTTCGCGATGGCTCGAGCGATCGCGACGCGCTGCGCTTCTCCTCCTGACAGTCGTCGTGGGCGCTTGGCCGAAAGATGAGTGATGCCGACCGCCTCGAGGGCGTCATGTGCTCGGGCGGTCGAGTCAGCGCGAGCAGGAACTCCGAGCCGGACGTTGTCGAGCACGCTGCGGTCGCCGAGGAGGCTGTGGTCCTGGGTGACGATGCCGATGTGTTTGAGTCGGTGCGCCGCCATCCGGTGAGCGGTGCGCTCGAGCACGTGCCCGTCGTGCTCGTAGGTCCCGCCGAAGTCGGTGTCGAGGCCGGCGAGGATTCGGAGCAGCGTGCTCTTGCCGGATCCGCTGCGCCCGGTGATCGCGACTGAGCGATCGTCCTCGCGAAGGTCGAAGTCGAGTCGGTCGAACAGTGCTCGGGTCGATCCGTCGGGCTCGGTGATGGTCTTCGAGACATCGCGCAGCACGATCATCGTGAGGTACCTCTTCGGCGTTGAGTGGTCAGTGCGATGCGGACGGCTCGTCGATCGAGTGCGCCGTCCACCACACACCAGAAGAGCAGGGCGGTGCCGGCGCCGAGTCGAGCCATCGCACTGTCGTTGGGGAGCAGCGCGCTGGTCGCGAGGAACAGCCCGAGCGCGGCGGTGTACTCGATCAGGCGGCTTGGGCGGAACAGTCGGTTCGTGGCATCCGGGCTCCTCCCGAGGAGATGGTGCACCCGCGCCACTGGCGCTCGATGGTGATGCAGGAGCCGGTTGAGGAACGACGTGATGATGCCCACGCCCGCAGTGAGGACGACGAGCAGCGCGGTGACGAGCACCAGGTTGTCCTGGATGAGCTGGCGAACGAGGGAGAGCTGCACGAGGTAGGTCGGTACTCCGAGCAACGTGTACGACCTGAAGCCGGTGTCGTCTCCCATGTCGTCAAGACGCGCGACGACGTCCCCGAAATCGAGGTTGTGATCAACGGCGAGGTCGGCGTTGAGCACCTGGAACACCAGGCGCCCGAACAGCTCGGGATCCAGCCGGTCGAGTGCTGCTCGCTCGAGTCCGGCGAGTGTCGGCGGGTAGGGCACGATGATGGTGTCATCGAGGTAGTGGTTGGCCTCACCGCGGAAGTACATGGCGCTGTTCGGTTCGAGGAAACCAACGACTTCGAGTTCCTGCTCCTGCAGGATGACCGCTCCGGTGAGTCGCTCTCCGAGCTCGTACACGCCGCGGTACTCGTTGCCGAGCAGCACCGGGATCCGGCCGGATCCCCAGTCGACAGCGTTCCACTCGATCGGCTTGCCGTCCTGCACGGAGAGCCCCGCGAACTCGTACGCGGTCTCGTTGAGCTGGATGGACTTGATGTCCTGAACGCTCCGTCCAGACTCGTCCTGGTACTTCCCGTTGAGCGTGTACTCGGTGCCGTACCCGACGTCGAAGCGGTCGTCGCCGCGGAAGTCCTGGACGGTGACGGGCTGGTCGTACGAGGAGATGAAGTCGAACCCGGGCTCGTCGTCGATGCGGTCGGCGAATGATGCGACTGCGTCGAGCGCGTGCTGGTCTCGCCGGATCGCTTCGAAAGCGTCCGGGTCGAGATCGTCGATCACCGTGTAGAGGTCGACGTCGGCATCGGCGGACAGGCCCTGGGCCACGGCCTGCGATGTGGACTGGGTGAACGATGCCACGTTGTACCAGCAGAGTGCGAGCAGCACGAGCAGGACGATCTTGGCGACGATGATCGTCCAGTTGGACCGGAGGTCGTTCAGCAGTTCCATCGTCGGGTTCCCTGCCAGAACGAAGCGACGGCGACGGCGAGCATGACCGTTCCGACCGCGACGACTGCGGTGGTGACGTCGAGGTCGAGGCTGGTGGTCTGCCTGACGAGCGCCGCGCCCGCGAGGGCAGCCGTAGAGGCGGCGGTGCCGATCGCAGCCACTCTGGCGGCCGCGCTGCGAAGGGTGTTCAGTGGTCGGATCCCCGTGGTGAATCGGACGGCGGCGGCGCGGAGTTCCCATCGTCCAGCTTGCAAGCCAGCGACGACGGCGACGAGCACGACGACGAGTGCGCCCAGCGCGACCAGAACTGGCGACACAGCGTCGACGTTCGTCCTGCGGTTCGTGCCGTCGTCGATGATCTCGACGCTCCTGTCGGGGAACTGTGCGCTGTAGTGGTGGGCGCTGCTCGGGCCGTCCAGGAGTAGCCGCTGTGGTGACGCGGAGAACCGCGACGGATCGGCGATGACCACCTCATCGGACAGCAGACTGTCGGCGCGGACGCCGAGACGTCCCACCACGTTGTAGGTCGTGCCACCGACCGCGATGTCGTCACCGTGGACGCTGACGTCCGCGCCGGCGAGGGCTTCGCCGGGACCACTGGTCAGGGCATGCCCT
This sequence comes from Curtobacterium sp. MCPF17_051, assembly GCF_003234595.1. NCBI lineage: Bacteria > Bacillati > Actinomycetota > Actinomycetes > Micrococcales > Microbacteriaceae > Curtobacterium > Curtobacterium sp. MCPF17_051. The sequence continues at coordinate 60,824 of NZ_QKSE01000002.1, read as the reverse complement.
TCGTGCAGGGGGACATCTGTCCACCGTCCCGACAGGATCGCAACGGCGCGGACACGATCATCGAGTTCCACGAACACCTTGGTTCCCGGTTCGAAGGCGCTCCGCGCACGCTCGAGATCGTCGAGGGTCGCGGTCACCCACGCGCTCTGGCCCGTGCGGAGGTCATTGCCTTCCGCGGCGATCACACGTCGGCGAGCGTCGAACACCCCGATCAAGACCGCCAACAGCGTGGCCAGCAGGAGCAGGCCCGCGATTGCCGTGATCTGTTGCTTCGTCACGTCTTCTCCTCACGCCGCAGCGGGTGTACATGCTCACGAGCCGTTAACATGTCAGACGTAGAACGTTTTGTCGAGCAACCTTATTTTCGGTCGCAACCGTCCTGCGGACGCCTGATCGGGGATCTGCAGCGCGACCGCGGACGGACTGGAGGCCCGGTGCCAGCTGGCACCGGGCCTCCCGTCCGTCGATCAGTTCCGCCCAGGGCGACAGATCAGGCGGGCTCAGGCACGCGCGCGCCGTCGCCGGCTCCGCAGCGTCCACACCAGTCCACCGGCCGCGAGCAGTGCCGCCGCCAGCAGCCCGAGGGGGAGTAGGTTCGCGCCCGTCCAGGCCAGTGCGCCGCCCGGGTCGCTGCCCGCATCCGCGCCACCGTTGCCCGGCGCTGCCGCGCCCGGTGTGCCGGATCCGCTGTCACCCGGCGTCGGAGCGTCGCTGCCCGGAGTGCCTGCGCTCGGCGACGTGGTCGGCGCCGGAGCAGCCGCAGCCACGACGGTGAAGGCGGCCCGAGCCAGGGCCACACCGTCGACCGATGCGGTGACGGTCACCCGACCGGACGCCGCGCCCGGCACCCGCAGGTCGGCCGAGAACGCACCGCTCGCGTCAGTGTGCGCGGTGGCCCCGCCGATGCGTGGCGCGGTCGCCAGCGCCACATCGGTGTCGGCCGGGAACCCGCTGCCGGTCACGGTCTGCGTGTCGCCGGCATCGACCCGAGGCGACTCGACCCGCAGGGCCGGGGTCGCCGCAGCCTTGCTGCTGAAGGCCACGACCGTGCGCTTCGTCACGGACCGCTCGTCGACCGGCACGCTGATGGTGCGGGTGCCGGCGTCGTAGGTCCACGCGGTGTTCGTGATCACTCGGCCGTCGATGGTGACGGTGCGGGGGCGGTCGGCGTTCGTGAACGTCGCCGTCCACGAGCGGTCCTGCACCTGGCCGGCGAAGGAGCCGTCGGCGGGGGCGATGGCGAGCGAACCGCCGGTCGCCTGCTGGGTGTAGCGGACGGCGGTGGAAGCGCTGCCCGCCGCGGCCTTCGCGGACGCGGCGGCCGTGGTCATCGCGCTCGACTTCGCGGTGTCGGCGGCGTTGTCCGCAGCGCCGTCCTCGCCGGCGTCTTCGTGCAGGTCGAACGAGCCGTTCGCTCCGGTCGCCACCGTCAGGGTGACGGCGTCGAGCGGTGCGGCGTCGTTCTTGACCTGCTCCGAGCGGGTGGGGACGATGCCGCCGCTCTTCACGAACACCGGCATGCTGTTCAGGTCGGTCGTCACGTCGGCGGTGGTGCCGCCCGCGTACGTCTTGCCGGTGAACCAGTCGGTCCACGAGCTGCCGGCCGGGAACCAGACGGACCGGGTCGCCTTGCCGGAGTCGTCGTTCGCGGTGGTGACCGGGGCGACGAGCACGTCCGGGCCGTACAGGTACTCCGAGCCGGCCTGGGCGTAGGACTCCTGCGCCTCGGGGTACTGCAGGTAGAGCGGCTGCAGGATCGGCGTGCCGGTCTCGGTGGCCTGGGCCGCGAGCGTGTAGGTCAGGGGGACCAGGGCCTCGCGGAGGTTCAGGAACTGCTTGGCCGAGGCCTCGGCGGCGGCCGGGTACTGCCACGGCAGCCGGTCGCTGTGGTTGCTGTGCAGGCGGTCGATCGGCTGGAAGGTCCCGAGCTGCACCCAGCGGGCGTAGAGGTCCTCGGGCAGCTGGGTCGTGCCTTCCTCGGCGCCCTCGATGCCGTACTGCCCGCCGTTGTGGCCACCGATGTCGTGGCTGACCGAGGCCAAGCCGGTCGCAGCGGACTCACCCGGGGTGTACCCGACCTCGGCGAGCAGCATGTCCCACGACGACGTGGTGTCGCCGGTGAAGTGCACGGTCGTGCGCTTGTCCGCCCACGGTCCGGTCGGGACCGCCTGCGGGTTGCCGTAGCCACCGGCGGTCAGCGAGCCGTACGCCCGCGAGAACGCGAGCCCCCGGCCGCCGAGCGCCTGGTCCGTGTACTTCGCGTACTGCTGGTTGATGAACGCGTCGGGGGTGACGCCGTTCGCGGAGTACTTCGAGTTCTCGCTGCAGCACCAGTCGAGCCACCACATGTCGACGCCCTTCGGCTGCAGCGAGGTGTGCAGGTCGAAGTAGGCCTTCAGCTGGTCGGGGTCGGACCAGTCGAACAGGTACCGGTCGCCGTCGCCCTTGGTGAGCTTGCCCTTCGCAGTGGCCTGGGCCTTCGCGAACTGCGGGTCCTGGCTCGAGATCGACGGGTGGATGTTGAGGGTGTTGTGGATGCCCTCGGCGTGCCAGTCGGCGAGCAGGCCGGTCATGTCCGGGATCCGGGACGGGTCGACCGACCAGCCGTTCCACTTGCTGTCGCCCTGGTTGGTGGTGCTGCCGATCTTGTAGTCGGTGTCGATCGCCATGACGTCGACGGGCACGTCCTCGTCCTCGAACTGCTTCGCGATCGCCAGGTAGTCGGCCTGCGAACGGTCGTAGTACTCGGAGTACCAGACGCCGTACGCCCAGCGGGGGAGCAGCTTCGTCGGACCGGTCAGGACGGCGAGCTCCTGCAGGGCATGGCGGTAGTCGGAGCCGTACCCGAAGACGTAGCCGTCCTGGTAGCGCTCGCCGCCGTGGTCACCCGCCGGCGTGACGGTGTCGTTCGCCTGGTCGTACAACGCCGAGGCGCTGTCGTCGAGGAGTGACCAGCCGTCCTGGTAGAGCAGACCCGGGTTCGTCTTCACGGATCCGTTGGCGGTGTCGAGGTCGCGTCGGTACCCACCGAGCGGGGCGTGCGCGGCGAGGACCGGCGACGCGGTGTCGACCACGGCGACGGTGTCGAAGTTCACGTTGCAGTTGTTCGCCACGGTCGGGCACCCGATCACGACGTCGTTCCTGCCGGCGGCCAGGTGCACCGGCACGGTGGCGGTGTTCCAGTAGTCCCAGCCGCTCGTCTTCGGGAGCGGTGCAGTGGTCGCCTGTTGACCGGCCGGGGCCGCGGTGAGCGTCGGCGTCCCGGCGGAGCCGTTGGCGTAGCGGACCTGCAGGGCGTAGTCGCCCGCGGCCGGCACGCCGGTGACGTGGGTCGTCAGCTGCGCCCCGGCACGCTCGAACCCGGCGACGAAGCCGGTTCCGGCGAAGCCGTTGTGGTTCGTGGCGGTCGTCGCAGGGGCTGTCCGTGCCGAGTCCTCGGCCTGGCACACGGTGCCGAACGCGCAGTCCTCGCCGGTGACCGTGGTCGACGGCTCCGGGTAGGCGGCACCGGTGCTGACCAGGGCCAGGCTGTCGACGTTCACCCGGCCGGAGTCGTCCGCGGTGCGTTCGATGCGCACGCGGTGCTCGCCCGCCGTCAGGTCGAGCGTCGTGGCGGCGGTGGTCTTCCAGTCGTCCCAGTTCGCGCCGGGTGCGAGCCGGATCGTCTTGGCGGCTCCGCCGTCGACGGTCACGCTGAGGGTGCGGGTGGCGACCTGGCCGTCGCCGCCCTGCGAGTTCGCGTAGCGCAGGGCGAGGTCGTACGATCCGGCCTGCTCCGCCGTGGTCGTGAAGGTCATGGCGTTGCCGACGGACTCGAAGCCCGCGGCGAACCCGGCTCCGGTGAAGCCCGTGTGGTCCGTGGCGAGGGACAGACCGGTGAGTCCGAGCGTCTCGGCCTCGCAGAGCGACCCGATCGTGCAGGACGGGGTCGGCGTCGACACCCACGGGGTGCCGGTGACCCGCTGGCCGGACGCCGTGGTCACGGTGGTCTGCAGGGTGTCCTGCGTGAACGCCCCCGAGCCCTCCTTGTAGCGCACGGTCATCGCGCCCGTGTCGAGCGTCAGCCAGCCGTCCCGCTCGGTCTTCGTGAACGTCGTCGGGGCGAAGTCGTCACGCCCGATGACGTTGAAGGTGCTGCCGTCGGTGAACTGGGAGTCGCCGGCGTACTCGGTGCGGATCAGCGTGGGGGAGAGCACCTCGAACCGGGCCTGGCCCGAGATGACGGTGCGCGCCGCTGCGGGGTCCGCGGCGGCGGGGATCGCGGCGATCCCGAGCATGCCGAGGGCGGTCGCAGCGACGATGCCCGACGACAGCGCGCGGCGCAGCCCTCGGGAACGGAAGGAGATGGGGCGCAAGTGGGTGCTCCTCGTGGACGTCGTCGTCCATCGGGCCGTGCAACGGCCGTGACCTGCGGGCCGTCCCTGCGGCGGCCCGTTTACAACGCTGTAAACCATACGACGCGGATGGCCCCCGAGGAAGGGGCAGCCGTCGGCGGCTCGTTTCGCGGCTCCCGCCGCACCGGTCAGTGTCGTGGTCGCGTCGTGCGCGGCCCTGGACTCGAGCCGCTGACGGACTGGAGGCCCGGTGCCAGCTGGCACCGTGCCTCCAGGCTCGGCCGTCACCCCGCTGGCGCGGTGCGCCGGTACCGGCTGGTGGGGCCCACCTCCAGGCTCGGCCGTCACCCCGCTGGCGAGCGCCGTTCGTGGAGGGTTGCTGCAAGCATTCGCTCCCGCGTTCCGCCTCGTGTGCTCGGCCTGGGTGACGGAGAACGAAGACGGCCGGCTGAGAGTTCTCGGCCCGCCCCTACGACGCGAGCATCTGCGCCACCACCGCGTACAGGTCCTTGGGGTCGCCGGCGAGCATCTGCTTGATCAACGCGGCCTGTTCGTCCACCACGACCTCGTAGTCGCCGCGCTCGACCCCGTCCAGGGTCGCGCGCGCCACGTCCGCCGGGTCGGTCTTGGCCATCGAGATCCCCGCGGTCATGTCGGTGTCGGCCACTCCGAGGTGCACGGACATCACCGTGGTCCCCTGGCCGGCCAGCTCGTGACGCAACGCGTTGCCCATGTTCCACAGGGCGGCCTTCGACACCGCGTAGGCGGAGGCTCCGGGCATGGCGAGCCACGAGGCGCCGGAGGCGATGTTCACGATGCTCCCACCGCCGTTCGCCGCCAGGACCGGCGCGAACGCGCGGATCATGGACAGGGTGCCCCAGACGTTCGTGTCCATGTCGGCGTGTGCTGCGTCCAGGTCGCCCAGCAGGGTCGCCGTGGTCGCGATCCCGGCGTTGTTGATCAGCAGATCGACGTCGGTTGCGACCGCGGCCGCCGCTGCGACGGATGCGGGGGAGGTGATGTCGAGGGCGAGGCGCTCGACGCCCTCGAGGTCGATCAGGTCAGGGCGTCGGGCGGTGGCGTAGACCTTCGCCCCACGGGCGATCAGCTGTGCGGCGAGGTGGCGTCCGATACCGCGGTTCGTGCCGGTGACGAGGGCGGTGGCTCCAGAGAGGTTCATGCCGCTACGGTAGAACCTGACGTCAACGTGAGAATCAAGCCCGAGGGACAGAACGATGCGGATCGGTGAACTCGCAGAACGGGCCGGCGTCAGCGTCCGGTCGCTGCGGTACTACGAGGAACAGGGCCTCCTCGAGTCCGAGCGGACCACGGGCGGACACCGGGAGTACCGCGAGCCCGATGTCGCGCGGGTGCGCTTCATGCAGATGCTCTACGCGGCGGGCATGCCGAGTCGTCGGATCGTCGAACTCCTGCCCTTCCTCGACACCGGGGTCGCGACGCGGACGATGCTCGACCACTTCGACGAGGAGAGCGATCGCATCCGACGCCAGATCGAGGCCCTCGGTGCCACCCACGACCGCCTCGCGCGGCTCCGCGACATCGCGGCGGAGTCCGTCGCGGGGCGGCCGCCGGAGGAGTGCCGCTCGTCGGCGAACGCCGCCGCCGCCTGAGCGCCCCGACTAGCTGGCGGCGGGCCTGCTGAACAGGTTGACGACGTTGCCGTCCGGGTCGCGGACCAGTGCGGAGCGGTTGCCCCACGGCATCGTGGTCGGTTCGAGGACGACGTCGTCGCTCCTGAGCTGCAGTCCGGCGAAGGCGCCGTCGACGTCGGCGACCTCGAACTCGATGAGTACGGAGCGGTTCGTCGCGGGCGTCAGCGCGTCGCCGAGCATGGCCACCGTCGCGGTGCTGGCGATCGCGAGGGTCCCAACCGGGCCGCTGAACTGCGCGAAGACCGGTGCGGGGCGCTCGGCCTGCTGGCCGGTGACCCGTTCGTAGAAGGCGACCATGCCCTCGAGGTCGTCGGTGATGATGCGGACGGATGCGAACGACATGGGGTTCCTCACGGTGGTGCTGCTGACTCGGAGTGACCAGCTTCTCCGGCCGTCGCGACACCGTCCTGTCGGTGTTTCCGGAAACCGACGGCGCAGCTACTCGTCGAGGACCGGCCGGAGTCGTCCGTACTGGATCGCGAGGTCCTCGGATCGCAGGACGCGCTGCGCGGGCCGCTCGTCGGTGACCTCGACGGACAGCATCCGGTCACCCCGGAACGCCCGCACCCCGTCGCGCATCCGGCACCAGGCGATCAGGTACCACTGACCGTCCTTCCCGATCGACCCCAGCGGTTCGACGTCCCGGACGGACTCCGCTCCGTCGGCGTCCCGGTACCGGAGTCGCACCACTCGATCCGCGCGCAGGGCCGCCGCGAACTCGGCCGGGACGACCGTGTCCTCCTCGCTCTCCAGGAAGTGCACGCGGGACGCCAGCGCGCTGGCTCGTGCGGCATCCCCGGCGGGCATCACCGCGAGCGTCTTCCTGGCCGCGGTGTGCGCGGCGTGCCGGAACGGACTTCGCCCCAGTGAGCCGAGCCCGATCAGCACCGCGAGGGCCTCATCCGGCGTGAAGCCCGCCGGGCCGAGCGTCGCGGACGCGTCGATGACGTACCCACCCGTCCGGCCGGGCTCAGCCCAGATCGGCACACCCGACTGCTGCAACGCGGAGATGTCCCGTTCGATCGTCCGCACCGACACCTCGAACCGTTCCGCGAGACGACGCGCGCTCCGCGGTTGCGGGGAGACAGCGCGCAACTCCTCCACGAGGCCGTAGAGCCGGTCGGTGCGGTTCACCTCGTCATCTTCCCCCGCGCGTCGACCTTCCGTCCGATCCACGCCGTCTCGTGTGACGGGGGCTCACTCCGCGGAGCGCAGCTCCTGCACATCGCCGTCGGAGCACTTCGAGACGCCGGTGATGCTGTAGCGCTGCGGGTAGGCGTTGAAGCCGATCGAGGTGACGGGGCCGTCGACGCCGCGGATCCCGGTGAGCGGGTCTGCGCCGCCGCTCTCGAACCGTTCCGTCGTGATCCCCTTGGCCTTCCAGAGTTCCTCGACGGTGCGGATGTCGGCTGCCGGATCGCCGCCGCCGTCCGTGCCGCTCCGCTCCAGGATGTACACGAAGTGGGCGCCTTCCTGGCCGCCCGACCGGGTGCAGACCTCGGCAGCGGGGCCGCGGTAGACGGTCCAGTCGCCGCCGACCGCGTCGGTCGACTCCTTGACGACATCGACGATCGACTTCTCGGCGTCGGACGGGTCCGCGGTCTTGCCTCCGGGGGTGTTGCTACAGCCGGTCATGGTCAGCGCCGCTGTCAGGACGAGGACGCCGGTGCTGGTGCGGGCGAGGCCGCGGAATCGTTCGTTCACGGTCACAGTGTCCACTGCGGATTCTCCAGGAGCCGGGACTCCGCTTCCTCGATCTCGACGGCGGCACGGTTCCCTGGTGACGCGTCCCGGTGGCCGGGCTGCGGCACTCGACGGGTGACGACGACGGACTGGAGGCACGGTGCCAGCTGGCACCGTGCCTCCAGTCCGTCTCGGCTCACGTCCGGCTCAATGCCCGGTGAGCACGCGGTGGGCGAAGTCGAGTCGAGCGGCCGACCGAGACGCGGGGAGCCGCCCGCCGATCTCGAGGGTCGCCAATCCGTGGAGCGTCGCCCACGCCACCTCGGCCTCGGTGCCGTCGGGCCCAGGGAACGCCTCGTGGATCGCGGCGAAGGCGCGCTGGAGCGCGTCCGGGGCGGTGCCCGACCCGAACTCGATCCCGGACGGCATGGAGAACATCGCGTCGTACACCCGCGGCTGGTCGACGGCGAACCCGAGGTACGCCTGCATCCGGGCCTGCGGGTCGGCTGGCACGGCTTCCATCGCGACCGCGATCGCCTTGAACCCCTCGAGCGCGACCGAGTCGATCAGGGCCTGTCGGCCGCCGGCGAACGCGGAGTAGATGACGGGCTGCGTCACCCCGATCTCGGACGCGAGTCGTCGCATGGTGACGGCGTCCCACCCTTCGGCTGCCGCGACCCCGCGAGCCGCCTGGGTGATCTGCGCGCGCCGGTCGTCGAGGTCGGGAGCGGGTCGAGGAGACATGGTGAGAGGGTAACAGAACAAGGTTACATAACAACAGTAGACATGGGGGAGGAGCTGCACTAACGTCGTTACAGAACGACGTTAGCAATCACCGGAAGGTTCCCCCATGTTCATCGCCGCACTCGCAGTCGCCGTCCTCGGATACCTCTTCATCCTCTTCATCGGTGGCCGGTTCCTCCTCGCACCGACGGTCGCCACAGCCGGGTTCGGCGTGGCAGAGGACCGCCGTAGGGCATTCACGAGCATCAAGGGGGTCCGCGACATCACCTCCGGCATCGTGCCGCTGGTGGTCCTGCTCGTCGCCGGTCCGCACGCGTTCGGCTGGGTGCTGCTCGCCGCCGCCATCACCCCGATCGGTGACGCGATCATCGTCGTCACGAACGGCGGGACGCTCCGCCAGGCACTCACCGTCCACGGTGCGACGGCGGTCGTGCTCATCGTCGCCGGGCTCGTGCTCGCCCTCGGCTAGAGCTTCGCTGTCGACCCCGTGGCGCGGATCGTCATCGCTCGACGACCTCCGCCGCTCGTACGGCACGCACCCGCAGGAAGTCGAGCTTGTCGGCGTCGGGGCCACTCTCGGGCGTGGAGTAGACGACGAGCTTGATGTCGGAGTCGGGCACGGTGACGACGTCGCAGTCCAGGACGACGTCGCCGACCACCGGGTTGTGGACCGTCTTCACGAGCGACTGGTGTGCCGCGGCTCGTCCTTCGTCCCAGTACCCGGCGAAGCGTTCGCTCTCGGTCCGGAGCCGGGCGATGAACGCGCGGAACGCAGGGTCGCCGCCGAGGCTGCCGGCGGTGCGTCGGAGGTCGGCGACGAGCGCCCGCTCGAACGGTTCCGGCCCACCGTGCGCCGTCGCGATCTCGGCGACGCGGTTGTCGAGGAACGTCTGCACGATCAGGTTCTGCTCGGGGTCCCCGCGCACCGACGGCGCGTCGAAGAGTGCCTGCCAGAGCGGCGTGGAGTGCAGCAGTGTCCAGTCGGCGGCGAACACGGCGAGCGGCAGGTCACCCATCCGGACGAGCATCCGCTGGACTCCGGGTGGGATGTGGCGGGACACCACACCGGCCCGGGGTGAGGCGAGTCCGGCGGCGCGGTGGAACAGGTCCGTCTCGGCTCGGTCGAGCTGGAGCGCACGGGCGAGCGCCTGGACGACCTGGGCAGAGGGGGTGCGGGAGCGGCCCTGCTCGAGCCGCATCACGTAGTCGGCGCTGACACCCGCGAGCTGCGCGAGTTCCTCACGGCGGAGGCCTGCCGTCCTGCGCCGACCGTACGACTCCATCCCGACGTCCTCCGGGGTCAGCCGACCCCGCCACGATCGGAGGAGATCGCCGAGGGCTTCGACCTGGTCTGCGGACACCCCACCATTCTCCGCGCGGGGACCCGCCGCTGGGTAGGACTGTTCTTCCGTGGCTGGAGATCCCGCAGCGCCGCACGCTGGTCACCTCACCACCAGCAACGAGCTCGAAGGAGATCCATGACGAACACCCTCATCACCGGCGGCAACAAGGGCATCGGCCGAGAGACCGCGCGACGGCTGATCGCCGCCGGGCACACCGTGTGGATCGGCGCCCGCGACACCGATCGCGGTCGGCGAGCCGCCGAGGAACTCGGGGCGTCGTTCGTGCAGCTCGACGTCACGGACGACGCCTCGGTCGTCGCGGCCGCGGCGACGATCCTCGACCAGGCGGGGCACCTCGACGTCCTGATCAACAACGCCGGCATCCTCGGGGACGTCACCGCGCCCGAGGACATGACCGTCGACCAGTTGCGCGACGTCTACGAGACGAACGTCTTCGGCGTCGTGCGGGTGACGAACGCGTTCCTGCCGGTCCTCCGGCGGTCCGCGCAGCCCTCCGTGATCAACGTGACGAGCGGCCTCGGATCGTTCACCATGATCCACGACCCCGAACGCGTGGAGTCGCGGTACCCGCTCGCGGCGTACGGGTCGTCGAAGACCGCGGTCACGATGCTGACCATGCAGTACGCCAAGACGACGCCGGACGTCCGCTTCAACGCGGTGGACCCCGGCCAGACCGCGACGGAGTTCACCGGGAACCTCGGGCACAGCGTCGAGGAGGGCGCCGACGCGGCCGTCCGCGTTGCGACCCTCGGTGCTGACACGCCGACCGGCACCGTCACGGATCGCGAGGGCACCCTGCCCTGGTGACCGCGCGACGCTCCTCGTGCCGTGACGGGCTGGAGGTGCGGTGCCAGCGGGCACTGTGCCTCCCGTCCGTCCGCTGGTCGCGTGGCGCGACCGACGCAGGCTTGTTCACCCAACCGACGCATGCGCGTGGCAGGGTGGTGCGGGGCATCGTCGCCCGCAGCCCAGCCAGCCGCCAGCGGAGCACGATGCCAACACCCGACCTCATGATCGTCACGGACCTCGACGGGACGTTCCTCGACCACCACGACTACTCCTTCGACGCGGCCCTGCCGATGCTGGAACAGCTGCGGGCGGACGACGTCCCCGTGGTGTTCTGCAGCAGCAAGACGCGGGCCGAGATCACGGCGCTGCAGGCACGCACCGGGCTCGACGGGCACGCGTTCGTGGCGGAGAACGGCGCGGTCGTCGTCGGACCGGCGGGCGACGTGCTGGTCGGACCGGTCGACGGTGAGCTCGAACGCCTGCGTGCCGCGCTCGACGACATCCGAACGGTGCTGGGTCTGCAGTTCTCGACCTTTTCGGGTGTGACCGACGTCGTCGTCGCCGACTGGACCGGACTCGACGTCGCCGCTGCGAGTGCTGCCCGGGCCCGCGAAGCGTCCGAGGTTCTGCTCTGGCACGCCGAGGACGACGACCGGGCGGACGCGTTCCGCGCGGCGCTCGCCGCGGTCGGCCTCGACCTGGTGCGCGGCGGCCGGTTCTGGCACGTGCTGCCGGCGAGCCGCGACAAGGGCGCGGCGGTCCGGACGCTGATCGCCGACCACGAGCGCCGGACGGGGACGGTCCCGCGCACGATCGGACTCGGTGACGGCCCGAACGACACGGCGATGCTCGACGCGGTCGACTTCGCCGTCGTGGTCCGCGGACACGGCCCGGCACCCGGACCACTCGCCGACGACCGACCCGAGCGCGTCCACCGCACGACCGCCCCCGGCCCGCAGGGGTGGACCGAGGGCCTCACCCGACTCACCACCCCGTCCGTCAGGAGCCACCGATGAGCGACTTCCACCAGAACGGCGTCATCACGACGTTCCACGACCTCGGTCGCCGCAGCACCGCGAGCCTCGAAGAAGACCTGCGCGGCTTCGCCGAGAAGCGCCCGATGAGCCTGATCCTGCCGGCGCTGTACTCCGAGCTCGAGCGTCCGGCCCTGTCGCGGATCGTCGACGAGCTGGCCGAGGCCGACTGGCTCAGCGAGATCGTGATCGGGCTCGACCGGGCCGACCGCTCGCAGTTCGAGCACGCCCGCGAGTTCTTCTCGCGGCTGCCGCAGCGGCACCGGATCCTGTGGAACGACGGGCCGCGGCTGCGCGAGCTCGACGCCGAACTGGAGCGCGCGGGCTTGGCACCGGGGGAGCCCGGCAAGGGCCGGAACGTCTGGTACTGCACCGGGTACGCCCTGGCGTCGGAGCGGGCGGACTGCATCGCCCTGCACGACTGCGACATCACCACCTACGAGCGGGGCATGCTCGCGCGGCTGTTCTACCCGGTCGCGAACCCCGCGTTCGACTACGAGTTCTCGAAGGGCTACTACGCCCGCGTCGCCGACGGCCGGATCAACGGTCGCGCCGCACGGCTGCTCGTCGGGCCCCTGCTCCGCTCGCTCCGCCAGGTCTACGGGGAGTCCGAGTACCTGGAGTACCTCAGCAGCTTCCGGTACCCGCTGTCCGGCGAGTTCGCGATGCGTGCCCACGTGCTGAACGGCCTGAAGATCCCCGGCGACTGGGGACTCGAGATCGGCATGCTCTCCGAGGTCTACCGCGACTACGCGACCCGGCAGGTGTGCCAGGTGGAGATCGCCGACGCGTACGACCACAAGCACCAGCCCCTCGCCGAGGCCGACGGCACCGGCGGCCTCGCACGCATGGGCAACGACATCGTGCAGTCGCTGCTCCGGAAGCTCGCGACGATGGGCGTCCCGCTCACGGCCGACTCGTTCCGGGTGCTCAAGGCGACGTACTACCGGAACGCGCTCGACATCGTCGAGGTCTACCGGCACGAAGCCGAGATGAGCGGGCTCGCGTTCGACCAGCACGCGGAAGAAGCCGCGGTGGAGCTCTTCACCAAGGCGATCCTCGACGCCGGCGGCGCGTTCACGGCGCGGCCGAACGACAAGCCGTTCATCCCGAGCTGGAGTCGGGTGCGCTCGGCGGTGCCGGACGTGCTCGACCGGCTGCGGGACGCGGTGGAGGCGGACCAGCAGGACTGATCCGGTGCCCTGGGCGCGCGCCCTGGGTGCGGGTCAACGGCGGACGGGAGGCACGGTGCCAGCTGGCCCCGTGCCTCCCGTCCGTCGCTCTGGCGCCGTTCTCAGGCCGCGCGCTTCGGTGCCCAGCCGAGTTCCGGACCCACCCGCTCGGCGATGTCCGTGGTGATCTGGACGTAGTCGTCGGGCTCGAACGAGAACGGGAGCGCGAAGGCGACCTCGGTGACCGCCTGGTAGCCGACATCGGCACGCAGCCGGTCCGCGATCTCGGCCGACGTGCCCACCAGGTCGGCGGCGAAGAGCATCCCGGCGGGTCCCATCGGCACGCCGACGCGGCCCGAGCGGCTGTCGACGTAGGCGCGGTAGCGGGACTCCTGCTCGCTCGTCGCGGTGTCGGTCGGGATGACGACCAGGCCCTGCGAGACGCGGGCGGCAGCGGGGTCGGGGTGGACGTCGAGGTAGGCGTCGATCTGGGCGCGCTGGTTCGTGGCGAAGTCGGTGCCGTTCTCACTGCGGGTGACGCTCGAGGTGAGCAGGTGGAAGCCGTTCTCGCCCGCCCACACGGCCGACTTCGTGCTGCCGGTGCCGTACCAGATCCGTTCGGCCAGGCCGGCGCTGTGCGGCTGGACGGTGCTCGCGAACTCCTCGATGCCGCGGCGTTCGACGGTCTCGGTCACCGGGTCGCCGCGCACCAGGTCACGGAAGCGCAGGAGCCGCCCGTTGCCGAGGTCCTCGTGCTCCAGGGTGTCGGGGTAGATCGCGTCGCTGTACAGGTCGAAGTGCATCGGGGTGCCGACCGAGAACCCGGGGTTCAGGCGGCCACCGAGGAGCACGTCGACCGTGCTGAGGTCCTCCGCCAGTCGGAACGGGTTCTCCGCGCCGATCGGGGTGACGGCGGTGCCGAGGTCGATGCGCGAGGTGCGCTGCGAGGCGGCGGCCAGCACCGCGACCGGCGAGGAGATGCCGTGCTGCAGGTGCCGGTGGCGCAGCCAGGCGCTGTCGAAGCCCAGGGCCTCGGCGCGCTCGATCACGCGCAGGGTGTCCTCGTGGCCCTCGGACGGTCGGGCGGGGTCGAACGACCCGATCGTCAGGAAGCCGAGCCGGTGCAGGGGAGTTCCGTCGAGGGGCATGGGTCGATCGTGCCAGACGCGCCGTGCCGGGTCCGTCGTGCCCGGTGCGTCGCCCAGACCCCGGTCTTGCCGGTCAGGGCCGGGTCTCCTTGATCAGCGCCTCGACGTTGTTGCCGTCCGGGTCGGACACGAATGCCGTGTACGCGCCGTACTCCGGCCAGTAGCGCGGCTCGTGCCGTGACACCCCGCCGGCGGCGACGGCCTCGCGGTGGAAGGCGTCGACCTCGCTCCGTGAACCGGCCTCGAACGCCAGGTGGAGTCCGCGCGTCGTCGCCTCGGGGGTCCGGGCGGTCTCGAGCGAGACGCTCGGGGTGTCGTCCCCGTGCTGCCAGAACTCGGCGACGGAGTCCGTGCGGTAGCCCGCCCCGATGCCGAGGGGCGCGAGGGCAGCGGTGTAGAACGCGGCGCTCGCGGCGAAGTCGCTGGCGAAGACGCCCAGGTGGTGGATGAGGTGACGACCCGGCATGGGACGACCCTAGGCCGAGATCGCGGCATCCGTCCGGGCAGCACCCCGGTCCCGCTGGCAGGCTGGATCCGTGCACATCACCCTCGACTCCGCGACCGACATCGTCATCTCCGGCATCCGTTTCCCGGAGGGCAACCGCTGGCACGGCGGTCGGCTCTGGTACTCCGACATGCACACCGGCCAAGTGTTCTCGGTCGACCCGTCCTCGACCGACGGCCCCCGGCTCGAGGCCACCGTCGACGGGCAGTCGTCGGGGCTCGGCTGGCTCGCCGACGGGCGTCTGATCATCAGCTCGATGGAGTCCCGCACGGTCGTCGCCGTCGAGCCGGACGGCAGCACCTCGGTGTTCGCCGACCTCTCCACGATCGAGTCGTCGCTCGTGAACGACCTGGTCGTCGACGCCCAGACTGGCCGGACGTACATCGGCGCCTTCGGGTACGACCTGTACGCGGGCGAGGAACTGCGGCCCGGCCCGCTCTACGTGATCGACCCCGACGGCTCCGTCCGCCTGGCCGCCGAGGGCCTGGTGTTCCCGAACAGCGCCAACATCCTGCCCGGCACCCGGACCCTGGTGGTCAGCGAGACGTGGGGCGGCCGGCTCACCGCGTTCGACATCGAGGACGACGGTTCGCTGACCGGGCGTCGCGAGTGGGCGGCCCTGCCCGGCGGCGTGACCCCGGACGGCAGCACCGTCGACCGTGACGGCGCGATCTGGGTGTGCTCGGTCGACACGGGGGAGTTCCTGCGGGTCGTCGAGGGCGGCGAGGTGACGGACCGCATCGACGCCCCCGGGGACTGCGCGATCGACTGTGCGCTCGGTGGCGAGGACGGTCGCACCCTCTACCTGGCGACCGCCGACAGCTACGACCCGGCCGTGACGGCGACGACGCGCGCCGGTCGGATCAGTTCGGTGCGCGTCGAGGTCCCCGGGTGGTGAACCCGAGCGACCTCGCCGAGGCGACGCGTCGTGCCGAGCACCTGGTCGAGCACGGGCCGACGGTGGTCGTGATGTCGCAGCAGGCGGGGTTCGCCGGCATGTCGATCCTGTGGGCGTTCATCAGCCTTCCCTCCGTGCTCCGCACCGACTCGGTGATCTGGTTCCTGTTCGCCCTGGCCGGAGCGGTCGTGAACGTGACCGCATGGGTCGGTGCTCGACGCCACCGCAGGCTGCTGCCGTATCTCGTCGAGACGCCGGAACAGCCGCTCGGCGCGCTCACGCCGGCGGACCGCAAGTCCGTCACCCGACAGATCAGCGGACGGGCACCGGTGACGCCCGGGGCCGTGCCGCTCGTGCGGGCGATGCTCGCGTGGCAGCGACGCTCCACCTGGACCTCGGCCCCGACCCTGATCGGCACCGGGCTGAGCCTGTTGGGACTCGGAGGTGCCTCGGCCACGACGTTCGGTTGGGGTTGGGCGTTCCTGGTGTTCATCGCCGCCGTCGTGGTGTTCGTCACGGTCGCGACGGTGATCGGCGTACGTCGAAGCCGCCGGGTCCTGGCCGAGCTGGACCGGGCAGGGACGCCGGTCTCCTGACCTCGGGTATGCCGCCTCCAGCGTCGGTCAGCGTGGGTACGGTGAGGCCGAGATGGACAGTCAAGGTCCGGGGGAGGCCAGGCTGGTCCCATGTCGGACGAGATTGTCGAGCAGGAGTGGTTCCGAGCCGTCCTGCGCTCGGTCGGCGGGTCGGTGGACCGGGTCGAACGGCTGCACGGCGGGGCGGTGAACCACACCTACCGGGTGGACCGCGCGGGTGCTGCACCAGTGGTCCTGCGGTTCCCCGTCGACCCCAGTCGGCAGGACGAGTACCCCGTCGAGTCGTGGGCCGCTCGGAGCGCGAGCCGGGTCGGCATCCCGGTCGCCGAACCGCTCGCCCACGGGACGGAGGGCGGTGTCCCCTTCTCGGTGTCGGAGTACGTCGCGCCCGACCCACGACCGATCGACCGCCCGTGGCGGTGGCTCGGTAGCGCCGCCCGAGCCGTCGCCACGATCCCGCTCGTCGATGCGCCTCGGTCGTTGTTCTCGCGGTTCGGCGACGACCTCCGGCTCGCCTGGACCGCGCACCTCGACTACGACCTCGATGCGCTCGGCGACGACGATCCGCTGCTCCGTGACGGTGCCTACGCGTCGCCGGACCGGGTGCGTGATCGTCTCGCTCCGCTGTCGGACGCGCAGTTCGAGTTCGGGCTGGCCCACGGCGACCTCGCACCTCGCAACCTGGTCTCCCGCGGTCCGGACCGGCCGCCGGTGCTCATCGACTGGGGCGCCGCGGAGACCGGTCCGGCACCGTGGACCGACGCCCGCCGGGTCTTCGTGTGGACGTTCATCGACGGGTCCGTCACCCGCGCGGACCACGACGACTTCATGGCGGCTGCCGGACTCGCCTCGGACGACGACCACCGGCGGCTCGCGTCGATGACCGCGCTGCACCTGATCGACGTCACGCGGTGGGCGCGTGACCGGCGACCGGACCTGTACGACGAGTACCTCGGACGCTGTCGCAGCGGACTCGAGCGCATCGAGGAGGTCGTCGGCCCGGCCTAGCGCATGCGGCGCGCGCGCACGCCCCCGCGTCACCTGCACCCCTCCGGGTACGGCAGACTGCACGGACAAGCATCCAGGAGTGATCGTCATGTTCGTCGCCGCCATCGTCTTCCTCGTCATCGCGCTCGTCGCGCTCTTCTTCCGAACACGCACCTACTCCACCCCCGCACGACCGGCCACACCCGGTCGCGAGGCACGCCCCGCCGTCCCGACCCGCCGCCCGAACCTCATCGCGACGTGGACCGCGGCCGCTGCCGGCGTCTTGTTCGTCGGGCTCACGCTCGGCAGCACCCTGTACGCGCAGGACACGGGCGAGTCGAAGGTGCAGGTGGACATCTCCGGCAACATCGTCGGGCAGAGCACGGACTCCGGGTTCCACTTCAAGGCGCCGTGGGCCACGCTCCACACGTTCAACATCCGGAACCAGACCGTCACCTACATCAACGCGGTGAACGGCTCCGACTCGGACAACAACGGCAACGTCCGCTCCGGCCCGTACGTCACGGTGCAGGACCAGGACGGCGTCTCGTCGAACGTCAGCCTCAACCTGCAGTACAGCATCGACGCGAAGTCGGTCACCGACATCTACCGGTCGTACAAGACCGAGGAGAACTTCAAGACGCAGTTCATCGGCAACTCGGTCCGCAGCGTCGTGCGCCAGGTGCCGAACGACTTCACCACCATCGAGCTGATCACCAAGCGCGGCACCGTCGAGAAGGCGATGATCCAGGCGCTCGAGAAGCGGTGGAAGGGCTCGGGCGTACACGTCGACAACTTCGCCCTGCAGGAGATCACGCCGCCGAAGTCCGTCATCGACGCCTACGCCACCGCGCAGCAGGCGCAGATTCAGGTCACGAAGGAGCGCGCACTCCTGGACGCCAAGAAGGTGCAGGCGCAGCAGCAGGTCGCCGAGGCGCAGGGTCAGGCCGACGCCAACGAGGTCCTCAACGAGCACCCGCTCTCCGACGCCGCCCTCAAGCAGCGCGAGATCGAGGCCCTCAAGAGCGCCGGCGACAACGGCTCGCTGATCGTCGTGCCGCAGGGCACGGACAACATCCTCAGCCTGCCGGGCACCTCGGGTTCGAAGAGCAAGTAGCGCGCGCCGAGACACCGCCCAGTAGCCGAGACGCCTCCGTTGTCGCCAGGCGTCTCGCGCACGGGGCGGCGTCGGGGGAACACGACGGCGTCTTCCGGATCCGAGACGCGCGCCGAGACGGACGGGAGGCCCGGTGCCAGCTGGCAACGGGCCCCCCGTCCGTCGGTGTGGCGGGGTCCGGGTCCCCGCTCAGGCCGCGCCGTGACTGGCGCGGCTGCGCCGCGAGAGCGAGTCGATGATGACGGCCAGCAGCAGCACCGCGCCGGTGATCATGTAGCGGATCGACGAGTCGAGGCTCAACAGGGTGAGCCCGTTCGAGATCGACTGGATCACGATGATGCCGAGCAGCGCCGACCAGGCGCTGCCACGGCCGCCGAACAGGCTGGTCCCGCCGATCACGGCTGCGGCGATCGCGTTGAGGTTCGTGTCACCGGCGCCGGACGACAGGCTCGCCGAGTTCAGGCGGGCGGCGGCGAGGATGCCGCCGACGGTGGCGAAGAGCGAGGTCAGCATGAACACCGAGATGTAGATGCGGTTCACCCGGATGCCGGAGCGTCGTGCGGCCTCGACGTTGCCGCCGACCGCGAAGACCGAGCGGCCCCAGCGGGTGCGCTTCAGCACGAAGTTCATCAGCACGACCAGCACGACGAAGAACACGAACGAGGTGCCGGTGCCGAAGTCGCGCGACAGGTACCAGACCATCAGCGCGAGACCGAGGAACAGGGCGACGGCCTTCACGACGGTCAGGGACATCGCCCCGGTCGACAGCCCGGCACGGCGGCGGCGGGCAGCGCGACGGATCTCGGTGAAGAAGAGTCCGCCGGCGGCCAGGACGGCGAGCAGGTACGCGAGCCACGGCGGCAGGTACGAGGCCGAGGCGAACTGCACGATCGGCGAATCGTACGGCAGGTTGATCGAGCCGTTCGGCCCGAGGATGAGCAGCTGCAGCCCGAGGAACCCGAGCAGACCGGCGAGCGTGATGACGAAGCTCGGCACTCCGAAGCGGGTGAACAGCAGGCCGTAGAGCAGGCCGGCGGCGGCACCGACGGCCAGGGCGACGGTGAGCACGAGCCACAGCGGCCAGCCGAGTGTGGTGAGGCCCTGGCCGAGGATCGCGGCGGAGAGTCCGCTGACGCTGCCGACGGACAGGTCGATCTCGCCGAGCAGCAGCACCAGGACGATGCCGATCGCGATGGTGCCGACCGCGGCGCACTGCAGGGCGAGGTTGACCAGGTTGCCCGGGGACAGGAAGTCGGGGGAGAGCGCCTGGAACACCGCCCAGATGACGATGAGGCCGACGACCACCGGCAGCGAGCCGATGTCGCCGCCGCGGACCCGTCGGACGAACGCCTTCGCAGCGCCGCCGATCCCCTGGTCACGCAGGAGCCGCTCATCCTGCAGGTCGGCGGCCGAGGGCGTCGGGGTCGCTGCGGTGAGGGTCTCGTCGGTCTTGCTCATGCGGAGGTCTCCTGCTCGGTGCGGGCGGCGGCGCGACGGGTGACGGCGTTGTCGGTGGCACCGGTGATGGCCGCGATGATCTCCTCGTAGGAGACGTCGTCGATGCGGAAGGTGCCGTTGTTGCGGCCGAGTCGCAGGACCGCGACCCGGTCGGCGACGGCCTGCACGTCCGCGAGGTTGTGGCTGATGAGGACGACGCCGAGTCCGCGCTCGCGCAGGCGTTCGACGAGGTTCAGGACCTCGGCGGTCTGCGCGACACCGAGCGCGGCGGTGGGCTCGTCGAGGACGACCACCTGCGGGTCGCCGATCAGCGAGCGGGCGATCGCCACGGTCTGTCGCTGCCCACCGGACAGCGACGCGATCGGGATCCGTACCGACGGGATCCGGGCCGCGAGCTGCTGCAGGAGCTCCCACGAGCGGCGCTCCATCTCCTCCTCGTCGAGGAACGGGTGGGCGATCTCGCGCCCGAGGAACAGGTTCGAGACCACGTCGAGGTTGTCGGCAAGGGCGAGGTCCTGGAACACCGTCGCGATGCCGAGGGTCTGGGCCGCCGCGGGGTTCGGGACGGTGACCTCATCGCCGCCGAACGTGATCGTGCCGCCGTCCGGCGTGTAGACCCCGGCGAGGATCTTCACGAACGTCGACTTGCCGGCGCCGTTGTCGCCGACGATGGCGACCACCTCGCCCGGGTAGACGTCGAAGTCGATGTCGCTGAGGGCCTGGACGGCGCCGAACCGCTTGGTGATCCCGCGCAGGGACATCACCGGGTCGGCGGAGGGGTGTGCTGCTGGTGACGCGTTGCTCACGGGTGTCGTGCTCACGGGTGTCGTCCTCGATCGGTGAGGCCCGCCCGGTCCGCAGTCGGACCGGGCGGGCAGAGGGGGTCGGACCTACTTGATGCCGGCGCTGTCGCAGGCTGCCTTGTACTGCGCGGTGCAGATCTTCGACACCTCGTACAGGCCGTCCTTGACCACCGTCGACTGCACGTTGTCCGTGGTGACGGCGACCGGGTCGAGCAGCGTCGACTGGACACTGGCGCCCCCGGCGGTGTCGACCGTCGTGTCGCCCTTCGGGGTCTCACCCTTCGCGAACTGGATCGCCAGGTCGGCGGCCTTCGAGGCCTCGGGCTTGAAGGCCTTGTAGACGGTCATGTACTGCTCACCGGCGAGGATCCGCTGGATGCCCGCGAGCGAGGCGTCCTGCCCGGTGACGGGCGGGAGCTCGGTGACGCCGGCCGACTTCAGGGCCGCGATGACGCCGCCGCCGGTGTCGTCGTTCGCCGCGTAGACGCCGGTGATCTCGTCCTTGCCGAGCTTGCTGATCTGGCCGGCTGCCCAGTCCTGCGCCTTGGCGGGGTCCCAGCCGGGGGTGTCGTACTCGGCGAGCACCTTGTAGCCGCTGTCGTCGATGACCGAGTGCGCGCCCTTCTTGAACTGCGAGGCGTTGTTGTCGGTGGGGGAGCCGTTCACCATGATGATGCCCGAGCCCTCCGGGACCTTCTTCGCCTTGAGGGCGTCGACCAGGGCCTGACCCTGCAGCTCACCGACCTTCTCGTTGTCGAACGAGATGTAGTAGCTCAGGTCGGGGCTGTTGATGAGCCGGTCGTACGAGATCACCGGCACCTTCTTGGCCTTCGCCTGCTGGACGATGGACGCCGCGGCCTCGCCGTCGAACGGGTCGAGGACCAGGACCTTGACGCCCTGCGTGAGCATCGACTGGGCCTGCTGCAGCTGCTTCGACGCGTCGCCGTCGGCGTTCGCGTAGATGACGGAGCAGCCGCTGCACTGCTTCTTCACCTCGGCGGTGAAGAGCGGACGGTCGGCGCTGGCGTAGCGAGCGGTGACGGAGTCGGGCAGGAGCAGGCCGATCTTGGCCTTCGACGCGTCCCCGCCGCCTCCGCCGGAACCGGTCCCGGCGTCCGCGCCGTTGGAACAGCCCGCCAGGGTGGTGATCGCGAGCAGCAGGGCGCTGACGCCCAGCATCGCTCGTGTGGTGGATTTCTTCATTGAAACGTCCTCCAACAGTGGACCGCCCCCATCGGCGGTGCCCTGAGTGTGACAGCGAGCGTTCTTGGCTGCAAGAGTTGAACGCAAGGACCGCGCTCCGTGACGAAACCGTTATCTACCGGGTTCGGGTGACGTCCACGGCCTCGATCGCCAGGGCCAGCGCGCCGGTCACCGAGGCCTTCTCGCCGAGCTGCCCCTGCACCACGTCCGGCGTGCCGTCGACGTCGACGATCAACGACGACTCGAGGGCGTGCCGCATCGGGCCGAGCAGGAGCTCCCCGGCGCGCGCGAACTCGCCCGTCACCACGACCCGCTCGGGGTCGAGGACGTTGCAGAGCCCCACCGCCGCCGAACCGATCGCCCGCCCGGCGTCGGCCACGGCGCGCATGCAGACCTGGTCGCCGCCCATGGCCCGCAGGATCAGGTCCGCCAGCTTGAGCGTGCCGACCTCGTCGCGGACGCCCTCGAGCACCGCGGGTGCTCCGGCGATCGCCTCGAGGCAACCCCGGTTGCCGCACCGGCACAGGGGGCCGTTCGGCAGGACGGGCGTGTGCCCGAACTCGCCGGCGATGCCGTGGTGCCCGCGGAACAGGTGCCCGCCGAGGACGAGTCCGGCGCCGATGCCGTTGCCGACGTCGAGCGTCACCACGGTGTCGCGGCCGCGTGCCGCCCCGCTGCGGTGTTCGGCGAGGGCGGCGAGGTTGGCCGAGTTGTCGACCTGCACGGGCTTGTCCATTCGCCGGGCGAGCGACTGGCCGAGCGCGATGCCGTCCCAACCCCGCAGGATCCCGCCGCGCGCCGTCATCCCGGTGCGGGCGTCGATCGGGGCGGCCACGGCGAGCCCGACGGCGAGCACCTCGTCCATCGACGACTCGATGGACTCCACCATGTCCAGCACGAGCAGCGCGGTCTTGTCGAGTTCGGCGTCGGCACGGTGGTCACGGGCCAGGGGCATGTGCCGCTCGGCCAGCACGGCGCCGTTCAGGTCCGACAACGCCAGCCGCAGGTGCCGCGGCGAGACGTGCACCCCGGCGACCAGCCCGAGGCCGTGCGGCAGGGTCACGCGGAGCGCCCGCCGACCGCTGGAGGTGCTCGGTGTCGCGTGCAGGGCACCGGTCGCGACCAGTTCCTTGACGATGTTCGAGACGGTCGCGGGGGAGAGCCCGGTCACCCCGGCGAGCTCGACCTGCGTCAGGCCGCCGTGTCGCTTCACTGCGCTGACGACCCGACCCCGGTTGGCTTCACGCAGTGAAGCTTGGTTCCCCGGACTGCGGCGCGGCTCTGACACGGGGACAGCGTAACGGGCGGGTCCGGAACGCTCGCCGTGACGGGCTGGAGGCACGGCGCCAGCTGGCACCGTGCCTCCAGTCCGTGGGTGGTCGCGTCCAGGGCCCGGAGTCGCCGTCCGGCGGTCGACCGTCAGCGAAGTCGCGCCACCGGAGCGCGGCGAGCGCGGAGCAGCACTGCCGCGCTCGCGGCCGCGGCCAGCAGCACGAGAACCCACGCCGCCGTGGCGACCGCGCCGGCGGGGTGGACGACCGACTGTCCGACCGCGGCCTGCACCGTGAGGAGCACGGTGCCCGCTGCCCACGCGACGGCGACGACCGCGACGATTCGCACCTGCGCGGTCGGCTGTGCCAGCCACGGTAGGTGCCGACCCGCGGCTGCGACGAGGAGCGCCACGAGCGGGAGCACCTGCAGTGCGTGCATACCGACGAAGTGGGCGACCCGGTAGTCGCCGCCGACGGTGCTCCACCCGAGCAGTGGCACCCCGGGTCCGCCGTCCGCGATCCCGACCGTGTGAGCGCCGACGATCCCGTCCGGAGCGGTGAGCTGGGTGGGGGTCGGGCCGGTCATGAGGAAGGCGACCCCGATGCCGCCGAGTGCGATGACGGCACCGGCACGGACGGCGACCGTCAGCGCGGGGGTGGGGAGGCGCAGGAAGAACAGCGCGATCGACGTGACGAAGGTGCAGAGGTACAGCGTCGTGATCGCTGTCGCCATCACGGCCCACACGACGACGTGCACGCTGTTCGAGACGTTGAAGTGACTCGTGGTGCCGGTCGCGGCGGCCCACACGATGAGCACCTGTTCGACCACCAGGGCGACGGCGACCACGGTGCCGAGCCGACGAGCCAGTGTCTGCCACCTCGGCAGGAGGGCTATGAGCCACGCCCAGGTCACGGCGTAGAGCAGGATCGACAGCGAGAACTTCAGGGGCTTCATCCACGCCGGCGCTCCCAGGATGGTCCGGGGATCCACGACGAGTCCGACGAGGCAGACGGCGGTGGACGCGAGCATCAGGCCGGCCACGGCCATGAGTGCCGGGTGCCAGGCCACTGCTCGGCGAACGGCGGCGATCCGGCGGGTTGCGATCACGCGCCGGCCTCGTCCGTGTCGACGACGGGGAACAGGTCGTGGGTGGCGTCCTGCTGCGCCAGGCGCCGGAGTCCCGCGAAGAGCGGATCGCCGAGGACTGTCCCGATCACCATCAGCTCCGCCATCGCGGTCCGGCCGTCGCGGTCCTGCAGCGCGGCGACGTCGGCACGTGCCGCGCTCGCCGCTGCCGACAGGTAGGCGTCGAGGTAGTCGTCCGGAGCGTCGAACCCGACGGTGCGCAGCCCGTCGAGCGCCCGGGCCGCGGTCTCGAGTCCCGGGTTGTCCGAGGTGGCGCACCAGCGGGCGGCCGACACCCGTTCCTCGATCCGGGCACGGGCCTCCGGGGTCGCCTCGGACTCGGGGGAGCGCGGGGTGGTCATGGCGTACTGGGCGACGGCGAAGACCTCGGCCAGCGGTGCGGTCTCGGCGTCGAGCACGGCCAGGACCTGCTTCGTCACGGCGACCGAGAGCCCGCCGGTCTCCAGGAGCGCCCGGACGAGCCGGACCCGTTCGACGTGCCGGTGGTCGTAGGCGGTCTGGTTCGGCGCCGACTTCTCGCCGGGGGGCAGGAGGCCTTCGCGTTGGTAGTACTTGACGGCGGTGACCGGTGTGGACGCAGCTCGGGCAAGTTCAGATATTCGCACTTTCGGAGAGTAGCGATATCTACTCTCTGTCCGCAAGGCATCAGCGCAGGTTCCGGAAGGTCGCACGGACGTCGTCGACGAGCAGCTCCGGCTGTTCGAGCATCGCGAAGTGCCCGCCGCGCGCGACCTCGTTGAAGAACACCAGGTCGGTGTACCGGCGCGCTGCCCAGCGGCGCGACCGGCGGACGTACTCGCCCGGCATGATGCTCAGGCCGACGGGCAGGGTCAGTGGCTCCTCGACGGTGCCCGGGGTGGCCCAGCCGGTCCGGGTCGCCTCCCAGTAGGTCCGAGCCGAGGACGCGGCGGTGTTCGGCAACCAGTACAGCATGACGTCGTCGAGGATCTCGTCGAGCGGGAAGAGCCGCTCGGCATCGCCGTGTTCGTCGTGCGAGCCGCCGACGTCCTGGAACATCGCGTAGATCCACGACGCCAGCCCGACGGGGGAGTCCGCCAACGAGTACCCGATGGTCTGTGGGCGGGTCGACATCTGCTGCGAGTAGGCCGACAGGTCCCGCCAGTAGTGGCCGCTCTCCTGCAGCATGACCTGCTCGTCGGGGGAGGCGTTCCGCGCCTCGTCGTCCGTCGGCGTGAACAGCGCCATGTTGAGGTGGATCCCGGCGAGTCCGATGTCCCCGGCGGCCTGCAGGGCTGCGAGCTCCGCGGTGACGGTGGCACCGAGGTCACCGCCCTGGGCGAACCAGTCCGCGTACCCGAGCCGGGACATCAGCACCGACCAGGCCCTCGCGGTCCGGGCGGTGTTCCACCCGGTCGTCGTCGGCTTCCCGGAGAAGCCGAACCCGGGCAGGCTCGGGATCACGACGTGGAACGCGTCCGCCGCGTCGCCGCCGTGCGCCACCGGGTCGGTGAGCGGACCGATCGCGTGGCGGAACTCCAGGACGGAACCGGGCCAGCCGTGGGTGAGCAGCAGCGGGCGGGCACCGGGGACGGCGGACCGGACGTGCAGGAAGTGGACCTCGAGCCCGTCGATCCGGGTCGTGTGCTGGCCCCAGCCGTTCAGCAGCGCCTCGGTCCGGCGCCAGTCGTACTCCGTCGTCCAGTGTTCGACGAGGGCGCGGACCTTCTCGAGTCGGGGTCCTTGCGAGGTGTCCTCGACGGTCTCGGCATCGGGCCAGCGGGTGGCCAGCAGACGGCGGCGCAGGTCGTCGAGCTCCACCTGGGGGACGTCGAGGGTGAGCGGGGTGATGGTTGCGGTGTCCGACATGGGGTCCTCGGCTGCTCGGCGTCCTGGCGGCTGTCCGTCTTGATCGCAGATGATCTTTGCACAAGACGATCTTGTACCGGTACGGTCGCCGGTATGGACAGTCCGACGCCGACCGATGCGCTCCCCGAGATCGACTGGGGTGCCGAGGGCATCGAATCCGAACTCGGGTGGGCACTGCCGCTGGCGTTCCAGGGCTTCACGCGGCTGGGCAGCGAGGCGGTGGCCGACGTCCCCGGCGGTCCCCGCGGGTACCAGGTGCTCGTCGCCATCACCACCGAGGAAGCGTCGTCGCAGCTCGGCCTCGCGCAGCGCCTCGGGATCGACAAGACGCAGATGACCTACATCGTCGACGCACTCGAGGCGGGCGGGTTCGTCGAGCGTCGCCCGGCCCCGACGGACCGGCGGGTGCGGCAGGTCCACCCCACCGACGCCGGGCGTGCCCTGCTCGCCCGGGCACGTTCGGCCCTGCGTGAGGCGGAGGGCGTGCTCATGCGGCACCTCGACGACGACGAGCGGACGACGATGCGCCGGCTGCTGGCCCGGGTCGCGCTGACGGCCGGCACCACCACCCCCGGGCCGTCCACTGCCGATCCCACGTTCCACCACCCCCTCGCCGTCCCGGAACGATCCCGGCGGCACACCACGACGACCTCGTCGACCCCCACAGAGTGAGGCTCCGCCCATGACCACCACCATCCTCGTCGCCGGCGCCACCGGCGACCTCGGGCACCGCATCGTCCGCGAGCTCACCCAGCACGACGTGCGGGTCCGGGTCCTCACCCGGCCCGGCAGCAGGACCGCCGGAGAGCGCTTCGGCGACGACGCCCGTGTCGACGTCGTCGCCGCCGAGTACGGCGACCACGACGCCCTCACCCGGGCCGTCAGCGGCTCCGACGTCGTGGTCTCCGCCGTGAGCGGGACACGTCCGGTGATCGTCGACGCCCAGCGCGCGCTGCTCGCGGCGACCGTGGCGGCGGGCGTCCGGCGGTTCATCCCGTCCGACTACTCGGCCGACTACCGGCGGATCACACCCGGCACCAACCGCAACTTCGAGCTGCGGCGCGAGTTCGCCGGTGACCTCGACGCGGCCCCGGTGCAGGCGACGTCGATCCTGACCGGCATGTTCACCGACCTGCTGACCGGCGATGCCCCGATGATCCTGTTCGGCCGCCGGCTCGTGCTGTTCTGGTCGTCGGCGGACCAGGTGCTCGACTTCACCACGAAGGACGACGTCGCCCGGGTCACGGCCCTCGCCGCCCTGGACGACGATGCTCCGCGCGTGATCGAGATGGCGGGCGACCAGGTCACCGCACGCGACGTCGCACGCGCCATGAGCGAGCTGACGGGGGAGCGCTTCCGGCTGCAGTGGGCCGGCACCACCGGGACCCTGTCCGCGATGAGCGCTGTCGGCAGGCGCCTGTCGAAGGACCCCGACGAGACGTTCCCGGCATGGCAGGGGATGCAGTACTTCGTGAGCATGTTCAGCGGGCAGGCGCAGCTGCACCACGTCGACAACGACCGCTACGGCTTGCAGTCGTGGACGAGCGTCCGTGACGTGCTCCGCGCGCACCTCAGTGGGCAGGGCCACCCGGCGACGGACTGACGGGCGCGGTGTGCGGTCGTCGGCGGCTGAGCAGGAACGTGAGCCCGACGACGACGACCGGCACCAGCGCGAGCGCGGCGAGCCAAGCGAGGACGTCCCACTCGGGCGAGAGCGGCACGCCGAACGCGCTCGACGAGGTCCGCCAGACCTGGTCGCCGGGCCCCTCGTGCTCGTCGGCCCCGGTGACCGGGAACAGCAGCGCCGTCACCAACGCCCATCCCACCAGCACCACGACGGCGATCATCGTCCACGGCCGCGGAGTGGAAGACGGGGACATCTGCGTCACCGGACCGAGGCACGCGAGCGCTCGGCCCGGGCACCCCACCAAGTCGCCACCACGGCGACGGCCCCCAGGGCGAGCCCGACGACGCCGGCGAGCAAGCACACGGGCATGATGATGCCGAGCCCGATGTTCGCGCCGCCGCCCTCGGGGCCGGAGAACGCGTCGTACAGCAGGGCGCCGACGCCGAGGAACCCCACGGCGAGCATCGCGGTACTGATCCAGTGGAGCGTCCGGGCTGTGGTCATGGTCGTCATTCCCCTCGGTCGTGCGGTTGGGGAATCCTCGCACGCCCGTTCCGCCGCACATTCCCGGAGCGGCATCAGTCGATCGGCACTCGGCCAGACCGGGCCGCCCCGACGATCTGCCACACGCAGACCGCGAGCACGACGGCGCCGGTGACGCCGGCGATCCACGTGCCGGCGACGCCGATCATCGGCGTGGTCGTGCACGAGCTCGTGCCCGCTCCGGGGGCGGCGTCGCGACAGGTGGTCGTCTGGACCAGCAGCAACATCGACACGGTCACGACGACGACCGCGGCGACCGTGGCCCACCCCACCACTCGCTCCACCGTGCGCTCCGTCCTGCCTGCCATCGGTGGGTCCACGATGCCGCACGCCGGCCCGGACCGGTGTCTCGATCCTGCAACGACCCGACCCAGCCGATCGGCGGACTGGAGGCCCGGTGCCAGCCGGCACCGGGCCTCCAGTCCGTCAGCCGGTCGCGGCGACCGCATCGCTCACGCCACGACGGCAGCCGGCGTCACCGGTGCGGCGATCGCCGCGACGTCCCGTCGCCGCGCGGCGCCGGTCCGCACCCGGTGTGCCACCGACAGGGCCGCGGCTGCGGCGAGGATCCACGCACCCAGCGTGAGGAGCGCGCCGGTCGCGCCCGCCCCGTCGAAGTAGCTGAACCCGGTGACGGCGCCGAACGCGGCACCCGGCGGGAGGGCCTGTCCGACGGTGGCGAGCACGGGCGGCAGCAGGTGCGTGCTGATCGTCGCACCGCTCGTCGCGTTGCCGAGGGTGGTGAAGAGGAGCGTCGAGACGATCACGCCCATCGGTCCGACGATCGAGGTGATCGCCGTCGTGGACAGCGAGACGGCGACGGCGAGGAGCGAGAGCACCACGACCACGGCGCCGGTCGATGCGGGGACGGCGCCGTCGATCGGTCCGGCGATGACGGCGACCACCGCGGCCGCGGCCAGGCTCCCGACCACCGTGACGACGATCCGGGTGCGCAGTCGGGCGAGGGTGCCGAGGGAGTTCATGACCTGCGCCAGGATGAACGCCGCCAGGGTCGTGCCGAAGACCAGGTAGAACCCCGCGATGCCCTGGGCGTCGTTCGTCGCGAGCGGGACGAGGTCCTGTGTGCGGGTGACCGAGGCGCCGGCGCCGGCCGCGACCCCGGAGAGCATCGTGGTCGCGGCGGTCGTCGCGCTCCGTCCCTCGGCGCCCGCCGTGTACAGGGTCCAGTCGTCGGAGCCGTTGCCGGGGACGAGGGCTGCGACGGCGTCACGGGACCGGACGAGGTCGCGTGCGTCGGACGGGGACCCGGCGGTGCGGACGTCGGCGCGGTCGCCGAGCGCGCCCGCTGCCGCATCGGCGACCTGCGAGCCGACGACGGCGACGGGCAGGTGGTGCGGGGAAGGGGCCTTCTGCAGTCCGATGTACAGGCCGGCGAACGCTCCGGCGACGGTCATCGCGACGAGGACCTGGGTGATGAGGACGGGCAGGATCCGGCGGACCGGCGGGAAGCCGTCGGACTTCGAGGCGTTGTTAGTAATCGATTCATTACTCATGGCATCAGATGATACCCTCACCGCATGACGACAGCAAGGGGTCCGGTTCCCAAGAGTGCCGAGCGCATGGCCGGCAGCCAGCGGCGCGAAGCCACGCTCACCGCGGCGGCCGCCGTCTTCGCCCGCGAGGGCTACCACGGCGCGACCACGGAGCGCATCGCGAAGGCCGCGGGGATCAGTCAGCCGTACGTCGTCCGCATGTTCGGCTCGAAGGAGAACCTGTTCCTCGCCGTCGTCGACGGGTGCCTCGAAGCCGTGCTCGACGCGTTCCGGGCGGCGCTCGACGACGGGCAGCCGGGCACCGTCGCGTCGCGGCTCGGCTCTGCCTACCGTGCGCTCGCGACCGAGGACGGCGTGCACCTCATCGTCATGCAGTCGTACATGCTCGGTGCCGACCCCGTCGTCGGACCGGTCGCCCGTGACGGCTTCACCCGGATCCTGCACTTCCTGGTCGAGGAGGCCGGGCTGTCGGAGTCCGCGGCGGAGTCGTTCCTTGCCAAGGGGATGCTGATCAACACGCTGCTCGGCATGCGGCTGGGGGACCAGGACGACCCGCTCGCGCAGCGGTTCACGCAGACGGTGTTCGGCCCGGACCCAGCAGGACCCGGGCCGGCCGACCGCTGACGAGCGCCGTCGTCAGGCGATGCGCTCGACCCGGTCGACGAGCTCCCTGACGGCGTCCGTCGCGCTCGGGCGCTGTGCGGTCTCCTCGCCGAGTCGCCGTGCCGCGGCGAAGTGGCTGCGTTCCGCGAGCATCCGGTGCACCGCCGGACCGACCGCCGACGGCTCGTCGACCACGACCGCGACACCGGCCTCGGCGGCACGGGTCGCGTTGATGAACTGGTCCGCGCCCTGCGGGAGCAGCACCATCGGCACGCCCACGCTGGCCGCGGCGAGCACCGTGCCGGCACCGGCCGCGGCGACGACCAGGTCCACGCCCTCGAGCAGCTCGCGCATCGGGCGGAACGGCAGGAAGTGCACGTGCTCGGTGTCGTCGAGGCGTTCGCCGATGACGCCGACGGTCGCCACCACGTCGACCTCGTCGGGGTGGAACCCGTCGAGGATCGCCGTCAGCAGCGTCGCGTCGCCGAAGACCGTGCCGAGGGTGACGAGCACCCGCGGTCGCCACTCGCTCGCCGGGAACGGTGCGAGCGGCTGTTCGGCGGCGACGTCGGGCCGGCTGTGCGGCTCGGAGCGGAACGGGATCGTGACGGGCGGCTGCGTCCACCCGGGTGCCTGCAGCGACACCGGCGTCGGGTCGAGCAGGGCCACCGGCGGTGTCGGCACGACCCCGCGCTGCTCGTAGCGGGGGAGCACGAGTTCAGCCATCGGGCGGCGGAACTCCTCGGGGACCTCGGGGCCGAAGGCGACGATCGCGTACGGCACGCCGAGCTCCGCGGCGACGAGCGGTCCGACCAGGTCGACGGCGTCCGCGACGACCACGTCGGGTTCCCACCCGCGCGCTGCCCGCAGGGCGTCGTCGACGGTCAGGTCGACGCGTGTGCCGGCGAAGAACTCGGCGACGGCCGCCGGTTCGGGGCGGTTCGCGGGGTCGCTGCCGGGGATGCGCCGGGCCACCTCGGCGAACAGGTCGGGAGGCATGGGTCCGGCCGCCAGGACCGGCACCGTGGGCAGTTCGGTCGACATGGGCTCGCGCATCCCACCACTGGTGAGCAGGGCGACGTCGTGTCCGGCCGCCTGCGCGGCACGGGCGAGCGGGACGAGGGGCAGGAGGTGTCCGAGTGCGGGCACGCCGGAGAAGAGGATGCGCAAGAGGGGGGTCTTCCTGGTTCGGGGTCAGTCGGCGGCGAGGACGAGCGGGATGCTGCGTCGGCGTCCGGTGACGAGGGGGATCGTGCCGGCGGCCACCATGAGCACGAGGCTCACGAGGGCGGCCGGGAGCGCGGCCTGCAGGCCCAGCTGGGGCTGCGTGCCGGGGACGGTGACCGCGAGCGCGACGGCTTGTCCGCAGGCGGTGAGCACGAGGACCGCGGCGGCCACGAGGACCGCGGTGCCGACGAGGATGACGGACTCCCAGGCGGCACGGGCGAGCACGGTGGCGCGGGACCCGCCGGCGGCCTCGACCAGCGCGGCCTCCTGCTCGCGGGTGCGTCCGGCCATCAGGACAGTGGCGGCCGCGCCGAAGAGCGACACGAGCAGCGGCCCGCCGAGCATGAGCAGGACGCTCTGCACGTCGAGTCCACCACCCGACGACCCCGTGGTCCGTTGCACGGCGTCACCCAGGGTGTCGAAGCCGGCGAAGAGGCTGCCGGGCAGGGCGATCGTGATGACGAGCGCGCTCACCGTGGCGCTGCTCCGGTCGACGGAGAACGCGGCGGCGTTGCGGGCGAGGAACCACGATGCCGATCGGTGCGCGGGCAGCACCGACGTCCAGGCCCGGAGGGCGGCCGGGAACACCACGGGGCCGATCGCGGTGCAGGCGGCCGTCAGGAGCGGCCCGATGAGCAGCACCTGCCCACCGGTCCGGACGCCGGCGTCGACGATCGAGCTGGTCAGCAGCGCGGCGAGCAGCAGCGCCACGGCACCCGCGGCCCACCGGGTCCACGTGGTCCGTGTGCGGACGGACTCGGGCTCCCGCAGGACCTCGATCGGGCGGACGAGGCCGGCTCGGCGCGACGGTCGGAGGCTGCTCAGGACGACCACGATCGTCACGGCGAGCACGACCGCGACGGCGCTGGTCGGACCGAACCGTTCGTCGAGACCCCGGAGCCCGTCGGACTGCGACAACCCGAAGTGCAGGAACGCCGGCACGAACGGGGCCACGACGAGGCAGCCGATCGTGCTGCCGACCAGCCCCACGACCGCGAGCTGCAGCCGGACGACCACCGTCACCGTGCGGGACGGCACCCCCACCAGCTGCCAGAGCGCGTAACCGCGACGCTGCAGGTCGATCGTCAGGCGGGTGACGCTGCCGAGGACCACGGTGACGGCGACGATCGTCAGCACGACGACGAGCGACGCGAGCGTGGCGAGGCCCCCGGCTCGGAGCAGGTCCGTCGGTCTGCCGGACCCGATGATCGCGAAGCCGGTCTCGAGCATCCCGGCGGCGATGGCGGCGGCCGCTGCGGTGGCCGCGCTGACGACGAGGGCGCCGATCCAGATGCCGGCGTTCTGCCGGAGGTCGCTCAGGACGAGTCGGAGCACGTCAGGCCTCCTGCGCGGCGGCGGTCAGGGCCTCGAGGACCTGGGCGGCGTCCGGGTGCGCCAGCTCACGGTGCACGGTGCCGTCGCGCAGGACGAGCACACGGTCGGCACGCGCAGCCGCTTCGAGGTCGTGCGTGACCATCACCACCGAGCGGGCACCGTCGGCCACCCGGCGCAGCAGGTCGAGGACCGCGTCACCGGCGGTGGTGTCGAGGGCGCCGGTCGGCTCGTCGGCGAACACGACGTGCGGTTCGGACGCCAGGACGCGTGCGATCGCGACCCGCTGCTGCTGCCCGCCGGACAGCGCGCCCGGTCGGTGGTCCCCGCGGTCGGCGAGTCCGACCGAGGCGAGCGCGGCGTCGACCTGGGCCGCGGAGACCGGCCGGTGGGCGAGGCTGGCGGGCAGCGCGATGTTCTGCCGCGCGGTCAGCGACGGGATGAGGTTGAACGACTGGAACACGAAGCCGACCGTCGAACGACGGAGCGCCTGCAGTTGCTTCGGCCGGAGGGTCTCGAGGCGTTGCCCGGCGATCGACACCGATCCGCTGTCGTAGGGCTCGAGGGCGGACAGGCAGTACAGCAGCGTCGACTTGCCGGAGCCGCTGGGGCCGACGACGGCGACGAACTCGCCCGGCAGCACGGACAGCGAGACGCCCCGGAGCACCGGGACCCTCGACGGTTCCGGCCCGGGGAACGACTTCGTCAGGTCGTGTGCCTGCAGGAGGGGTGCGGTCATGGTGTCAGTCCATCTCGTTCTCGGCGGCCGGTCACTGGTGCGGGCAAGAGGGTCGTGGTGGAGCCAGCTCCACCACGGCAGGGTCAGACGTCCGTCGCGGGGGCGGCCGACCGCAGGATGCCGAGGACCCGCGCGTACCGACGCTCCTGGTAGCCCCGTGCACACCGGCGAGCAGGACGGCCGTGACCACCCCGGCGGCCAGTGACCCGGACGGCACCCACGTGCTCGCGGTCAGCAGGGCCGCCCCGGCGCCGGCGACGATGCAGTTCACGACCGCGATCGCGCTCGACAGCGTGAAGAACACCCCACGCCAGGACAGCCGGAGCCCGATGTCGAGCAGCTCGTTCGGCGCGATCCGGTCCTCGGGCACCGGGAAGTACCGCGGGGCGCCCGGCAGGATCGTGCCGTACCAGCGGCGGATCCGCTGCATCGCGGCGAGGGCGACCACGTCCTCCAACGAGGTCTGGACGAGTCGCTCGTAGGTGAAGACGCCGAGCAGCACAACGACCGGGATCACCACGGCGAGGTAGCCCGTGGCGAAGTCGGTGTCGGCCAGGAACCCGAACGCCACCAGGGCACTCGACAGCGTCGTCAGGTAGATCGCGGCCCGGGTCGACGACTCCGAGACGGTGATGCCGCGCGCGGTCTGGAGCACGAAGTGCTCGGTGACGAGCGCCGTGAAGAACGCGCTCGGCGCGTCCGGCAGCCGCGCGGCCGCGTGGTCGGCGTCACCGCCGGTGTCGTCGGCCGTGCCGCTCGCCGTGTCGTCGGCGGAGCCTTCCGGCATGGGCGCCTCCCGGTGGTCGTCGTGGTCGCGACCCGCTGCCGGGTCGCCGCCACGAGGCTCGCAGCTGGTCCACCGACGGTGCATCCGTTGCGTGACGTAACCCGTGCCTCCAGGCCGTCGACCGGTGCGTCAGTCCGTCGGACCGGACGCTGCCAGCGCGGCCGCCAGCTCGGTTCGACTCGTCACGCCGAGCTTCGGGAACACCTTGTACAGGTGTGTGCTGACGGTGCGGTGCGACAGGTAGATGCGGTCTGCGATCTCGCGGTTCGTCATGCCGGCGGCGGCGAGCCGCGCGATCTGCAGCTCCTGGGGCGTGAGCTGTTCGCGCGTCGGCGCCGTCGTGCTGCCGGCCCGCTCCGGGGCCTCGCCGGCTGCGCGGAGTTCCGCCGCGGCGCGAGCGGCGAAGCCCGCGGTGCCGGCGGCGTCGAACGCGTGGAGCGCCTCGCGCAGGTGCAGCCGTGCCTCGACCACACGGCGCTCGCGGCGGAGCCACTCGCCGAACAGCAGCTGGGTCCTCGCCAGTTCGACGGGGGCGTCGGCGAGGCGGCCGACCTCGATCGCGCGGGCGTAGAGGGGCTCCGGGTCCGCGCCGTCCGTGCCCGTTCCCGCCGCGTCCGTGCCCTCGGCGAGCAGCGCCCGGCTCCGGACGACGAGTGCGGTCAGGTGCGCGGACCCGGTGGTGCGGGCGACCGCCTCGGCCTCGGCGAGGTTCTCGACGACCGACTCGGGTCGACCACCCCGGACCGCGGCCTCGGTGCGGTCGGCGATCGCCCACAGCGACCGGGTCGCGTGGACGGTCATGTGCGTGAACTCGATCTGGGCGTCCCGGTGGCGCCGCTGACCGAGGGCGACGAGTCCCGCTGCCCACCGCGCGTCGGCGCTGGCGAGGGCGAGCCGCCCGCCGTGCGCGAACTCCGAGCCCTCGCGCAGCGCGGCCAGCGCGGCCTCGTCGTCGCCGAGCAGGGCGTGGCCCCGGGCGAGCGTGGCGTAGGCCATCCCGGCGATGAGCGGGAGCTGCACGTCGCGGGCGATGCGGACGGCGTACTCGGCGTCGGCCAGGCCGTCCCGCACCCGCCCGCGCAGCATGAGCACCGTCGCCCGGCCCCGGAGCGCCTGGGTCTCGTCGGCGACGGCGCCGAGCTGGTGGGCGCGCTCGTACGCCAGCTCCCAGCACGTCAGCGCGGTCTCGAGGTCCTGCTGGGACTCGGCGGCGATCGCGAGGGACGCCATCGCGAGCGGCTGCTCGGTGAGCTGCGGCACCAGGTGTGCGAGTTCGGTGCGCAGGTGGTGGGCGGAGCCGAGCGGCGCGAGCACGGCGAGGGCCACCGGCTTCAGCGGGCTCGCCGACCGCACCGAGAGCAGTGCCGCCTCGATGTCCTGCCACTCCGACCGCGGCAGGTTGCGGCCGCGGGCGTTGAGGGCGGCCGCCCAGAGCACCCGAACGAGCCGGTCCGCGTGCTCCGGGCCGGCGAGCACGGGCCGGATCCGGCGGAGTTCGATGCGCGGTCGGCCGGCAGCACCCGTGGTCAGGCTCAGCACCGTCTGCGTGACGGCGGTCTCGGTGACGGTCTCGGGGTCGGCAGCGAGGGAGTCGACCTGCTCCAGGAGCTCGATCGCCTCGGCCGTCATGCCGGCGGCCCGAGCGGTCTCGGCGGCGCGGCCCAGCCGACGTGCCCGGCCGGTGACGCCCTGCGACAGGGTGGCCGCACGCTCGTAGGCACGGACCGCCTCGGGGCGGGCACCCCGCTGTGCCGCGCGGTCGGCGGCGGCCTCGAGGTCGGCGGCGACGGACTCGTCCCGCTCGAACGTCGCCGAGGCCCGGTGCCAGGCGGCGCGCATGCCGTCGGCGACCACCGACGCGAGTGCTCGGTGCGCCGCGGACCGTGCGGCGGCCGAGGCGTTGCCGATCACCGCCGAGCGCAGGAGCGGGTGGCGGAAGCGCAGGGAGACGAGGTCGGTGCGGAGGAGCCCGAGTTCCTCGAGCGGTTCGAGGTCGTCGACCCCGAGGTCCATCGTCCGGGCCGCCGCCATGACGTCCTGCAGGCCTGCGTCGTCGGCCGCCGCGGCGAGCAGCAGGAACGAGCGGCTGCCGGACGGGACGGCGGCGACCTGCTCGAGGAACGCCTGCTCGAGCCGCCGCGTGGTGGGGAGCCGGGACGCGATGGTGGCCGGGCCGCCCGTGGCCCAGGTGACGGGGAGTTCGTGCAGGGCGAGTGGGTTGCCGCCGGCCTCGGCCAGCACCCGTCGGCGGACCGAGGCGGACAGGGTGCCGGCGTGTGCGTCGAGCAGGGCCTCGGCGGCGTCGTCGGGGAGCGGCCCGAGCTCGAACCGCGTGAAGCTGCACGGGGGGACGGCGTTCGGGGCGTGTCCGGTCCGGGCCGCCGCGATGACGACGACCGGGGCGTTCGAGAGCCTGCGCCCCACGAAGTCGAGCACCTCGGTGGTGGACCGGTCGAGCCACTGCAGGTCCTCGGCGCGGACGAACACCGGCCGGTGCGACGCGGCCTCCTCGAGCAGCCCGAGCGTCGCGGTGCTCACCAGGAGACGGTCCGGACTCGGGCCGTCCTCGACCGCGAGGGCCGTGAGCAGTGCGGTCCGCTGCCGGGGTGGCAGGGCCGACGCGAAGGGCAGCAGCGGGTGGAGCAGCTCGTGCAGGCCGTCGAAGCCCACGCTGTTCGCGCCCTGGATGCCGGTGCAGGTCAGCACGCGGAAGCCCGCTCGACGCGCGTGCCGTTCGACGGCGGCGAGCAGGGTCGTCTTGCCGATGCCCGCCTCGCCCTCGACGAGGACCGCGGCGCCGCGCTCGGCTGTTCCGTCCGCCGCCGCCGCGGCATCGTCGAGCATGCGCGTGAGGGCTGCGAGTTCGTCTGCGCGGCCGAACAGTGCACGGTCGTGGACCGGCGGTGACACAGCTCGTTCGGCGTCCACACGCTGCCCTTCGCTCATTTAGGTGATCTTTCACCCAAATTACGTCGTACTGGCACGCGAGGGCAAGCGCGGCTAGGGGTGGTCGGCCGGTCGGGGCAGGGTGCCGTGCTCGAGCACCGACTCGTAGACGCGCTCGAGCACGTCGGCGAAGCCCGTCAGCTCGTCCTCGCGCAGGTCGCTGAAGAACATGTCCTTGACGAGTTCGGTGTGGCTCGGTGTCGCTTCGCGGAGCGTCCGCCAGCCCGCCTCGGTCAGAGCGACGGCCGTGGTGCGCCGGTCGTGTTCGGCCCGACGGAGCTCGAGGAACCCGCGTTCGGCCATGCGTTTGGCATGGTGGGAGGCACGGCTGCGCTCCCACCCGATGCGGGTCGCCAGGGCCGACATCGTCATCTCGCCGCCCGGCTCGCTCGTGAGCGCAACGAGGACGTCGTAGTCGGCGAGCGAGATGTCGCTGTCCGCCCGCAGTTGCCGGTTCATCTCGTACCGCAGGCGCAGCTGGAGCTTCATGTACGCGTACCAGGTGCGCACCTGCTCGGCGCTCATGTAGGCGTACGGCGACTCCGGGGGCACCTCGTGCTGCATCGACATCGCCCGTGTCCTCCTGCCGCGCGCCCGCCGTCCAGACGCCCGACCATCATCGCAGGGTGTGTGACGCTGCGCCGGGTCGGGCGTCCGCAGGTGGGTTCAGCTGGTCAGCAGCGTGTAGACCTTCGCGATCACGTCGCCCTCGACGAAGCAGATGTCCATCCCGGACACGACGGGCGGTTGCCCCTCCGGGCCGAAGTGCCAGGCGAGGTACCCCATCCCGTGGTTCTCGTAGACCGGTCCGGCCGGCGAGAACACGAACCCGGGGGCCTCGTCGAGCAGGCGCTGCGCCTTGGTGTGCAGGGCGTCGTGGCCGGTGACGACCTCGTCGGGGTCCAGGAACTCGACGTCCGGGGCGTACGTCCGCTCGATGGCGGCGCGGCGGCGGTCCGGGTCGCGTTCCCCGAACACCTCGAACAGGTTGGCGTGCATGAGCGATTCGAGCGGTTGCGACATGGTGTCTCCGTCGGTGGTCGGTGGTCGGTGGTCGGTGGTCGGTGGTCGGTGTTCGGTGGTCGGTGTCGGTGTCGGTGTCGGTGTCGGGGTGCGGTGGTGGCGGTCTTCGTCAAGTGTGCGACGGGGACCGGTCGGTCCAGTCGAAGACGAGGTCCCGGTGCGCGATCGCCCACGCGCCCTCGGCCCGCACGAACCGGTCGAGGTAGCGGATGGACATCGTCAGCAGCACCCGCTCGTCCCCGTCGTGCAGCACGTGGAACGCGACGCAGTACGTCTCGCCCTCGGCGGCGTCGGGCCCCGTGAACCGGATCGTGGACTGGCCGTTGAGGTACGTCGTCACCTCGTACTGCGCGATCAGTCCGGCGAACGTCTCGGCCAGGTGCTCGCGGCCGTGGATCGTGTCGACCGGATCGTGCGAGGAGGGGTCGCCGTCGTACAGCACGACGACCCCGTCCTCGGTGAACACGGACGCCTCGAGCACCGCGTCGCGACGGTCGGCCCCGCGGGCGTAGGTCGCCAGCAGGGTGCGGATCTCCTCGCGCGCGACGAGCGTCTCGAGCGTCTCCGGGGTGCCCGCGCGGCCGTGCTCCTGCTCAGGCAAGGGCTGCGCGGAGCGACGCGGTGGCGAGCATCAGCGCGTGCTTCGCGGCCTCGGTGTCGTGCAGCGCGTTCACCATCACGAAGTCGTGGACGATGCCGCCGAACCGGGCGTTCGTCGCCTTGACGCCGGCTTCGCGCAGGCGTGCCGCGAAGGCCTCGCCCTCGTCGCGGAGCACGTCGGCCTCGCCGGTGATGACGAGGGTCTCGGGCAGGGTCGCGAGCACCTCGAGCGGCGCACGGAGCGGCGACACCGTGGGCAGGGCGCGCACGGCCTCGTCGGTCGTGTACTGGTCCCAGTACCACTGCATGCCGGCGCGGGTGAGGAAGTAGCCCTCGGCGAACTCCTCGTACGAACCGGTGTCGAACGCGGCGTTCGTCACCGGGTAGAAGGCGACGAGCTTCACGAACTCGACGTCCCCACGCTCGGCGGCGAGGAGTGCCAGGGCGATCGCCATGTTGCCGCCGACCGAGTCACCCGAGACCGCGAAGCGCGAGGCGTCGAGCCCCTTGTCGCCACCCTCCTTGACGACCCACTGGGCCGCGGCGTACGACTGCTCGAGTGCGACCGGGTGGCCGACCTCGGGCGAGCGGTCGTACTCCGGGAACACGACGGCGGCGTTCGACCCGATGGCGAGGTCGCGCACCAGGCGGTCGTGGGTGTGGGCGTCACCGAAGACCCAGCCGGCACCGTGCACGTACAGGATCACGGGCAGGTTCGCGGTGGTGCCGGCCGGCTTGACCAGGCGGATCTTCACGGTGCCGGTGGGACCGCCCTCGATCTCCAGCCACTCCTCGTCGACCTCGGGCTTGAAGATGGGGGAGTCCTGCACGGAGTCGACGGCCTTGCGTCCCTCGGCGGGCGGCAGGTCGTTCAGGAACGGCGGGTTCGACGTCGCGTCGACGAACTCCTGGGCGGCGGGCTCCAGGGCGATGTGCTTCGGGTTTCCGGTCATGGTGGGCTCCTCGTTGGTCGCTGGTGACGGATGGTGCGTGGCGTGCTCCACGCTGACAGGAGGCCCGTCCCGGCAGCATCCGTCAGGTGACGTATCCGGCACCCAGCGTCCAGAGCCGCTCCGCGTCGCCGTGGTCCAGCGCGTACCGCGCCACCCCGCGGTCGTGGCCGGTGCCGTCGTCGAGCACCGGTGACTCCTGGTTGTCCTCGAAGTACCGCCCGGTCACGCCGGCGACCAGCGGGGAGGCGACCAGCAGTGCCGAAGTCGCCGCGCCCTGCGCCGGCGTCTTGAAGAACGGCTGCTCGATCCGGTTGCCGTCGTCGTCGAGCGCGCCCATCGCCCGGAGCGTCGCGTCGTCGAGGTGGCGCTGCAGTCGGGTCGTGATCCAGCCGGGCATCACGGCGTTCGCGGTGACGCCGTGCTCCGCCCAGCGGTCGGCGACGCCCACCGCGAGGAGCACGTCGGCCGTCTTCGACTGCGCGTAGGCGGCCCACCGGTCGTACGGACGCACCGCGAAGTGCGGGTCTTCGAAGTGGAACGGGGAGCGCAGGTGCGCGGTCGAGCTCACCGTCACCACCCGCGCGGACCCGGCCGCGAACAGGTGCTCCCGCAGGCCGAGCAGCAGGGCGAAGTGGCCGAGGTGGTTCGTCGCGAGCTGCATCTCCCAGCCCGATGCGGCGAGCTGCTTCTCGGGCAGGGCCATCACGCCGGCGTTGGCGACCACCCCGTCGACCGGGCCCTGCCACGCGTCGGTGAAGCGGCGCACGGAACCGAGGTCGCTGAGGTCGAGCGCTCGCGGCACGACCCGGCCACGGGCCTCCAGGTCGGCGAACGCCGCATCGGCGCGGGCCGTGTCGCGCACCCCGACGACGACCTCGGCTCCGGCGGCGGCGAGGGCGCGGACGGTCTCCGCGCCGATGCCGGAGGCGCCTCCGGTCACCAGGTACCGGCGGCCGTGCAGGTCCACGCCGGCGAGGACGTCGGCCGCGGTGGCGGATGCGGAGAAGGGGGTGCGGACGGGGTCAGACATCGTCACGCTCCGTCCGTGCCGTGGCGAGCCGCTCGAGGATCCGGGCCAGCTGCTGCGGCATGTCCCCGGGCTTCCGGGCGGTGACGAACTGGCCGTCCTCGACGACCGGCTCGTCGATCCAGGTGCCGCCCGCTGCACGGACCTCGTCGGCGACCTCGTGCCAGGACGTCAGGCTGCGTCCGTCGACCAGCCCGGCGGAGGCCAGGACCTGGGGTCCGTGGCACACGGAGCCGATGAGTCGGCCCGTGGCGGCGAAGTCCCGGACGAACGACAGGGCCTCGGGGACGGTCCGGACCTCGGCCGGGGCCAGGCCGCCGGGGATGAAGACCGCGTCGTAGTGCTCGGCGGTGGCGTCCGCGACGCGCTGCAGCCCGGTCCGCAGCGACAGGCCGACGTACCCGGTGAGGGTCCCGCCGTCGGGCGTCAGGACGTCGACGTCGTAGCCGGCCTCGACGAAGCGGTAGTAGGGGTAGAAGAACTCGACGTCCTCGACGCGGTCCGCGGTGACGATCGCGATCCGGCCGACCGGGGGTCGGTCGGCGCGGATCGCGGCGCGGTTGTCGGTGACGTGGCGGTCGGTGGTGGTGGGCACGGTGGTCACTCCTTCGGCGTCGAGGCCGTTGCCTCGGCATTGTTTGACAAGCATCAAACCATTGGGATCATCCCTGATAGGTTTGATGCATGTCAAACGAAGAGTCGACGGTCGGGCACGACCCCTTCCCCCTGCCCGCCGTCGAGGACCTCGAACTGGTGCGGGTGCTCCGGGCGGCCGGTGACCCCGCGCGACTGGTGATCATCGAGCGGCTGTCGGACGGCGACCACCACCCGTGCAACCTCACCGACTACCGGCTCGACATCCACAAGACGACGCTCTCGCACCACTTCAAGGTGCTGCGCGAGTCGGGGCTGACGCGGACGCGGGTGACGGGGCGCGAGCACGCCGTGCAGCTGCGCCGGGACGCGCTCGACGCGCGCTGGCCAGGGCTGCTCGACACGCTCGTCGCGGCTGCGGTGCGGGACGACCCCGAGGCGCGGGCGGCGCCCGAGGTGTCGCCCCCGGGCTAGCGGCGAGCCGCTGCCGCCAGTGCGGCGGTCATGCCGGCCCGGTCGTGCCGGACCCCGTACGCCGGCTGGTCGCGCTCGTACCGCCAGCCCTCGCTGAGTGGCCCGACGTCGACCACGTCGAACCCGAACCGCTCGAGCAGCTCGGTGACGACGGCCTTCGCGTCCGCGTCGTCCCCGGCGACGGTCAGGGCTCGGCGCCCCGGCGTGCCCGCGGGGGACCCGTCCGTGGTGACGTCGGCGGCACCGAGGTTGTTGAACGCCTTGACGACCCGGGCGTCCGGCAGCGACCGCTGGAGCAGCTCGGAGGTGGTCGGCACCGCGCCCTGCTCGAGCTCGTCCACGGGTCCGAAGAACTCCGGGTAGTAGTTGCCGGTGTCGACGACGACCTTGCCCGCGAACGCCTCGGCCGGCAGGTCCCGGTAGCCGTTGATCGGGATCGAGACGACGACCACGTCGCCGGCCCGGGCGGCGTCGGCGACGGTGGCTGCTCCGGCACCGGGGGAGAGTTCGTCGATCAGCGACTCGAGCGTCTCGGGCCCGCGGGAGTTCGCGAGGACGACGTCGAGCCCGACGGCGATCGCGCGGCGGGCGATCTGCGCGCCGACGTTGCCGGCGCCGATGATGCCGAGGGTCTCGATGGGGGTGGTGGTCATGTGCTTCCTGTTCCTCGATCCGGATGGGTTCCGAGCAACGGTCGCTCGTCGACGCCGACGGCGGCATCCGTCACTCGACGTATCCGCGACGGGTCTCGGCAGGGCCGGTGGTGCCGAGCCGCGCTGGCCCCTACCGTGGGCACGTGCCGAGCGCGACCCGCCCCGACCAGCCGCACTGGCGCATCGCGCCGTGGCGGTTCCTCCTCTCGTCGACCCCGTGGCGGTCGGTGCTGTACGTCGCCCTGACCGCCGCACTCGGGCTCGTCCTCGCGGCGCCGGTGGTGGCCACATGGTTCGTCGCCCCCTTCTGGGCCGTGTTGATCGCCCGCTTCGAGCGGTGGCACCCGGTCGTGATCGGCGAGCCGCGCATCGCCGACCCCCGTGCTGTCCGCCGGAACCGCCCGGGAGGGATCCGCGAAAGACTCCGCGACCAGGTGGTCTGGCGCGAACTCGGGCACCTGGTCGTGTTCGCCGCCTTCGCCGCCGCCGGGTTCGCGCTCCTGGTGCTGACGCTGGTCGCCCTCGTGCTCGCCGTACGCGCGTCGATCGGCGGCGCACCCCGGCCCGACGACGTCATCGGGAACGCGGTCGCCGGGCTGCACCTCGCCGCACCGGTCGTGCTGGCCGGGTCGATGGCGGTGCTCGTCGTCGCGCTCTACGGGTTCGCCGCCCTGGCGCTCGCCGAGGTGTCGATCGCCCGCACGCTGCTCTCCGGCCGGGCCGAGGTGCTCGAGCAGCGCGTCGAGGAGCTCACGTACTCCCGGCAGGCGTTGCTCGACGGGTTCGACGCCGAACGCCGGCGCATCGAACGCGACCTGCACGACGGCGCCCAGCAGCAGCTCACGGTGCTCGCGATGAACGTCGGCCTGCTCGTCGTCGAACTCGACGCGGCCGTGGCAGCGGCCGCGGAGCGGGACCGACCCGACCTCGACGCACTGCGCACCACGGCCGACCGGATCACCGACAACGTCGACGACGCCGTCCGGGCGCTGCGGGACAGCGTGCGCGGCATCCATCCCCGGGTGCTCGTCGACCACGGGTTCGGTGCCGCGGTCGACGAGCTGGCCGCGCGCTCGCCGCTGCCCGTCCGCGTCGACGTCCGCCTGCCGGAGCGGCTGCCGGCGCGGACCGAGACGGCGGCGTACTTCGTCGTGAGCGAGGCGCTCACGAACGCCGTCCGGCACGGTGCCGTCCACGCCGTGTCGGTGACCGCCGGGGCAGCGGACGGATGGTTCCGGCTCGAGGTGGTGGACGACGGGACGGGCGGTGCGGTACCCACGCCCGGCGGTGGGCTCGACGGTCTGCGTGAACGTGCGGCGGTGCTCGGCGGGACGCTCGTGGTCGACAGCCCGGCGGGCGGCCCGACGGCGCTCCGGTTCACGGTGCCGCTGCACGCCGAGGCGGTGCCGCCGCGCGACGCGGCCGTGCCCCTGCGCGATGCGGCCGTGCCCCTGCGCGAGCGTGACCGCACCGACTCGTGATCCAATGACGCTCGTGAAGATCTTCGTGGCCGAGGACTCCGTCCTCCTGCGTGCCGGCCTGGTCAGCCTGCTCGAACGCTTCGGGCACGCCGTCGTCGGGACGGCCGAGGACGCCGTCGGCCTGGTGTCCGGCGTGACCGCCCTCGTCGCGGCGGGGGAGACCCCCGACCTCGTGCTCACCGACGTCCGGATGCCCCCCGACGGCACCGACGACGGGCTGCGTGCCGCGATCGCCCTGCGCTGGGAGCACGTCGGGCTGCCCGTGGTGGTGCTGTCCCAGTACGTGGCGGACGCCTCCGTGCAGGACCTGCTCGACGACGGCGACGGCGGTGTCGGCTACCTGCTGAAGGACCGCGTCGGCAAGGTGCCGACGTTCCTCCGGTCGCTCGAGACCGTGGCGGACGGTGGCGTCGTGGTCGACCCCGAAGTGGTCCGGCACCTCACCGGGGGCCGCGCCGCACCCAGCCCGCTGTCCCGCCTGACCGACCGCGAACGGACCGTGCTGACGCACATGGCCGAGGGCGCCTCGAACGCCGACATCGCCGCGGCGCTCCACCTGTCGGACGCCGCCGTCGCCAAGCACGTCGGCAACGTGTTCACGAAGCTCGACCTGACACCGGACGACGCCAACCGTCGTGTCCGTGCGGTGCTCACCTACCTGCGCGAACAGCGCTCCGAACAGCGCTGAGGAGCCGGAGATGACGACCATCGGACTGCGCCGCATGGTGCCGCGCGACCCCGACCAACGACACCGGGCCGCGAGCCCCCTGGAGCTCCTGTTCGACCTGGTGTTCGTCGTCGCGGTCGGCTTCGCCGCGACGAACCTGCACGAGATCGAGCTCGAGGGACACGTCACCTCCGCCGTCCTGGCCTACGGGCTGGTGTTCTTCTCGATCTGGTGGGCCTGGATGAACTTCACGTGGTTCGCCACGTCGTTCGACACCGACGACTGGCTCTACCGGGTGATGACCTTCGTGCAGATGGCCGGGGTGCTCGTCCTCGCCGCCGGGGTGCACGCGGCCATGGTCGAGAACGACTTCACGATCGGCATCATCGGCTACGTCGTCATGCGGCTGGCCT
Organism: Curtobacterium sp. MCPF17_051; assembly: GCF_003234595.1. Classification (NCBI taxonomy): domain Bacteria; kingdom Bacillati; phylum Actinomycetota; class Actinomycetes; order Micrococcales; family Microbacteriaceae; genus Curtobacterium; species Curtobacterium sp. MCPF17_051. The sequence continues at coordinate 15,868 of NZ_QKSE01000002.1, read as the reverse complement.
TGGTCGGACAGTGGATCCGCGCCGCCGCGTCGTCCACCCGCTACCGCCGGACCGCCACTCTGCACGCCGTCGGCATCACGGTCGTGCAGCTGCTCTGGGTGGTCTCCCTGGCCCTGCCCGATGACGTCTGGGGGTACGCGGCACCGTTCCTCGTGCTCGCCGAGCTGTCCGTGCCGATCTGGGCGCAGACCTCGACGGGGACGGCCCCGTGGCACACCCGGCACCTGGCCGAGCGGTTCTCCCTGTTCACCCTCATCGTCCTGGGCGAGGGGCTGGTGGCCTCGGCCGGCGCGGTGATCGACGCCCTCTCGCACACCGAGCACCTCGGAGCCCTGCTGGCGCTCGCGGGCTGCGGGCTGGTGATCACCGTCGGCATGTGGTGGATCTACTTCTCACGCGAGCAGCACGCGCACATCCGCTCGCTGCCCACCGCGCTCGTGTTCGGCTACGGCCACTACTTCGTCTTCGCCGCCGCCGGCGCCCTGCCGGCCGGCATCGAGGTCGCGGTCAGCGCCGACGCCGGACACGTCGAGCTGTCCTCCGCCTCGGTCGCCGCGACCGTCGCGGTACCGGTCGCGGTGTTCGTGCTGTCGATCTGGGCGCTCGCGATCCGGCCGTCGCTGTCGGCACGGGCCAACGCCGTCGTGGTGGCCCTGGTGCTCGTGGTCCTCGCGTCGATCGCGGTGCCGGCGGTGTCGTTGCCGGTCACGGCGCTCGCCGTGGCGGCGGTCGTCGTGACCCTCGAGGTCGCGTCCGCACGGACCGACACCTGACGGACGACGGACGGGAGGCACAGCGCCAGCTGGCACCGTGCCTCCCGTCCGTCAGGTGGTCGCGTCGACCACCCGTCAGCGCTCGGGGTGCTCCGTCGCCGACGTGTCGGCCGACGTCGGACGCGCGTCCAGGCTCGGGTCGACCGCCGGGTCGGCCGAGACCGACGACGGCCGCACCGGGAAGTCCTCGAGCGCACCGGCCTCCACCGCCGAGGACGCGGTTCCGCGGCCGCCGCGCACCCGGTTCTTCACCGCGGCCCACGGACGGCCGAGGCCGGACCGTGCCGGACGCTCGGTCGGCGCCTCGACCTCGAGGCCGTAGTAGGCGCCGACGTGCTCGAGCAGGACCTCGCGCTCGGCCTTGTCGTAGGCGCGGCGCTCGCGCGTGAAGGCGATGATCGTCGACCAGCAGGTCAGGATCAGGACGACGCTGAACGGCAACGCGGTCGTGATCGCCGCGGTCTTCAGGGCGTTCAGTCCACCGCTGAGCAGCAGGGCGACGGCGAGCAGTGCAGCGACACCGGCGAAGAAGACCCGCAGCCAGTTCTTCGGCTCGATGTCACCGCCCGACGCGATCATCGCCATCACGAGCGAACCGGAGTCCGACGAGGTCACGAAGAACACGCCGATGAGCAGGATCGCGCCGTAGGTCAGGACCATGCCGGCGGGCAGGTCGCCGAGGACCGCGAACAGCGACCCCTCGATGTCGACCGAGCCGTCCGAGCCGATCAGGCCGCCCGAGCCGTCGGTCTGGCGGTGGATCGCGGTGCCGCCCAGGACGGCGAACCACAGCAACGTGAGCGCGGTCGGCACCAGGAGGACGCCGAACACGAACTGGCGGACGGTGCGGCCCTTGGAGATGCGGGCGATGAAGACACCGACGAAGGGCGCCCACGACATCCACCAGCCCCAGTAGAAGGTGGTCCAGGCGCCCTGCCAGGCCTCGCCCTCGGCGCCCTGCTGCGCGGTGACGTTGAACGACAGGCCGACGATGTTCTGCAGGTAGGAGCCGATCGACTGCACGAAGTCGCGGAGCAGGAACTGCGTCGGCCCGACGATGAGCACGAACAGCAGCAGTGCCGCGGCGAGCAGCAGGTTGAAGTTCGACAGGATCTTCATGCCCTTGGTCACGCCGGTGACGAGCGAAACGATCGTGACGGCGGTGATCACCGCGATGATGGCGATCTGGCTGACGATGCTGCTATCGGCGATGCCCGCGCTCTCGAGTCCGGCGCCGATCTGGATGACCCCGAGGCCGAGCGAGGTCGCGACGCCGAACAGCGTGCCGACCAGGGCGACCACGTCGATCAGGTTGCCCCAGCCGCCGCGCACGCGGTTGCCCAGCAGCGGTTCGAGGGCCCAGCGGATCGACACCGGGCGACCCCGGCGGTGGATCGCGTACGCCAGGGCGAGGCCGAGGACGACGTAGATCGCCCACGCGTGCAGGCCCCAGTGCAGGAACGTCTGCGTGAGGGCCTGCTGCGCGAGCTCCTTCTCGTTGCCGGTGACGCCGGGGCGCGGGGAGGCGAAGTGGCTGAGGGGCTCGGAGACGCCGTAGAAGACGAGGCCGATGCCCATGCCGGCGGCGAAGAGCAGTGCGAACCACGAACCGGTCGAGAACTCGGGCTCGTCCTGGTCCTTGCCGAGCTTGATGTCACCGAAGCGGCTGAAGCCGACGAACAGCGAGAAGCCGACGAAGAACGCGGCGATCAGCACGTAGTACCAGCTGAAGTTCTTGACGATGCCGTCCTGCAGACCGAGGAACAGCGCCTCGGCGGTGGAGGGTGAGATCAGGGTGAAGGCCACGAACCCCAGCACGATGACGGCGGCGGGCCAGAACACCCACCGCCGCAACTGCGGTGTCGTGGTCACGGGTCCGGGCAGGGGAGGAGTGGTGCTTGCCATGCAGTCCATGGTGCCCGCTCGCGTTCCTGTGCGTTCGCCCAGGCGTGTCGTGGTCGACGATGCGCTCCGCGCCGTGTCCGTCCCAGCACGCCGCGTGTTCGTGCACCAGGCGGCGACTCGCGGCCGTGGACACGCGCTTCGGCGGACGGGAGGCGCGGGGCGGGATGGCACTGTGCCTCCCGTCCATGGGACGCACCGACCACTGCCACATGCGATTACAACGTTGACGTGCGCTTTACAGCGCTGTAAAACAGGAGCCTGCGCGACGATGCGCAACGAGGGAGAGACCCGATGGTGGGAAGCAGGACCGCAACACTCCAGGCCGCGGTGAGCCGGCGGGGGTTCCTCGCGGGCGCGGCCGGTGGCATCGCACTCGGCACGATGGCGCTCGCCGGGTGCGCGACCCCGGGGCGTGCCGCCGGTGGTGCCACGACGCTCCGCTTCTACGAGCAGAAGCAGGAGGTCATCGCCTACTTCGACAAGCTGCTGCGGAAGTTCGAGGGGGAGCACGCCGGCTTGTCGGTCGTGCACGACAGCACGGCGGCCATCGCCCCGCAGTTCGTGCGCGGCGAACCGGCCGACGTCGGGTGCTTCAACGACAACCTCGAGCTCGCCCGGTACATCTCGCGCGGCGTGCTCAGCGACCTCAGCGACCTGCCGTCGGCAGCGCGGGTCCGACCGGACATCGACACCCTGACGAACCAGTACGCGAAGTTCGAGGACCGCACGAGCGTGCTGCCGTACTCGCTCGCGGCGGCCGGGGTGATCTACAACAAGCGGATCTTCGCCGAGCACGACCTGCCGGTCCCGACGACGTGGGACGAGTTCGTCGAGGTCTGCCGGACGCTGCAGAAGGCCGGCATCACGCCGATCTACGCCACCGACCGGGACACCTGGACGCTCTGGCAGGGCCTGTTCGACTACTCGGTGGGCAGCCTCGTCGACACCGGCTCGTTCTTCCGCAAGATGAAGGCCCTCGGCGCCGACGTCGGTCCCGACTCCGAGGTGTCGTTCGAGAAGGACTTCGCGGTGCCGATGGAGCGCGCGAAGACCATCTCGTCGTTCTTCAACCGCGACCACGCCACCCGGGCCTACGCCGACGGCAACCTGGCGTTCGGCAAGGGCGAGGCCGCGATGTACCTGCAGGGCCCGTGGGCGCTCGGGCAGATCGCGCTCATCGACGAGAAGTTGCCCGTCGGCACCTTCGCCCTGCCGGTGTCGAACGACCCGGCCGACCGCAAGGCCCGGGTCAACATCGACCTCGGGCTCTGGATCCCCACGGCGTCCGAGCACCCGGAGCAGGCGAAGGAGCTCGTCGAGTTCCTCATGCAGCCCGAGGTCATCGACGCCTACAACCGCGACAACCTGGCGTACTCGCCCCGCATCGACGCACCGCCGCAGCAGGACGAGCGCCTCGCCGGCCTGCAGCAGTACGTCGACGACGCGGCGTTCTACCAGGGCGCCGGCACCTTCATCCCCACGTCGATCCCGCTCGGCAACTACCTGCAGTCGGCGATCCGGAGCGGGGACTTCACCTCGATGCTGCAGCGGCTCGACTCGGACTGGCGGCGGCTCGCCGGCCGTTCCGCGACGGTCTGAGCCGGACCAGGACACAGGAGCCACCATGACCATGCAGACCCCGCTCTCCCGCGACACCGACCCGGAGACCTCCGGACCGGCGACCGACGCCGCCCGCACGCACCGACGTGTGGGCGCGCGCGGTGTCGGTTCACTCAGCCGCACCGAGGGCATGTACTACCTGTTCCTCGTGCCGGCCCTCGTGCTGTTCACGGCGTTCGTCGTCGCCCCCGCCTGCGTCGGCGTGTTCTACAGCTTCACCGACTACCTCGGGTTCGGGCAGTGGGACTTCATCGGCGTCGAGAACTACAAGGCGCTCGTCTCCGACCCGGCGATCCTGGCGTCGTACGGCTTCACGCTCGGCTTCGCGGCGGTCACCGTCGTCGTCACGCAGGTCGTCGCGCTGTCCCTGGCGATCGCCCTGGCGAAGAAGATTCGGTTCGCCGCCGGGTTGCGGTCGGTGTTCGTCATCCCGATGGTGATCTCCGGGATCATCGTCGCCTACGTGTTCAACTTCCTGTTCTCGAACACCGTGCCGGCCCTGGCCACGAGCGTCGGTTTCGGCCCGCTCGAGCAGAGCATCCTCGGCGACCCGAACCTCGCCTGGCTCGCGATCGTGATCGTGTCCGCCTGGCAGACCGTGCCCGGCGCGCTCCTCATCTACACGGCGGGTCTGACGTCCATCCCCGAGGAGCTGTACGAGGCCAGTGCGCTCGACGGCGCGACCGGCTGGAAGCAGCTGCGCTCGATCACGCTCCCGCTGCTCGGCGGCTTCATCGTCATCAACACCGTGCTCGGCGTGAAGGGCTACCTCGGCGCCTACGACGTGATCGTCGGTCTGACCAACGGCGGCCCCGGCAGCGCGACGAGCAGCGTCGCGATGACCATCTTCGGCGGCTTCACCGGCGGCGACTACGCCTACCAGATGGCGAACGCGACCGTGTTCTTCATCATCACCGTCCTCATCTCCGTGCTGCAGCTCGCGGCGACCCGCGGAAGGAACCTGCGACTCGCATGACCGCCATCGACACACGACCCCCGACCGACACCCGCGCCGTGACCACCGGCGGCGCCGGTCGTTCCGGCCGCGGCCACCGCCGACGACTGGGCGGTACGAACTGGACCCTGACTGTGGTCCTCGGCCTCGCGTCGCTGACCGTGCTCATCCCGCTGTACGTGACGCTCTCGATGGCGTTCAAGACGACCGAGCAGTCCGTCGACGGCAACGCGCTCTCGCTGCCGTTCCCGTTCAACCCGGGCTCCTTCGCCGAGGCGTGGCAGCTGACCCGGTTCCCGGTGTCCTTCTCGGTGTCCCTCGGCGTCGCGGCGCTCACCGTCGTCGCCACGCTGCTGCTCAGCTCGTTCGCCTCGTACGCGATCGTCCGGAACTGGCACAAGCGGTTCTTCCGCTACTCGTTCGTCTACCTGCTCGCGGCGATGTTCCTGCCGTTCCCGGTGGTGGCGCTGCCGCAGATCAAGCTGACCGCCGAGATCGGCCTCGACAACCCGATCGGCGTCGGGATCCTGCACGCCATGTTCCAACTGTCGTTCAGCGTGCTGCTCTACTCGGCGTACCTGCGGTCGATCCCGGTGGAGCTGGAGGAGAGCGCCCGCATCGACGGGGCATCCACGTGGCAGATCTTCTGGCGGATCATCCTGCCGCTCCTCGGCCCGATGAACGCGACGGTCGGCATCTTCGCCTTCCTGGCATCGTGGAACGACTTCATGATGCCGTCGCTCATCACGGCGGATCCGGGGTTGCAGACCCTGCCCGTGGTGCAGAACATCTTCCAGAGTCAGTTCGGCACCAACTACAACGTCGCCTTCGCCTCGTACCTGATGGCGATGGCGCCCACGATCATCGTCTACCTGTTCGCGCAGCGCTGGGTCATCAGCGGCGTGACGCAGGGCGCGGTCAAGAGCTGAGAGGCACCACGTGAGCAGCAGCACCGGCACCACCACCACCACCGGCACCACCAGCGCCGTCCTTCCCACCATCCGTCCGTTCCCCGGTTCGGACCCGGTCGCCGACCCCGCAGCCGTCGTCACCGGCGACCACTGGCGCATCACCGTGCTCGACGCCGGGGCGTTCCGCATCGAGTGGAGCGACGACGGCGGGTTCGAGGACCGGGCGTCGACCTTCGCGATGCGCCGCCGCGTGCCCGTGCCGGCGTTCACCGTGGAGCGGACGGCCGCCGCCGACGGCACCGGCACCGCCGGCGTCGTCATCACCACCGACCGCGCCCGACTGCGCTACGACGGCCGCCCGTTCAGCCCGAGCGGCCTGGTCGTCGAGACCACCGGCCCGGACGCCAACCGCTGGCGCTGGGGGCAGGAGCCGCGCGACCTCGGCGGCACCGGCCGCACCCTCGACGACGTCGACGGCCGGATGCCGCTCGAACCGGGGATCCTGGCCCGCGACGGCATCACCGCGCTCGACGACAGCGAGTCGTTCCTGTTCGCCGACGACGGCTGGATCGGCACGCGGGTCCCCGGGCGCCGCGACGTCACGGTCTTCGCGTACGGCCGCGACTACGACGCCGCGCTGCGCACCTACCACGCGGTCTCCGGGCCGCCGTCGCGGATGCCGCGGTGGGCACTCGGCAACTGGTGGAGCCGGTACCACCCGTACAGCGACACCTCGTACCTCGAGCTGCTGGACCGCTTCGCCGACGAACACCTGCCGTTCTCGGTCGCCGTCATCGACATGGACTGGCACCGGGTGGACTCGGTCCCGCCGCGCTTCGGCAACGGCTGGACGGGGTACTCGTGGGAGCCGTCGCTGTTCCCGGACCCGCGGGCGTTCCTCGCCGAACTGCACCGCCGGGGGATGCGCACGACGCTGAACCTGCACCCGGCCGACGGCGTGCGGGCGTTCGAGGACGCCTACCCCGCGGTGGCGCGCGCGATGGGGGTCGACCCGGAGACCGAGCAGCCGATCCCGTTCGACCCGACGGACCGCCGGTTCCTGCAGGCGTACTTCGAACAGCTGCACCGCCCGCTCGAGGAGCAGGGCGTCGACTTCTGGTGGATCGACTGGCAGCAGGGCCGCGAGACCGGGCTGCCCGGGGTCGACCCGCTGTGGCTGCTCAACCACTTCCACCTGCTCGACTCGGCGCGACACACCGCGTCAGGCGCAGGCGCAGACGCGGGCGCAGGCGCGGGCGCAGGCGCAGGCGCAGGCGCAGACGCAGACGAAGCTGCAGCCCCGGTCGACGGCATGACCTTCTCGCGCTACGCCGGCCCCGGCAGCCACCGCTACGCCGTCGGGTTCTCCGGCGATGCCGTCGTGTCGTGGGCGTCCCTGGCGTTCCAGCCCGAGTTCACCGCCACCGCCGCGAACATCGGCTACCCCTGGTGGAGCCACGACATCGGCGGCCACACCCGCGGCGTCCGCGACGACGAGCTCGCCACCCGCTGGGTGCAGTTCGGGGTGTTCTCGCCGATCATGCGTCTGCACTCGGCGAACAACCCGTTCATCCGCAAGGAGCCGTGGGTGTTCCCGGCCGAGGCACGCGCAGCGATGGGCGAGGCGCTCCGCTTCCGCCACCGCCTGGTGCCGTACCTGCACACGATGAACCACGGCACCGCCGAGGGAACCGCGCTGGTCCGGCCGCTCTACCACCTGGAGCCGCGCCGCGACGAGGCGTACCGGGTGCCGAACACCTACGCGTTCGGTTCGGAGCTGCTCGTCGCCCCGATCGTCGCACCCCGCGACCCGGTCAGCCGGCACGGGGTCGCCCGGGCCTGGTTGCCGCCGGGCACCTGGACCGACGTCTTCACCGGCACGGTGTACGCGGGCGACCGGTTCGTCGACCTGCACCGCACGCTCGACACGGTGCCGGTCCTGCTGCGCGCCGGCGGGATCCTGCCGCTCGCCGCGGCCGACCAGCTCGACGCCACCGTCAACCCGACGGCGTTCGACGTCCTCGTCGCCCCGGGTGCACCGGGTGCCTTCACCCTGGTCGAGGACCACGAGGGCGAGGGCAGCCGCACCGCCCGGACACGTCTCAGCTGGGACCCCGAGCACGCCGAGTTCCGGGTGCACGCCACCACCGGAGCCCTCGACGTCGTCCCCGCCCACCGCGAGTGGCGGATCACGTTCCTCGCCGCACCTGCCGACGGCCAGGAGCCGTCGGCGCGTTCGGCCGACCGGTTCTCGGTCGACCTGTCGGTCGACTCCGCGTCGGGTGGCTCGGTCACGCTGGTCGGCGCACCGGTCGTCGGTGTCGACGCGCGGGACGCCGTCCGGCGGGTCCTCGAGGGCGCGCAGGCCGGCAACCCGGAGAAGCTCGAGGCGTGGGAGGTCGTGGCGAAGGACCTGCCGCGTGCGGACCGCATCGTCGAGCTCGGCACCGTGGGCCTGCCGAACGCCCTGCGGGACGTCGTCGTCGAGCTGCTCGGCAGCGTGCACCCGGGGGAGTCGACTCCCGCAGGCCGCTGACGGCAGGCGACGTGGGACGAGGCGGAGGGGAGGCCCGTGGCCGGGCCCGCCACGTGCCCTGGGACCGGCCACACTGCGGACTGGAGGCTCGTGGCCGGGCGCGCGCCGGGCCTCCTGTCCGTCGTCAGGCGCCCTGGTGCGCCGCCCGGTCGGACGTGCCGTCCGCGTACGGCGCGCTCTCGCCGACGAGCAGGCGGTGGCCGACCGTGACGAGCCGACCGGGCACCTCGGAGCCGTCCATCCGCTCGACCAACAGGTCGAGGGCAGTGCCGGCGAGGGCGACCGTGTCGGGTGCGACGGAGGTCAGACTCGGCACCAGGCTCGACCCGAGGCCGACCGCGTCCCAGCCGACGACCGCGACGTCACGGGGCGCGTCCAGGCCGCGCAGGCGCATCGCCCGGAGCGCCCCGAGCGCCGCCAGGTCGTCGCGGCAGAGCAGCCCGTCGACCTGCAGGCCGGCGTCGAGCGCCGCACCGAAGGCGACTTCGGCACCGGCGGCGTCGCCGACCTCGCGGGGGACCAGCAGCGCGTCGTCGAGCGGCAGGCCCGCGGCGACGAGTCCGGCGCGGTAGCCGTCCAGGCGCAGGCCGGACGTGCGCGAGGACGGCCCGGTCTCGTGCCCGAAGAACCCGATGCGGCGACAACCGAGCGCGACGAGGTGCGCGACGGCCTCGGCGGCGGCGCCGGCGTTGTCGATGACGACCTGGTCGGCGTGCGGCGGCCGGACGTCCTCGCCGAGGAACACCACGGCGGTGTCCCCGCGGATCCGGTCGATCGTCTCGGGCGTGAGCACCTGGGGGTGGATCACGACCCCGTCGACCACGCCGGCCTCACGCCCCCGCACGGCGGAGCGCTCGCCGTCCGGGTCGCCGGCGGTCTCCTCGAGCAGGAGCTGGTAGCCGCGGTCGGCGCAGACCCGCGAGAAGACGTGGGCGAGCTCCGCGAAGTAGGGGCGACGCAGGTCGGGGAACGCGAAGGCGAGCATGTTCGACCGCCCGGTCGCGAGTGACCGGCCCGACACGTTCGGCCGGTAGCCGAGCTCGTCGATGGCGGCCTGTACCCGGCTGCGCATGGGGTCGCTGACGTGCTGGTAGCCGCGGACGACGTTGGACACGGTCTTCATCGAGACACCGGCGTGCGCGGCGACGTCCTGCAGCGTGACCTTGCCCATCCGCTCACCGTAGCGGGCGGAGGGTCGGGGTCCGGCGGACCGACCGGGCCAGCGGTGTCGACGGGGCGTGCTCAGGCGCGCTCCGGCCTGCTCGTCAGGGGACGAGTCGGCGCTGCACGATCGCGCGGGCGACCTCGGAGAGTGCTTCGTGGTGCTCGAGCGCGTACCCGCGGATCACGGCGAAGGCGTCCTCGATCGAGACGCCCCGCAGGTACGACACGACACCCTTGGCCTGCTCGATCACCTCACGCGAGCCGATCGTGCGCTGCAACTGTGCGCGGACGACCTCGTGCTCGCGCAGGGACCGTTCGTGCAGGATGCCGATCGTCGCCACGTCGGCCAGGGCCCGGGCGACGCGCAGGTCCGTCTCCCCGAGGGAACCGGGGCCGACACCGAACAGGTTGAGCGTGCCGATGACGTTGCTCCCCAGCCGCAGCGGGACGGCGTGCACCGACCGGAACCCGAGCGCGAGCGCACCCGTGCGGAACATCGCCCACTCCGCCGGTGCCGACTCGATGTCCGGACACGTCACGGCCCGTCCGGTCGCGAACGAGGTCATGCAGGGGCCGGCCTCGGCGTCGAGCTGCAGGACCTCGACGAGCCGGCTGGCCTCGGACGTCGAAGCCACGACCTCGAGCTCCTGGTCGTCGTTCGCCAGCAGGATGCCCGCGGCGTCGATGCCGAGCACGTCGGCGCAGGTCTCGACCAGGGTCTGCAGGAGCTCCAGGACGTCGTACGCATCCACCAGGGTGTCGGCGAGCGATGTGAACGTCTCGAGGATCTGTGCTTCTCTGCCTGCCGTCGTCACTGGACCTCCTCGATCAGGTCGCCTCGTTTCTCGAACCGGACCGTGCCGTCCAGGATCTGCTCCGCCACCCGCCGCATCGTCCTCCGACGGGCGAACGCGTGGCCCTGCAGCAGCAGGTAGGCGTCCTCGGGGCTGATGTCGAGCTGCGCGAGCACGACCCCGGTGGCCTGGTGCACCACGCGACGCGACGAGGGACTCCGGTCGAGCAGGGCGTCGTCCTCGTCCGCGATCGAGCGGAGGGCTCTGCGGAGGACCCGGCGACTGACGGCCGAGGCGAGGGTCATGGCCTGCCGCACCGTGTCGTCCTCGATCGTGGCGGGCCGCGGCACGTACACGTCGACCGCGCCGAGCGGGAACGGGCCGAACGCGACCGGGAACGCGAAGACCGCACCGACCGGTTCGCTCCGGACAGCCTCGTTGAAGGCGGGCCACGCGGCGTTCGGATGACGGACGACGTCGGTCTCCAGGACCGGGGCGTCCTTCGCCAGGGCGGCCCAGCACGGGCCCTCGGACAGGTCGAACTGGATCTCGTCGACGCGGACGGCGACCTGGTCCGTCGCCGAGACGGTCTCGCTGGGGCAGAGTTCACCGAACGTCGAGATCGCGACGCCGCCCATCGGCAGCGCGAGCGCGATCGGCCGACTGAGTTCGTCGTCGGCGATGTCCGCCGACCGGAGCGCACGGAGTGCACGCTCGAATGCGTCATCCATGGTCGCCTTCCCTGCCGTGATCCGATCCTACGCGCTGTCCCGTTCCGGACGATCCGGACGGCGCAGGCGCGCTGGACGGCGGTCCTGCGCGCCAGGCCGGCAGTTCGACCGGCGGGTACGACCCCTGCTCGTCCTGCACCCGGAGCATCGCGTCCAGGGCGACCAGGCTCACGCCGGACGTCTCGCGCACGACCGCCCGCACCGCGTTGCCGAGCAGGAACGCCATCAGGTCCTCGCTCCCGCCGTCGGGCCGGTAGTCGCGCCACGGGCCGGACCCCGCTCGCTGCAGGGCCCCGGTGAGCACGGCCTTCGGGTCGTCGACGTCGACCTCGCAATCGAGCACCAGGCGGAAGCGCCGCTGGTTCCGGTCCGACAGGCTCGGTGCGCCGTCCTCGTCCTCCTCCGGAACGAAGGAGCGCAACGCCGACGAGGGAGCGATCCCGTAGGCCGCACGGAAGGCCGCGGCCATCCGGCCCGCGTTGCTGAACTGCCAGCGCTCGGCGATCTCGGCGATGGTCTGCCGGTCCGGCGCGCCGGAAGCCGCCTGCAGATCACGCCGCACCCCCTCGAGCCGGACCGCCCGGAGGAACGTCCCCGGGGTCTGCCCGATCTCGGCCTGGAACCGTTTCTGCAGGCTCCGCGGCGACAACTGCACGGCCGCAGCGACGTCCGCGACCGTGATGTGGGTCGCCGCGTGCTCGTGGACGAACCGGAGGGCGTCACGTACCGCACGGGAGAGTCGGAGCGGGACGTCCTGGGTCGCACTGCTCCCGTCGGTCATGAGCCGACCGTACGGGAACCGTCGATGGTGCGCTCCCAGGGCCCGATCGAGGCCGAGCGAGGCCGAGCGAGGCCGTGCATGATCAGCCCTGTACGGCCCGAAATCAACCCCTGACATTGCGGGAAGTGTCCTGTCGATACTGAAACTGTCTCGTGTGCCGCTGTTCTGGCGGTGCGCCACATCGAACCGACAGGGAGGCGCGATGGGACACCGACAGGGCTCCACGACCACGACCAGGATGACCGATGCCGTCGTCTGGCAGCAGGTGGTCCACACCGACCGGATCCGGGCGCTCGCTGCCACGGACCCGACCGACATCCGGGTGCAGCCGGTCGACTCCGGGTGCTGGCGCGTCGTCGACGCAGCTGCCGCCTGGGGCGACCCGGACATGCTCCTCGGGTTCATCGAGCGCACGGTGGACGGCTTCGACTGCACGCTCATGGCGGCGCTGCACGAGCACGACCGACGGGCCACCCTGCAGGACGCCCGCGCCTGGTTCGAGCACCACTGCGGACAGCACCTCGACGAGGCACCGTGCTGACCGCGGTGCACGGGACCGACGCGGCCCGGACCGTCACCGCGCGGATCGACTCTCACCGACGTCGCACCGAACGCTCCGGTACCGACCGGGCCTTCGCGGCTCGCGTGCTCGCCCAGGCCGGGCACGGCCGTGACGTGCGCTTCGACCTCGAGGACGACGCCTTCCGGCTGCCGTTCCGGTTCCGCTACCGGACCCGACGGGACGGCTGTGTGAGCCTCGTCACGGCGTCGGCCACCTCCGGCTTCTCCGGGGTCTTCCAACCCAACGACCGCATCGTCGTCGGGTGGTCGAGCACCGGTGGTGTCCGCGTCGCCGTCGACGGCGGGGTCGTCCTCGAGACCAGGCCCGGCACGCCCGTCCTGATGCCGACGTCCGGGGAGTTCTCGGTGCGTGCCCCGAAGGGCACGCTGCAGCTCGTGAGCATCGACCGGTCGCTCCTCGACCAGGTGGGCTCGTCGCTGGGAGCAGCAGCGCCGGGACTGCCGACCCGGGGAGCCGAGCCCGCCATCGCGGCGCTCGAACACCTGCGCCGGTGCGTCGAGCAGGTGGCCGTCACCGCGACGCGCGACGGGTTCACCTCGGGTGCCCGGACCGGTGCGCAGGTCGCGCTGGTCGAGGCCGTGCTCCGAGCCTTCGGGGTGCTGACGCCCGCGGTGCTCCGCCGTGCGGTGATGCCGTCGACGGTCGAACTCGCCGAGGCCTACCTCGAGGGCCATTGCGACCGGCCCTTGTGCCTCACCGACATCTGCGACGCCGTGGGTGTGAGCCCGCGGACCCTGCAGACGTCCTTCATGCGGGAGCACGGGGTCTCGCCGATGACGTTCCTGCTGCGGATGCGGCTCGACCGGGTGCACGCGGTCCTCGAGTCCAGCAGCCGGCACGAGACCAGCGTGAGCGAGGCCGCGATGGCCTGGGGCTTCCGGCACCTCGGGCGGTTCTCGGGGACGTACTTCCGTCGGTTCCGGGAGTACCCCGGGCAGACGTTGCGTGCATCGTCCGGGTCGTGCGCAGACGGTCCGGAGCGCCACGCGGGCTGAACCGGTGTGTCGCGCGACGTGTTCCGGACACCACGGTGAACACGCAAGTTCGGCCCCTAGGGTCGCCACAAGCGCACTCGCGTGAACTCCCTCGAACCGGTTGAAGGACCGATCCGTACCGGAAGGCGGTCCACATGACCACCACTCCGCTCGCTCAGGGTTACACCCGCACTCGTCCCGCTACGGGTGCCCGCAAGGGCACCTCGACCTACTCCGCGCTGCTGGCGCAGGTGAAGGAGAACGGCCTGCTCCGCCGTCGTACCGGTTTCTACTGGGCACTGTTCGGCGCACTCGTCGGCAGTCTTGCCCTCACCTGGGTCGCGTTCGCGTTTCTCGGTGACTCGTGGTTCCAGCTGATCGTGGCCGGCGCGCTGGGCGTGCTGTTCACGCAGTTCGCGTTCCTGTCGCACGAGGCCGCGCACCGTCAGGTGTTCGAGTCCCAGAAGTGGAACGACCGCGCGGGCCGCTGGCTCGGCACGTTCCTCGTGGGGCTCAGCTACTCGTGGTGGATGAACAAGCACACCCGCCACCACGGCAACCCGAACACCGTCGGCAAGGACCCCGACATCGCGCCCGACGGCATCCGGTTCCTGCCGGAGGACGCCGCGGCCGTCAAGGGCGGCGCGATGAAGACCTTCATGCGCTTCCAGGGGTGGCTGTTCTTCCCCCTCCTGACGCTCGAGGGCCTGAACCTGCACCGCTACGCGGTGATGTCGATCGTCACCGGCAACGGCACCAAGGCCGACAAGAAGCACCGCCTCATCGAGGGTGCCCTGCTCGTGGCGCGTTTCGCGATCTACCTGACCGTCGTGTTCTGGTTCCTGCCGTTCGGGATGGCGTGTGCGTTCCTCGGGGTGCAGCTCGCCGTGTTCGGCGTGATGATGGGCGCCTCGTTCGCCCCGAACCACAAGGGCATGCCGACCATCGCGCACGACGCGAAGGTCGATTTCTTCTCCCGCCAGGTGCGCACCTCGCGCAACATCCGTGGCGGCTGGTGGGTGTCGTTCCTGATGGGCGGCCTGAACTACCAGGTCGAGCACCACCTGTTCCCGTCGATGCCGCGCCCGGCACTGAAGCAGGCCCGCCTCCTCGTCCGTGACCACTGCGACACCCTCGACGTGCCCTACACCGAGACCACGCTGCTGCGGTCCTACGGCATCGTCGTCCGGTACCTCAATCGCGTCGGCCTCGCCGCCCGCGACCCCTTCGCGTGCCCGATGGTCGCGCAGCTGCGCATCCACTGACACCGTGCTGACCGCCATGCCGACGGGCACCGTCAAGTGGTTCGACCACAGCAAGGGGTACGGCTTCATCCACCCCGACGACGGGTCCCAGGACCTGTTCGCGCACTTCTCCAGCATCGTCGCGGCGACCGGCTCCCGGCCGCTCGCCCAGGACGACCACGTGCAGTACGAGATCGGGCCGGGCAAGAAGGGTCCGCAGGCGGACAACATCTCGATCATCCGCTGATCGGCACCATCACGAGCGACGCCCCGACCGGTCCGGTCGGGGCGTCGCTCGTTGCGCGCGTGGCCGCGGCAGCCCGAGTCTCGGCCCCGCGGACAGGTTGCGGGTCCCGGTACCCGCAACCTGTCCGCGGGGCCGAGTCCCGGCAGGGGCCGCCGGCCCGGCGCGCGGACACGACGGACGGGAGGCCCGGTGCCAGCTGGCACCGGGCCTCCCGTCCGTCCGTGCGCCCGTTCCTTCCCATCGCACGCGCGTTGGTTCGCAAGAACGGGCGTACCTGGTCGAAACAACCCACCAGGTACGCCCGGTTCCACCAGGTACGCCCGGTTCCACCAGGTACGCCCGGTTCCGCCAGGTACGCCCGGTTCCACCAGGTACGCCCGGTTCCACCAGGTACGCCCGGTTACGCACGACGCACGCCGCACGACGCAAGTCGGCCCGGACCGCGCTGCTGCGTGGTCCGGGCCGACTGTGGTGGTGCGGGGTGTTACTTGATCTGGGCGGTGATGGTGGCGGTGCCGACGAGCAGGCCGCGCTTGACAGCGTCGGTGCCGAAGGTCTTGTTCAGCAGGCCGGCGGCGTCTTCGCTGACGTGGACGGTGGTGCCGGTCAGGATGGCGTTGTCGCCCTCGAGCTGGAGGGGCTTGAGCGAG